>JBGCED010000025.1:0-73776 GCA_045106055.1 Alphaproteobacteria bacterium
TTGCTGGACATTTTGGCGCGGGTTAGAAAATGGGTAATATCCAGCATATCATGGGTGATCACCAGCGGATCTGCGCCGCGATGATGTAAATCTTGTAATTTATCCAGCACCAGATCCACTTTGCCCGCAAGCATCGCTTCGTAAATTTCCCAAATAAAGGCGCGATCCGCCAGCCCCAGCATGATTCGCACCTGATCCAGTGCGATCTTGTCACCATCAAGCGCGATTGCTTGATCCAACAAAGAAAGCCCATCACGCACCGACCCATCGGCTGCGCGTGCGATCAAGCTGATTGCTTCTTCGTCAAATTCCACCTGTTCCGATGCCGCAATCGCTTCATAATGTGCCTTTAATTGCATTAAGGGAACGCGCCGCAAATCAAAACGCTGGCAGCGGCTTAACACAGTCACCGGCACTTTACGAATTTCGGTCGTGGCAAAAATGAATTTTGCATGGGCGGGGGGTTCTTCCAAAGTCTTTAAAATTGCATTAAAGGCTTGGGTGGTTAGCATATGGACTTCGTCCAAAATGATAATGGAATATCTGGCTTGGCTGGGGCGATAATGAATATTTTCTGAAATTTCGCGCACCTGATCCACGCCATTATGGCTGGCAGCATCAATTTCTTTTACATCAACATGGCGATCTTCGCTGATGGCAACGCAATTTGAACATTCCCCGCACGGGCTTGGGGTTGCATCCCCTTTTCCGTCCGTCCCAATACAATTTAAAGCCTTTGCGATGATCCGCGCCGTGGTGGTTTTGCCGACCCCGCGCACCCCCGTCAGCATAAAGGCTTGCGCAACCCGATTATGGGTGATGGCATTGGTAAGGGTGCGCACCAGCGCATCTTGACCAATTAGCGTATCAAAATTATTGGGGCGATATTTGCGCGCCAGAACGCGATAAGGTTGCTGTGTCATGTAAAGGGTCACGCGCCATTAGATTAAAGCAAGCTAGATTAAGACGATCATTTAGCGAAAGATCAGGGCGATGCAAACCCGCATTTACACATTGCGGCTGCTTTCTTCCGAACCTGACCGAGTTCATGCATAAAATGCGTCTTGCAACCCTGATCTTTCTTTATATGTGTTAGCGCAAAAACCATCACGCTTCAAGCATAAACCACCAAGAATTATTGCGAAATACAATGCTTAAAGCCCAAGCACATCGCGCATTGAATAATGCCCTTTTGCAGCAGAGGCTGCAAAGATTGCAGCACGCACCGCACCATCTGAAAAAATATGGCGGTCGCTGGCTTGATGCCCCAAACTTACCCGCTCGCCATTGCCTGCAAAGATTATTTGATGATCCCCCACCACATCGCCGCCGCGCAAAGCAGCATAGCCAATATCACCGCGCCCGCGCGCGCCTATATGCCCCGCCCGTTCATAAATCGCACGGGTTTCATGGTCAATATCGCGTCCCTTGGCAGCCGCTTTTCCAAGCGCAAGCGCCGTTCCAGAAGGGGCATCCAGCTTATGCTTATGGTGCATTTCAACGATTTCTATGTCATAATCATCATCCAAGATGCGCGCCATTTTTTCTGCCATCACGCATGCCAAAGTTACCCCAATGCTGAAATTGGCGGCTTGAACCAGCGGGCAATGACGGGTGATTTTGGATAATTGCGCTTGCTCTGCGGGATTAAACCCCGTCACCCCCAGCACCAGTGCATTATTATTTTGCGCGCAAAGGCTTGCGGTGTTGAGCGCATTTTCTTTGGTTGAAAAATCAATCACCACATGAACGGGATGGGTATTATCGCCTTGTTGATCATCATGCTGCTTAAGGCCATGCGCCAGCAATTCAATAAAATCATCCCGAAAAGGAATATGATTTTGATCCATGCCCGCAACAAGCCCGCTATCCATGCCCAAAACAGATGAATTTGAAGAGGCAATTGCCCCCACCAGCCGCGCTTTTGGATGAAGCATGACCGATCGAATCAGCATTTTACCCATGCGCCCCGCAGCGCCCATAATGGCAATATTGACCCTATCCTGCATCAATCAATCACCCCAATATAGGGCAGATAACGATAATCTTCTGCATAATCAATGCCATAACCAACAATAAACCGATCAGGCACTTCAAAGCCCACAAATTCTGCGGTAACATCAATCACGCGCCGTTCAGGCTTATCCAGCAACACACAGCTGGTAACAGAATTTGCCCCTGCATCATTAAAAAAATCTTTTGCAAATTGCAGGGATCGCCCCGTATCCAAAATATCATCCACCAGCAATAAATCCTTGCCGCGCACTTCTGGTGCAGGACCCGTTAAAATCACCTCGCCTGATGATGTTTTCGCCTTTCCATAAGATGAAATCCGCATAAATTCAATCCGTGGGCGCAAGCCCGCTTGCCCCAAGGCGCGGTATAAATCGCCCGCAAACATAAAGCCGCCCTTTAGCAAAACAACCAAGCTGCATTCCACGGGCAGGCTTTTTGCCATTTCAACCGCCAAATCATTAATGCGCTTGGTCAGTCTTTGTTCATCAATTAAGATTTCAGGCACTTTTAAAATATGATCTGTCATTTAGACTTCAATCCTTTTGACTCTTTGTGTTTACGCTCATCGTGCGCGATGATGCGCAGTCGCGCTTGTTAATTATCAAAAGGATTCAATCCTTTTGATAATATTGCCAAGGATGCGGTGTTTCCGCTGCTTTTGCGGTTTCTATGCTAAATCCTTTACCTGTTTTATAAATATGATGCCAGCCCTTTTCCTGTAAATCAAGCGCCGTTACTAATTTTTCATGCGAACATGGCTTTTTATCAAAAATATAGGGCGCAAAAACCATATCGGAATTTTGACATAAGGCTTTGATCATCATCGGGCTGGGTTTGGGATTAAGCTTTGCTTTTACAATCGCGATATGGGCATCATATATATGATAATCGCATGTCATGTCGCTGCATTTAAGCCCTGTCATGGGCTGTTGCCAATTCCCTTTGATCGGCAATCCAAGCCGGCTTGACCAGATGCGCTGCGTGAATTTAGCGCGCCTTGGATGGTCAATATAAATGCCATCCGCTTGCACAAGCCCTGTGATTCGTGCATTATTTGCGATCATCATTACAGGTTTTGATGGCAGATATAATAATCCAAGAGCCAAGCATATCAGGGTAAGCCCCGCAAAAACATATCGAAAGAAATGCGTAAAAATAAAACCCAGCGCAGCACAACAGGCAAATAATAGCAGCCAAATTGCAGATGGCGGAGAAACCATAATGCCCGCCAAAGGCAAGGATGATGAAAGGCTTGCAACGCTTAATAATTGGGTAATCCCATAGCCAGCCAGCATCAAAAAAGGATAATCAAGCCCAAGCGGCATCAACATTAACGAAATCATTAATAAGGGCATGATGAAAAGCCCCACCAGCGGAATTGCAATCAGATTGGCAATGATTGCAACCCAGCTAAATTGCCCAAAATGATAGGCAACAAACGGGGCGGTTGCCATGCTTGCGACCAAGGATGTTAGCATGATCAAGCCAAAATAGCGGATGATTTTCATCAAAATATGCGGCAAGCCCTGTCTTTGTCGTTGCTGGTAATAATCTGGATTATCATTAAGTTGCCGCGCCAAACGGCCTCGTCGCCATTCAAACACCCCAGAAAGCGCAATCACGGCTGCAAAAGAGAGCTGAAAGCTGATTGATACCAAATGCCCAGGATTAATCATTAAAATTACCATTGCCGCAATCGCCAATGGCCGCAAAGACAAGGCATAACGATCCAATGAAATCGCCAGCATAATTAACCCCGTCATAATAAAGGCGCGCTGGGTGGGCGGGGTTGCACCAGCCAGCAGCAAATAAATGAATAGGCAGGGAATCGCCGTCAAAGCCGCGATCTTCTTGGAATTATAAAATAAGGCAGGGCGTTGCATCAAGGCAAGTAACCAGCGCATCATGCCAAAGCCAATCATCGCAACCAGCCCTAGATGCAGCCCTGAAATTGCCAGCAAATGCGATAATCCCGATGCTTGCATGGCTGAAATAATTTCCCTGCTTAAGCCCGCGCGATCCCCAACGCTTAACGCCGCTGCAACTGCGGCTGAATCCTTGGAAACAGGCGCAACTATATCACGAATGCGAACCGATATGTCTTCGCGAACGCCATTAACCCAGCCCATGATCGCGGGATCAGCCATGCTTGGTTCATGGGGTGCGGCTGCATGAATTTTACGGATAAATCCCGTTGCGCTGATCTGATGCAAATAGGCATAGCGGCGAAAATCATAGCCTTGGGGAAAGGGCGGGGGCGCGGGCGGGAATAATTTTATATCAACAAGCATGATTTGATTGGTTGCAAGCAATGCCTTGCCGCGATGAATAACGCGCACCATAATGGGTTCATGCGATCCATTCGCCAAAGCCGATTCAGGCAAAATGCTTGGCTGAATGCGCAGCCACAGGCGCTTGCGCGATTCGGATTGATGTTCAATCCGCTCTATGCGTGTTTCCACCTGTTTTAAATCAACAATTTGGGTGATGAAATTGGTGCGCCCGTCAAGATGCCACGCTGTATAGCCAACCCCGATGGCAACCAGCCCCAGAAAATAGCATCCTAATTTAAAGGGAATATTGCGGGCGATCACCCCCAATAGCAGCAAGCCTAAGCCGATCCATAAAGGCAGCCCTATCGTGATCGGAGGATAGATAAAATAAACCCCAACCCCCAGCCCAAAACCAAAGGGAATAAGCAGCGCAACCCTGGATTGCTGGGCAAGCGCATTTTGCTTAAACCGATCAACAATATTGGGAAAGGACTTTAAATTAAGCCTTATGCTGGATTGGTGTGTCCCATCTGGCATATTAGCTTCCAGCTTTCAGGATCAATCGGCATCACCGATAATCTGGATTGACGAATAAGCGATAATTCTGCCAATTTTGGCTCATTTTTGATTTGTGCAAGCGTCACGGGCTGCTCAAAAGAACGATGGGCGGCGCATTGAACCATGCCAAATCGCCCCGAAGCATCGGTTGGATCAGGCTTATAAAGTTCGGTAATGCGCACAATGCCAACAATTTGTTTTTCCTTAATGGAATGATAGAAAAACGCCAAATCGCCAATTTCCATCGCTTTCATATTATTGGATGCTTGATAATTGCGAACACCGTCCCAGCCCGTTCCAGCATCGGCTGCATCCAGTTGATCTTGCCATGACCAGCTTGATGGCTCTGATTTCATCAGCCAGTAATTGATGTTTGTCATTTGCGTAATCCCTTTTAAATCAGGCGGCTAATGGGGTAAGGCTTTCAAGCATTGGCACAGCATCAATCGGTCCAATGGCTGCCAAGCTTGGTTTTGCTTTAAAAATACGCTGTGCGCTGCGCAATAAATCTTGCGCGGTAATTGCATCAATGCGTTCAATAATTTCTGCATCAGGAATGATCCGCCCATAAGTATGGATATGATGCGCAAGCTGTTCTGCACGCGATGACATGGATTCGCGCGACATTAACAGCCCCGATTTTAATTGCGCTTTTGCCCGTTCAATTTCTTGGGGTTCCAGCTTGGTTTGCACCTTGTCAATTTCAACCATCAGCGCGCTTAATAAGGTCGCGGCATCTTCATTGCTTGTGCCTGCATAAATCGCGAATAAGCCGCTATCGCTGGCGGGCATTTCCAAGGTGGAGATATTATAAACCAGCCCCAGCTCTTCGCGAATGCGCTGAAATAACCGCGATGACATGCCGCCGCCAAACAGACTGCCAAACAAATTCATTGCAATAAAATCATCATCGCAATAGCCAAAGCCTTCATAGCCCAGCATCAAATGCACCTGTTCATTATCGCGCTGTTCGCGGTGCTGAGCGGGGCGATAAACGGGCATCGCGCGCCGCTGGCTGGTTTTATGCTGCGCTTTTTCTGGCAAGCCCTTAAAATGATCCTGTGCAAGCTTTACCAATTGATCATGGTCAATATTGCCCGCAGCAACCATCACCATTTGATCGCACGCATAATGCTGATCCATAAAGCTTGAAATATCGGCTGGGGTAAAGCTTTTGATCCTTGCAGCTTCGCCCAAAATCGGGCGACCAATCGCCTGATCAGGATAGCAACTTGCTTGAAAGCGATCAAAAATAATATCATCAGGCGTGTCTTCAGATTGCCCAATCTCTTGCAAGATTACCCCGCGCTCGCGCTCAAACTCTTCGCGGTCAAAAGTTGGATATTGCAATATATCCGCCAAAATATCGATGCCAAGCGGCAAATCATCTTTTAACAGGCGCATATGATAAGCGGTGCGCTCACGCCCTGTATAGGCATTCATAAAGCCGCCAACCTGTTCAATTTCTTCGGAAATTTGGCGCGCTGTGCGCCGCTTTGTCCCCTTAAACGCCATATGTTCCAGAAAATGGGCCGCCCCGCCTTGATCATCCGCTTCATCGCGCGCGCCTGCATTAAACCAGCAGCCAACCGTGATGCTTTCAACATGGGGGCTGTGATCCGACAAGACCATCATGCCATTATCAAGCGTGGTGATTTTTATATCCCGTTTCATGCGTTGCTTTCTATATAGGATTTAACGGCATCATAATCATTGGGGATTACCTTAAACCGCTCTGGATGATTGTAAAGCTGTTTGATTGATTGCGGTGGATCAAGATCAAGGGGCTGATCTTGAAAAGCTGCTTTGACCGCCGCTGGAAACTTAGCGGGATGCGCGGTTGCTGCAACCACCATTGGATTTTCATAATCATCCGAACATTGTTCTGCGGCGGCAACCCCGCATGCCGTATGCGGATCAATCACGATACCTGATTGGTTGTAAATGCGGCGCATAACCGCCTTAATCGCATCATCATCAAGGCTGTGGGCTTGAAAATCACGGCGCAGGCGTTGCCATAAATCATGGGTTAGCTTCATATTGCCTGTGGTTTTAAATTCATGCATTAACGCTTCGCATTGATCCGAATTCTGCCCCAGTAAATCAAACAAATAGCGTTCAAAATTGCTGGAGACTTGAATGTCCATAGACGGGGCAAGGCTTGGAATAACGGGCTGCTTTTCCATCGCATTATGCGATATAAGCCGCGTTAAGACATCATTTTGATTTGATCCAATCACAAGCTGATTAATGTTAAGCCCCATTTGCTTTGCCAGCCATGCTGCCAAAATATTACCAAAATTGCCCGTTGGCACGGCAAAATTCACGCAAACATCAGGGCCGCCAAGGCGCAATGCTGCCACCGCAAAATAAACCGTTTGCGCGGCAACCCGCATCCAATTAATCGAATTTACAGCCCCCAAATTTAAATGATGGCGCAAATGATGATCTTCAAACATGTGTTTTACCATTGCTTGGCAATCATCAAAATTGCCTTCTATGGCAATGTTAAACACATTTTCATCAGGGCAGCAGGTCATTTGCTTGCGCTGAATTTCCGATACTTTATCCTTGGGATGCAGAATAAAGATTTTCATATTCTTCCTGCCGCGATAGCCCGCAATCGCCGCCGATCCTGTATCACCAGAAGTTGCGCCAATGATCGTCATCTGCTTATCGCTTTTTAGCAAAGCCTGTTCCATCATGCGCCCTGTAAGCTGCAAAGCAAAATCTTTAAAGGCCAAAGTTGGGCCGTGATAAAGCTCCAACAGCCATAAATTATGGTCAATTTGCGATAAGGGCGCAATCGCAGCATGATTGAAATTTTCATAAGCATCATGGATTAAGCGTTCAAGCAGCGCATCATCAAAAATTTCAGAGCCTTCAGTGAATTGCCGCAGCAGCCTAAAGGCAATTTGGGCATAATTGTTGCCGCGCATCAACCGCCATTCATTATGGGAAAATTTGGGAATGCTAAGCGGCATAAACAGCCCGCCATCTGGCGCAAGCCCCGCCATTAATACCGAATCAAAATCGTGAATAAGTGCCTTATCACGGGTGGAGGCATATTTAATCTTCATTGCTAGCCCTTAAATTTTATCATTTTCAGATTGTTCATTCACAATATGCAAGACACGCTGCGGAAAGGGAATGCTTAACCCCGCAGCCTCAATCGCATATTTCACATCGCGGTTAAGCCTGAAACCAATTTTCCACTGATCCGCGCTTTTTACCCAGCATCGAAGGCGAACATCAATGCCTGATGCCCCCAAGCTGATCACCAAATATTGGGGTTCGGGGTCTTTTAAAATTTCAGCATCACCCGCTGCAAGTGCGCGCAAAACGCCCAGCGCAGTATCAATATCATCCTCATAAGCGATGGAGACATCAATATCAATGCGCGCAATTGGGTGGGTGGAATAATTGACAATGGTCACATTCCATAAATTGCTGTTGGGAACCGCCATATATTGCCCTTGAATGGACCGCATTTCCGTGTTGAATAAGCCAATTTGCTTGACGGTGCCATTGATGCCGCCCGCTTCGATATAATCATCCACCCGAAAGGGGCGCAGCAATAACAGCATCAAGCCCGCAGCGATATTTTGCAATGTCCCTTGAAGCGCAAGCCCGATTGCAAGCCCCGCTGCCCCCAAAAGCGCAATGATGCTGGCGGTTTGCACCCCAATTTGCGCCAGCACAATAACCAGCGTAAATACCCACACCAAATAACGCACAAAAAGCGGGATAAAATTGCGAATGGTTTGATCAATATAGCCAAATTTTGCTAGGATTTTAGACAAATAGGATGAAACGCTGCGCGCAATCCAATAGCCGATTAATAAAACCAACAAGGCGCGGATAAGCGCAATGCCATATTCAATGATGATCGGCAAAATATCCTTTAGCAGCACCATAATTTGCTGATAATATTCATTGTTGAAAAAATCTTCAAACAAATGTTGTTCTCCCGGGCGTTGTTTTCTCGGGCGTTGTTCGCCCAAGCGTTTTTCGCCATTGATAAACGAATAATGCAAAAATGCCAATCAAGGCAAAGCCCAATGAAAACCAAGTGATCGCATATTCCAAATGGTCATTTTGAACATTGATTTTCCATTGTTTGCCAAGCGGATGCCCGCCTGGAATTTCGGTATTATCATCCATAATATAATAAAGCGGAAATTGATGCCCCAAGCGCGCATTGATTTTCTCAATATCAAGCGCATACCACAGATTATTATCAAGCTCCGCCTCTGGCAATAATAATTTACGCAAAGTTGGCTGCCCGCGATCATAACGCAGCAGCCCGCTTAAATTTACCGTCCCAGCGGTTGCTGAAAGCGGGCGATCCGCAATTTCTTTTTTATCAAAAGGCACAAAGCCGCGATTGATCAAGATGGTTTGATCATAAGGCGGGGCAAGCTTGAACGGCGTTACAATATTAAGCCCCTCTTTGCCATTTAGCGCGCGATTCATAATATGAATTTCTTGTTCATGGATAAATTCACCCACGGCGCTTACAGGGCGAAATTCCCACGCTTCAAGCGATAATTGATCCAGTTGAGGCAAGGGAACGGGCATAAGTTCCATGCGTTCATAAAGCCGATCCAAATAGGTTGTTTTTTCATCCAAGCGCAATAATTGCCATGTGCCAAGGCTGAACAGCAATAAAATCGCAGGAAACGCCATCAGGCTTGGTGCTAGCGGCAAGGGAAGAAATTTAAAATTTTTGATGTTCACGATGCTCAGGCTCTTTATGCTTTATGTTGGCTTTATGCTTAATTTGCTTTATCAATTATGTGTTTAAGCAAAAGCATGGCTGGGGTCAAGATTGATCGCAAAATAAATCCAAATTTGAGCATATCACCAATGAATTTTTCATTTAAAGCAAAACCAGCATCATCAACAGGCATCTTCACCTTACCAGATGGGCGGGAATTTCCTGCAATTTGCGGCAAAAACGGGCTTTGCCCGCCTGAACAAAAGCGCGAGGGGGATTGGATGACCCCAATCGGTGCTTATAAAATATTAAGCCTATTTTACCGCCATGATCGCATTGCAAACTTACCCGCATTGCCGCAATTTCCGCTTGAAATAACCAAGATCACTCAAATTATGGGCTGGTGCGATGATCCCGCCAGCCAATTCTATAACCGCTTGCTGCCCCTGCCAAGCGTGGATACACATGAAATATTGATGCGCGATGATTCGCTTTATGATCTGCTATTGGTGCTGGATTATAATTATCATCAGCCGATTGCGGGGCGCGGCAGCGCGATTTTTATCCATCTTTGGGAACAGGGCAAGACCAGCACCAAGGGCTGCATTGCCCTAAAGCGCGATCATTTATTATCCATGCTTCCTTTTATAAATAAGGATAGTTGCAGGTTAAATATTTCTTAAATTACGCTCACACGCCGCGAGAGCTTGATTACGCGCTCACACGCCGCGCAGGCTTTCGTCGCACTGGCGACGGCATGCGGTCTCATGCTTGATTACGCGCTCACATGCTTGATTACGCGCTCACATTCTTGATTACGCGCTTTTAAATATTTCTAAGCAGGGTTAGCGGGGATTTGCCAAGCAGACGAAACCCAGCAGCAAGCCCGATTGGCAATATAAGCACCAATGCTAAAATTAAAATCCCCAGCATGGACATAAAATCAAACTGATACGGGGTTTGCATGATCGCGCTTACCACATAAAAGCTGGTTGCAATCCCTGCAATCGCTGCCAAAATGGAAGCAAGCAGTGCAATAAAACTATATTCACCAAGCCAGCCCAGCATTTGCTGCCAGCGCGTGATCCCCAAGGTTTTAAAGATGATTGAATCATGTAAACGCATTGATTGTTCTGACATTAGCGCCCCGATTAACACAATCAACCCTGCAAGCAATGAAACCGCAGCGATGGCTTTAACCGCGAGTGCCATTTGCGTTAAAATAAGCGTTATATTATCCACCACATCGCGCACCCGAATGACCGAAATATTATTAAATTCATCGGTAAGAGCGCGTTCAATCGCCGCTTCATCTTCGGCAGGGGCGTTGATGCTAGACAGCACGCTTTGCGGGGCGTTACTTAACATGCCTGGCGAAAATACCATTAAAAAATTAAGATTCATGCTTGCCCAATCAATATAACGCAAATTTGCAATGGTCGCATCAAATTTGCGCCCAAATAGATTAATGCCAATCTGATCGCCAACATTAAGCCCAAAGGCGGCTGCGGCTTCTGCGTCAAAGCTTACCAGCGGATCGCCATCATAATCAGCATCCCACCATTCGCCCTTTGTAATATGTCCCTCGCCAGCCAGCATCGGGGTTGCCGACCATGTAATGCCGCGATCACCGCGCATTACCCACTGAAAATCTGCGGGTGGTTCAATTTTATCTTCTGGCACATTGTTCAAATGGGTAATGCTGGCGCGCATAAGCGGCGTTGCATAATGGCTGATCTCTGTTTGATTTTCTGCATTATAATCACCGATAATCGCTTCAAAGCGCGCTTGCTGGCTGGGCTGTAAATCAAGCACAAACAGGCTTGGGCGGTCTTCGGTCGTGACATTCACCAGCTGCTGATCCAAATTGCTTTGTAAATCATTTACCGCAACCAGCATGGTAAGCCCCAGCCCCAGCGATAGGGCAATGCTGATCGCGGGCGCATTTGGGCGGGATAATCCTGCAATCGCAAGGCGTAAGGGAATGGATTTTGGATGCGCAACATAAGTCGTTAGCAGTTTGGATATTCCCCATCCAATTAGGGCAAAACCTGCAATCAAGCCCGCAAGCCCAAAAATAAAATAGAAAAATAACCGCTTATCAGGGGTGATCAGCCAGCACATGCCAATAAAAGCAGCAAGCAATGCTGCCATCACCCATAATAATTTTAAAGGGGCGCGCCCCAATTGCATTGCACCGCCAAGCCCGCCTGCGCTTCTAAACAAGCCAGCAACAGGAATGGTCGCAGCTTGACCAAGGCTCCAAATGATGAAAATTAAAGTCACCAGCAAGCCAAGCATTGCCGCAACCAATAGCGGTAAAGGATAAATCCCAATATTGGCGGTTAATGGCACATAATCTTGCAATAAAGGCGCAAGCAGCCACAGCGATCCTGCGCCCAGCATAAGCCCAATCACAATGCCAATCGCTGCCATAAATAAGGCTTCAAACAGAAAAATCGTAAAGATCAAGGCTTGCGACGCACCAAGCGCTTTTAAGCTTGCAATGGATGAAGCCTTGCGGGTTAAAAAGGCGCGCACCGCATTTGCAGCCCCAACCCCGCCAATCACCAAAGTCGCCAGCGACACCAAATTTAAAAAGCTGCCAATGCGATCAAAAAAGCGATCCAGCCCTGGTGCGGCGCGATCCAAGCCGCGCACCCGAAAGCCTGCATCCGCAAATTCGGTTTCAATGGCGGTTTTAAAATCTGCGAATATTGTGCCTTCTTTTAAAATCAATCTTGTATAATAGCGCGCAACGCTGCCAGGCTGGATTAAATTGGTGGCTGCCAATGCCGCCGCAGAAATGGTGACCTCGGGCCCAAAATCAAGCGCATTGCTGCTTTTATCAGGCAAGCTGGTGGTGATCCCCGCAAGGTAAAAATCAGCGTCCCCCAAGCTTAACGCATCGCCAATTTCAATCTCCAACAGATCAAGAATTCTGGAATCCGCCAATAAGGGAAATGGGCGATCAGGCGCAATTACTTGATGCAATTCATCAAACGCAATCATGCTATCCGCGCTTAACACCACGCTGCCATAAAGCGGGTAAGCATCATCAACCGCATTAATTTCAATGATATTGCGTTGATCATTTTCAGCATAAGCCATTGCGCGAAGCGTAATAACCGAAGAAATTTCAGCAGCATTTTGCTTGATAAATGCCATCTGTTCAAGGCTGGGTGCGCGCTGGGACAGGCGCAATTCTGCGTCCCCGCCAAGCAAGGTTCTTGCATCCCGTTCAATCGTTGATTCCAAGGCAGCGCGCAAGCTGCCAACCGCGCTGATCGCGGCAACGCCAAGCGCAAGCGCAATGATAAACAAGACAAAGCCATTTGACCCGCCGCGCATATCGCGAATGCTTAATTTAAAGGCAAGCCTTAAAAAATCAATAAGCCCCATATTGCCGCCCATATTACTGCTCATGATGCGATCTTTTTCAAGCGTCGCATAATCATATCGCGGCGAATGCGGCTGATATGATCCACAAAATTAACGCCGTCCAAATGATCAATTTCATGCTGAACACAAATGGCAAGCAGCCCATCTGCTTCCAGCGTTTGATCTTTGCCGTCAATATCCACATAATCCACGGTGACGGCTTTGGGGCGTTTTACCAGCGCATATTGTTTTGGAAAGGACAAGCAGCCCTCTTCATAATTTTCGCTTTCATCGCTTGCCTTGCGAATTATGGGGTTAATTAATTTCATCGGGGCGGGGGCTTCATCTGTTTCTGCGACATCCATTACCAGCATTCGCTTTGAAATGCCAACTTGCGGGGCAGCAAGCCCAATGCCGTTTGCCTGATACATCGTATCCAGCATTTGATCCAGAATTTGCCGAATTTCATCATCAACTGCCGTGACGGGCAATGCCTTTTTCTTTAACGCTGGGTGGGGCGCAACCAAAATTTTCATCATAGCGAATATGCCTTAATGTTTTTAATATGTCATAAATTATGCTTGTATGTAGGCAATCATAACGCTAAATTCAAGCATATATGAAAAGCACTTATGCTGCATCTGCTGAATTTAATTTTTAAAGGCTTAAACCATTGGCAAACATCATCACGCGCGCGATTACCACTTTTTTTGGGGAATTGGTCGGAACGGATCAATTTGGCAATCTTTATTATCAGCATAAAAAGCAACCAAGCCCCCATAAAAGACGGCGGCGCTGGGTTGTTTACAGCAAGGATGCCAAAAAAATGACCTCGCAAGATGATGCAAGCTTGGTGCCTTCCAGCCATTATAATTGGCTGCATCATACCAGTGATGAATTTCCAGATGATGCTTCCTTATCAAAAGCCCTCTCTCATTCATGGCAAAAGCCGCATCGCCCCAATATGACGGGAACGCGCCATGCTTATCGCCCCAGCGGTCATCTTTATAAGGGCGGAAAACGCCCAAAGGCGACGGGCGATTATGAAGCATGGCAACCTTAATCAGGGGGGGATTTAAAGCCATGCATAAAATTTTCAACAGCGAATTTCAAGATTACCGCCATTTTGTGCTTGGCTGTGTGCTGATGGGTGCGCTGGTCATGCTTGCCTTTTTAAGCGCATCTTCAAATGCAAACAGCAATGGCAGCGCATCTTTTAAGCTTCATGCGACATTCAAACAAATTCAAGGCATTACGATGGGCAGCCCCGTTAATATTGCGGGCATAAAAGTGGGGCAGGTTGAGGATATTGCGCTTAACACCCAAAATCAAGAAATCACCCTTACGCTTGGCTTTGATCGCGATGTTCAGCTTCCTTATGACAGTTCCATAAAGATCGTGTCATCGGGGCTATTTGGCACAAAATCGCTAAGGCTAAGCCCGGGCGCAGAATTTGAAAATTTTGAATCGGGCGATATGATTGACTATACCCAAGATGCGATTTTGTTGGAACAAGTGCTTGAGGATATTATCATTCGCGCCGAAACAAATAAGCTTAAACAACAAAAATAATAAGGGATAGAGCGTTGAACAGAAATGCGATTGAAGCCGTATTGGGCATGGTTGTCTTGTTGGTTGCGGGGCTGTTTTTGCTGGCTGGCTGGTCGGCAGGGTCGGCGGGAAGCGCGCAAACAGGCACAGGCTATAAGGCGGAATTTAACAATATTGATGGCTTATCACAAGGCGCGCTTATTCGCCTAGGCGGGGTTGAAGTTGGCAGCGTGACCAATATCGCGCTGGATATGCAGCGCTTTATGGCGGTCATTGATCTTAATGTTGATGAAACTTTGGCTATTCCAGCCGATTCAGAACTTAAAATCATGTCAGATGGCTTGCTTGGCGGTAAATATTTGCAGCTAATCCCAGGCAAAGCGGGTGATTCGCTTGCAGCAGGTGCAAAATTTTCAAAAACCCATGATCTTATTAACCTTGAAGATTTATTAAGCCGCGCCATCTTTATGGTTGGCACGAATAATTAAGAAAAACCAAAGGAGTTAAAAAATGACAGATCCCCGCGCCCTATCCCAGCTTGAGGCTGAAATTAACAGCGCATTTGAGCAAAAAGAAGCGATCTCAACCGATACAAAAGGTGCGGTGCGCGATGCCGTCAATGAAACCTTAACTTTGCTGGATCAAGGCAAAGTGCGGGTTGCCACCCGCGAAGCCGTTGGGCAATGGACGGTGCATCAATGGCTTAAAAAGGCTGTTTTATTATCCTTTCG
The DNA here is from genome assembly GCA_045106055.1 of Alphaproteobacteria bacterium. Lineage (GTDB taxonomy): Bacteria > Pseudomonadota > Alphaproteobacteria > CBDDJK01 > CBDDJK01 > JBGCED01. The sequence continues at coordinate 15,231 of JBGCED010000025.1, forward strand.
TTTAAATGGCATGGTGATGATCAAGGGCGGGGCTGGCAATGATACGCATTGGTGGGATAAAGTCCCCAGCAAATTTGAAGGCTGGCAAGCCGCAGATTTTCAAAATGCGGGCTTTCGCGCCGTTCCAAACTGCACGGTAAGACATTCAGCCTATATTGCGCCATCTGTGGTGTTAATGCCAAGCTTCGTGAATTTAGGGGCTTTTGTGGATCAAGGATCAATGGTGGATACATGGTCAACCGTGGGTTCATGCGCGCAAATTGGCAAGAATGTTCATTTATCGGGCGGGGTTGGCATTGGCGGGGTGCTTGAACCTTTACAAGCAGGCCCTGTGATCATTGAAGATAATTGCTTTATCGGCGCGCGTTCCGAAATCGCCGAGGGGGTAATCGTTGAAGAGGGCGCGGTCGTATCCATGGGGGTCTATATTGGGGCTTCCACCAAAATCATTGACCGCCAAACGGGCGAAGTGATTATGGGGCGCGTTCCAGCTTATTCAGTCGTGGTTGCGGGCAGCTTGCCAGGCAAAAACTTGCCAAATGGCGAACCAGGCCCCAGCCTATATTGCGCGGTCATCGTTAAAAAAGTGGATGCAAGAACGCGCAGCAAAACATCAATCAACGATCTTTTGCGCGATTAATGCCTTAAATCATGCAAATATTATCAGAAAAAATCACGGCAACGCTTGATACGCTTTCTAGGCTTGCACCCAATTTTAGCCCCAAGGTTGGGATTGTACTTGGCTCTGGCTTGGGCGGTTTTGTGGATCAGGTTAAAAACCCAATTCATATTGGCTATGATCAGCTGCCAAGCTTCCCAAATGCAGGGGTTGCAGGTCATAAGGGGCGTTTGGTGCTGGGATATATTGGCGATGTTCCAATCGCGGTCATGCAAGGGCGCGCCCATTTTTATGAAACAGGCGATGCAAGCGCGATGAAGGGCGCAATTTTCACCCTAAAGCAATTTGGCTGTGAAAATCTGATCCTAACCAATGCTGCGGGCAGCATTGATGAACATGCAGGTTCTGGCAGTGTGATGTTGCTGCGCGATCACATTAACTTTACGGGCGTATCGCCATTATTTAATGAACAGGGCGATCAGCGATTTGTGGATTTGGTGGATGCCTATGATCCTGAATTTTGCGATTCCCTGCTTGCTCATGCAAAGACACAGAATATTGAATTGCATCAAGGCGTTTATATGTGGTTTTGCGGCCCGCATTTTGAAACCCCTGCGGAAATAAGGGCAGCAAAAATAATGGGCGCAAATGCGGTTGGGATGTCCACCGTTCCCGAAGTGATTTTGGCGCGCCATCAAGGGATGCGGGTTGCCGCCTTATCCATCATCACCAATGAAGCTGCGGGCATTAGCAAGGTTAAATTAAGCCATGAACATACGATGAAAAATGCTGGCATTGCTGCAAAAAAGATTGAAAATTTGCTAAGTGCTTTCATTGCAAGCGATCTGGCATAAGATGCAACATAATTATATCCCGCAAGAGCTTATTCGCAAAAAACGCGATGGCGGTCATCTTGATGAAGCTGAAATTGATTTTTTAGTGCGCGGGCTTACCGATCATAAAATTGGCGATGCGCAAATTGCAGCCTTTGCGATGGCGGTGTTTTTTAATGGCATGGATAAAACAGAAGGCATTGCCTTAACCCGCGCCATGACCCAATCGGGCGATGTGCTGGATTGGCAGCATTTGAATTTATCTGGTCCAATCTTGGATAAGCATTCAACGGGCGGGGTCGGCGATAAGGTTAGCTTGATGCTTGCCCCAATCATTGCCGCTTGCGGCGGTTTTGTGCCAATGATTTCAGGGCGCGGACTTGGGCATACGGGCGGCACATTGGATAAAATGGATTCGATCGCAGGCTATCAAACTGCCCCTGATCCTGATTTATTTCGGCGCACTGTCAAGCAGGTGGGCTGTGCGATTATCGGGCAAACTGGGAATTTAGCGCCTGCGGATAAGCGCCTATATGCCATTCGCGATGTAACCTCAACCGTTGAATCGATCCCGCTTATTACCGCATCCATTCTTTCAAAAAAGCTTGCTGCGGGGCTGGAAGGCTTGGTGCTTGATGTCAAAACAGGTTCTGGTGCATTTGCGGCAACTTATGATATGGCGCGCTCATTATCCTTAAATATTGTTGAGGTCGCAAAAGGGCTGGGACTGCAATGCAGCGCATTAATTACCGATATGAATCAGGTGCTTGGGCATAGCGCAGGCAATGGCGTTGAGGTGATGGAGGTTATAAAATATCTTCAAAACACAGATCAAGACCCGCGCTTGCATGAATGCGTTGTTGCCTTATGCGCGGCAATGCTCATGCAAGGCAAGCTTGCATCATCGCTTGAACAAGCGCGCAATAAGGTCAATAAGGCAATTAGCAGCGGCGATGCTGCCCAATATTTTGCAAAAATGGTTGCTGCGCTTGGCGGGCCTGTGGATGTGATGGAACGACCCGATGATTATATTGCATCCGCCCCCTATATTGCGCCCTGTTTTTTGGATGATGCAGGGATTGTAAACAAAATTGATGTGCGCAAGATCGGCATTGCGATTATCGGGCTTGGGGGCGGGCGCACGGATCCGCAACAAAAAATTGACCCTAGGGTCGGGTTTACACAGCTTGCAGGGTTAAATGCTGCGCTTGATTCAAAAACCCCGCTTGCAATCATTCATGCTGCCGATGAAGGCGCGTGGCAGCGCGCTGCTGCTGCTTTAAAATCCGCTTATCAGATTGACCCAGCAGCTGCAAAAACCGATTCTGCCCCCATCATTATGGAACAGATTGATTAAGCATGGCGCGCGCATTTATCCTTGTGATTGATTCTTTTGGAATTGGCGAAGCCCCCGATGCGGCTTCCTTTGGGGATGTGGGCGCGGATACTTTTGGGCATATTGCTGAAAAATATCCTTTGAAAATACCCAATTTGCTTGGGCTTGGGCTTGGGGAGGCCTATCGGATCAGCACGGGGCATTATCCTGCTGGCATGAAGGATATGCCCCCGATCAATGCAGCTTACGGTGCAGCCGCCGAACAAAGTCGCGGCAAAGACACGCCAAGCGGACATTGGGAAATGGCGGGGCTGCCTGTTGATTTTGATTGGGGCTATTTTCCAGATGAAAATCCTTGTTTTCCCAAGGAATTAACCGATGCTTTAATTGATCAAGGCAATTTGGCGGGCATTTTGGGAAATCGTCATGCTTCTGGCACGCAAATTATCCAAGAATGGGGCGAAACCCATATTAAAACAGCAAAGCCAATTTGCTATAGTTCTGCGGATTCTGTATTTCAAATTGCGGCGCATGAAGATGTTTTTGGGCTTCAGCGCCTATATGATCTATGCGCGCTGGCAGAAACTTTATGTAAACCCTATAAAATCGGGCGGGTCATTGCGCGACCTTTTCTTGGCAGCCATGCGGATGATTTTAAACGCACCGCCAACCGCAAGGATTTAACCGTTCCCCCTCATGGGGAAACCTTGCTGGATCGCCTTTGCGCTGCGGGCGGCAGCGTCATTTCAGTGGGAAAAATTGCCGATATTTTTGCAGGTCGCGGCATTTCCAAACGCTTAAAAGCCCCAACCACCGAAGGCTTGATGGATCACGCGATCAATCAATTAAAAACCGCCCCTGATGAAAGCTTGACCTTTGTCAATTTTGTTGATTTTGACCAGCTTTATGGGCATCGCCGCGATGTAGAAGGCTATGCGCGGGAGCTTGAAAAATTGGATGCGATTTTGCCTGATTTTATCCATCAAATGCGCCCCGATGATTTGGCGGTGATCAGCGCAGATCATGGCTGCGATCCCACATGGCATGGCACAAATCATACGCGCGAAAATGTGCCTTTATTATTCTTTGGTGCGGGGGTAATTCCGCAAAATTTGGGGCTGCGTTCAAGCTTTGCCGATTTGGGGCAAACGCTTGCTGCGCATTTGGGCATCCCCCCGCTTCAATATGGCATCAAATGTTTTTAAAAACAGCGTTTGAACCAGTTTAAAAGCTGGTAATGATAGCCTGTTCTGCCGTCAATATTTTCGCGTTTGGGCTTGACCGCAGCAGATAGAAATTTGGGTTGAAGCGCATGGAAATTATAATGCTGAACCAGCCCCATAACGCACGCGCCTTGTGGTAATTTAAAGCCTTCAAGCACGCCCGAAACCCCTTGCGGTTTTCCGTTTCTGACCTGCGCTTTAAAATGTTCGGTTGCAACCATGTGCAGCCCTTCTAGGTTTGCGCCGCCGCCCGTTAAAACAAAATGCCATAAATGCAAATGATCATAGCCTGCATTGTTTAATTTTTTTTCAATTTCCTCAAGCAGCGCTTTAACCCGCCCATTAATCACCTTATTGAGCTGGGACGCGGATTGTTGGTGCTGATGATTGCTGGGATCATCGCCTGCAAGATAATAGGTAATAAAATTATTGGCATCTTTTGGTGCCATCAGCGCATTTCCATGACGCGACATTAGCCGATAAGATTCTTTTGAATTTATACCAAGCGTGCGCGCAATATCATTTTGAACCGTATTGATGCCAAAGGGCAGGCTGGCTGCAAATTGCAGCGCATGCTGGCGAATGATGCTAATGCCAATGGTTTGATCGCCAAAATCAAGAACAATGGCACCGATTTCACTTTCCGCAGGGGTAAGCACCGATTGCGCCGCAGCATAGGGCGCAAAAACCTTGCGATGCGCTTTTATTTTGCAATATGCAAGCGCGGCATCAATATTTTTAACGGCGGTTGCATCCACGCTTAGGCAGTGCATTTTAATGCTAAGGCTGTTGGAGTGAAGATTAACGGGGTTTTTGCTTTCAAGCTTGCCATCAATGTAAAACCCAATCGGGTTTAAATGTAAAATTTGGCGATCTGGCTTTAGGGCAATATTTGCTTTGGCTTCGCTGATCAGGCGGCGTACATCGTCTTGGGTGATTTGTGTGGACGGAATTTTGATCTGGTGCTGGGTTTGATGGCTGATCGCTTTTGATCGATTGACCGATATGATTAAATTATCAATATGTTGTTGTGCTGCTGATTCTGCGCGATGAATCGCGGTTGAGATTGCGTCTGCGGCGGCATCAAAGGCGGTGATCTGCCCCGATACAATGCCTGATGATGGTACGATTGCCCCGCCAAGCTGCGTAAAGCCTTGTTCTGTTTTTTGGGCAATCAATACCCTAATGTAAGATGATCCGATGTCTAAGCCTGCAACGATTGTCATTTATAACATCCTATTCATAAGCTTACCCGCAATCTGGGGCGCAAATTAATGTTGGGTTAAGTGCGGGGCTTGGCGGGTCGCTTTTTATGTTTGATTTTGCCTTTTTAGGGGCGGTTTTTTGTGTCGCCACAGGCGCAATCGGGCGCATGATCATACGATCTTCCAGCCGTAAGTCAATTTGATCAAAATGGGTTAAATCAAGGCGGCTATTTTCGATTAATTCAATGAATTGGGTTAATTTTTTGCCTGGCCTATCCGCAGGCAATTTTAAGCGCAATCCTTGGTTGAAATGCAGCATCCAATAGCGCTCGCGCATCAAGGTTGCCGCTTGAAATTGATCCCGCAAATAGGGGCTTAGCTGGTCAAGCAACGGATAAACCTCGTCTGCGCGCACATTCGCACTTTGACCAATAACCAAAGGCAAATCTGAGAAGCCTTGGCTTGGCTGCCTGATAAAGGCAACCCCATCTGGGTCAACTAGAAAAAATTGGCGTTGATGTTGCCAGATGGCATAGGGCTGACGCTCTTGGATGGTGATGTGTAATTTATTCGGCCATTGCCGCTTGATGCTTGCCTGTTTAATCCAATCAATTTGCAGCAATTCCTGTTTTGTATGTTCAAGGTCAATCCAGAATAAGGGGGTGCCATTGGTAAGGGTAATCGCTTCCATAATTTTATGTTTCTGCGTGTGCTTGCGCCCATCAAGTGCCAGCTGTTCCAAGCCAAATCCTGTTTTCATGGCATGGGTTTCAATTATTTGATTTAGCATGGCAGGGGTCAAACCTGACAAATTGGCAATCGGCCAGAATCCAAACCATAATATAAAACCCAAAATACCAAGCCCGCCAACCCCGCTTAATTTTTTGTGTTTTAACAGAAAATTCCAAGATTGAACCAGCAATATTTTTGTGTCGCTTGGCGGCTTTTTCTTTTGTTTCGTTCGAGATATCCGCGCGCTTTTTTTTATTCTTCTTTTTGTCGTCATTTCAAGGCATCCTTGATGATCCAGTCAATCAGCTGATCAAAGCTGATGCCTTTGCTGGCGGCTTGTTCAGGGGCAAGGCTAAGCGCGGTCATGCCTGGCTGTGTGTTGATTTCCAAAATAACAAGCCGCGCAGGCGCGTCTTTAATATTTGTGTCATCATAGCGAAAATCAGTGCGGGTAAGCCCCTTGCAATCAAGCGCAAAATGCGCGGTTTCTGCCATCACCATGCAGCGTTCATAAAGCGCATCATCAATCTTTGCAGGGCAAATATGCTGGGTTGCCCCTTGGCTATATTTTGCATCAAAATCATAAAATCCTTGATTGGGGATAAGTTCGGTAACCGCAAGCGCCTTTCCGCCCAAGACCGCAACCGTAAATTCACGCCCCGCAATATATTCTTCAACCAAAAATTCTTGATTGCCATATTGCTCTAGGTCAGGCATATCATCTTGGGTTTTAACAACCCATACCCCAACCGATGATCCTTCATTAAGCGCTTTAATCACAAAAGGGAAGGGCAGCGGTGGGTGGCTGTTAATTCGCGCCGCCGTTTCAATGCGCCCCGCCGCAATCGGCAGCCCAAGGGATTGCAGGATTTGCCGCGTCACATGCTTATTCATTGCCATTGCGGATGATAATAGCCCAGAATGGGTGATGGGAAGCCCAAGCAATCCGCATAGCGCTTGCACATGCCCATCTTCGCCAAACGGACCATGCAGCCCATTAAATACCAGCTGGCATTGCCCATCAAAGGCATTTTTAAGCGCATTGCAAAAATCGGCAGCATCACGCGGCGGGTCAATCACAATGACTTGATGCCCAAGCGCAAGCAAGGCTTGGTGAATGGCAGCCCCTGTTTCCAAAGAAACGGATCGCTCCGCAGACCATCCGCCTTGCAGCAAGATAATTTTTAAAGCAAGCATCTTATCCATGGCATGCCCCCTTTGGCGCGATTTGATGGCGGCCAATGCGGATCAATTCCCATTCAAGGATAATTCCAGTGCATTGCCTTACTTGATCAATGGCATATTCGCCAAGCATTTCCAAATCTCTTGCGCTGGCATTTCCCAGATTAATTAAGAAATTACAATGCAAGGGCGATATTTGTGCATCATTTCGGCGATAACCGCGCAGCCCCGCTGCATCAATCAGTCGCCATGCCTTATGCCCTGCGGGGTTTTTAAAGGTTGAACCGCCTGTTCTTGCCTTGGTTGGTTGGGTTGCTTTGCGCTGTCTTGCAATTTCATCCATCTTGTGTTTGATCATGTCGCTGCGCGCCGATAAATCGCCAATCAGGGTCATGCTGGTCACAATGAAACCAGATGGCAGCCCGCCATTGCGATACCCCATGGGCAGGTCCGAACATAAATAGCGTGCTTTTGATCCATCTGGCAAAACCCCTTCAATATCATGGGCGATGTCCCGAAATTCACTGCCATAAGCCCCCGCATTCATCGCGGCAATCCCGCCCATTGCCCCTGGAATGCCGCTTAGAAATTCCAAGCCGCCGACACAATGCTGCTGGGCAAAACGGGCAAGCTGTATTGCAAGCGTCCCCGCGCCAACTTTTATTTTATCATCTGTTATGATCATGTCATTAAAGCCTGCACCCAGCTTGATTACAGTTCCTGCGATGCCGCCATCGCGGATTAAGATGTTTGATGCCGCCCCCAGCAAGGTAACAGGCATTGCGGCTGGCTTGCTATGCAAGAATTCAGCCAATTCCAAAGCATTTGCAGGGCGAAACAGAAAATCAGCATTGCCGCCCACCCGCAGCCAGCTATATTTGGCAAGCGGAATATCAGCCTCCATCCGCCCCAAAGGCGGGGAATAGGGAATGTTGATGGTCAAAGATGATTGCGTCATTTGATTATTCTTTTAAGCGATCTGGAAAATCATTTGCCCATTTGGTAATGGATCCTGCACCCAAAAAGATCACCATATCCTGATCATTAAGGGCGGGCCTGATTAAGGAGGGAAGCGTTTGTTCATCTTCAAAAACATGCACGGAAACATGCCCATTCTCACGCAGTTTTTGAGCAAATATCGTGCTGCTAACCCCTTGAATTGGGGATTCGCCCGCAGCATAAACAGGGGCAATATAAACATGATCCGCATCATTCAAGCAATTCATAAATTCAGGCATAAGATCATTAAGTCTGCTATAGCGATGGGGCTGGATGATGGCATGGATTTTTCCCGTGGTTAGGCTGCGCGCCGTATCAAGGACAGCTGCAATTTCGGTTGGATGATGCCCATAATCATCAATGATTTTAACGCCATCAACCTCGCCAACTAAGGTGAAGCGGCGTTTTACGCCTTTGAAATGATGAAGCCCTGCTTTGATTTGGGCAAGCGGAATGCCGATCCCATAGCCCACCGCTATTGTTGACAGCGCATTTAACACATTATGTTTTCCTGCGATTGGCATTGTAATCCCAGACAAGGTAAGATCAAGCCCAATCATCTGATCCTTAATTTGAACATCAAAATGCTGGATTTGATCTTTGATCGATAGGTTAATGCCGCGAATCATTGAATCGGAATCAAGCCCATAAGACAGGATGCGGCGATCCTTAATCTCATTAAAAATGGCTTTAACCGTGGGATCATCGCAGCATAACACGCCAAACCCATAAAAGGGAATTTGTTCAATAAATTGCTTAAAGCCAGCAATTAAATTTTCAAAACTTCCATAATAATCCAAATGTTCAGGATCAATATTGGTAATAACCGCAATGTCGGATGGCAATTTTAAAAAGCTGCCATCTGATTCATCGGCTTCTGCAACCAGCCAATCGCCGCTGCCAAGCAGTGCGTTGCTGCCGATGGCGTTGATGATCCCGCCATTAATGATGGTGGGTTCAAAACCCGCGCTGACCAATATTTGTGCCATCATCGATGTTGTGGTGGTTTTGCCATGGCTGCCCGCAATCGCGATGGAGCGTTTGAAACGCATTAATTCTGCTAGCATTTCAGCGCGCCTTACCACGGGAATATGGTGCTTGCGCGCTTCCACCAATTCGGCATTATCATGGCGAATCGCGCTGGAAGTTACAACGACCGCCGCCCCAAGGATATTTTGTGCGTGATGCCCATCAAAGATGCGGACGCCAAGCTGGCGCAAGCGCTGTGTATTTGGATTGCTTGCCTGATCGGAGCCTGATATTTCATAACCTAAATTATGCAATAATTCAGCAATGCCTGACATGCCAATCCCGCCAATGCCGATAAAATGGATGCGCCCGAAATGAAGCGGGATTTTATGTGCGTGATGGATTGATTTGTTGGGCATGGATATTTCCTTAGATGCTATGATCATTCATATTATTACCAGAAGATAAAATGACGCTTTTTGCCATTGCTGCTAGTTTTAGCGCGGCATCAGGCATTGCATGCTTGCGCACCGCCTTTGCGGCAAGCGGTAAAATTTCTTCTGAATCAATGAAATTTTGAAGCCTTGCTGCCAACCATTCAGGGGTGAAATCTTGCTGGGGGATCATCCAGCCCCCTGCAATCTCGCTTATTCTAACGGCATTTGCGGTTTGATGATCATCGGTTGCAAAAGGATAGGGAACCAGGATTGCAGGCTTTCCTGCAAGCGTTAATTCGGCAATGGTTGATGCCCCCGCGCGGGCAATTACCAAATGCGCCTGTTCCAGCCGTTTTGGCATATCATCAAAAAAGCCTTTCACTTCAAAATCAAGATTTAAAGCTTGATAGGCAGCAGATAGGGTTTCAATATCTTCCAGCCTTGCTTGCTGCACCAGCCTTAACATTGAACGGCTGTCATCGGTTAGCAAAGTCAAGGCATCGGGCAGAATTTTTGTATAGATCGAAGCCCCCTGGCTGCCGCCCGTGATTAAAATGGAAAGCTTTTGCCCTTTTTGGGGCAGCTGATAGGATGAATGGGTTAAAGCGGTAATGGCTTGGCGGACGGGATTTCCAACCCATTGTGATTTTATTCTTTGGGCGGCGCTTAATTTATCGGTTCTGGTAAAGCTTAGCGCCAGTGCCTGCGCCCCGCTTGCAACCAAGCGATTTGCCCGCCCAAGCACGGCATTTTGTTCATGGATAATATAAGGGACGCGCCATAATTTTGCCGCCAAGATCGTGGGGATGCTGGAATAACCGCCAAAGCCGATAACCAAATTAGGGCGATCGCGTGCCATTGCAAATACCGCTTGCATGCTGCCAAGCCCCAGTAAAATGGCGGCCTTTATTTTTGTAAACAGCCCCTTTCCCGTGATTCCCGCACTTAAAAAACGCCTTGTTTGCAAGGATGCAAGCAAACCATCATTTGGAATGGGGCGATGATCCGTATAAAGCTTCATAACCATTCCCATCTTTTGTAAATGGGCGCAAACTGCTTCTGCGGGATATAAATGCCTGCCCGTTCCGCCCGTTGCAAGAATGATTAAACAGGGTTCTTTGGTTGTTTTTCTGGGCATGGGCTATTGCTCTTTCCTGGTTAACGCCAAAATCATGCCAAGGGTCACCCCTGTTGCAAGCACTGAACTGCCGCCAAATGATAAAAAAGGAAAAGTCATGCCCTTTGGGGGGATTATGCTAAGCGCGGTTGCCATATTAATAACAGATTGCAGGCAAAATTGGGTAATTAAGCCCATGCTTGCCAGCTGAGCAAATATGTCATTCAATTTAAGGGTCTTATAAAAGGCACGAAAGATCAGCCCCGCCAAAGCGATCATCAAGATCGTGCAGGCAACCAGCCCAAACTCTTCGCCAATCACGGCAAAAATATAATCATTATGCCCGTCTGGGATGCTGTTTTTATACGCCCCCTCGCCAGGGCCTGTTCCAAATAGCCCGCCAGAGGCAAAAGCGCGCTGGGCTGTATAGCTTTGGGTGACAACACTGGAATGGTCAACAAACAGAAATCCATCAATGCGATTTTTAAAATAACTAACATTGTGATAGGCTCTAAACACAGCGAAAAAGCCCAATAGCGCAAATAAAATCATGGATTTCAGCCCCCAGCCCCCAAGAAATAAAATGACAACAAAGATGCTGGTTAAAATAAAAGTTTGCCCAAAATCAGGCTGGGTAACAACCGTGATTGCAACCAGCCCATAAATTATAAAAGCAATTGTAAAACTTGGAAGCTCTTTTTCCTTGAATCTTGAACTGATTACCCATGCAATGATAATGGCAAAGCTTGGTTTTAAAATTTCAGTTGGCTGAAAGGTAAGCCCAAATAATCCAAGCCACCGCTGTGCGCCTTTGACTTCCACCCCAATCAGATGGGTTAATACAACCATGGTAAAGGCAAGTCCAAATAACAAAATGCCAAATCGCCTGATTTGATCTTTTGATAGAAAAGACAAAATAATCATAATGGTAATCGCCCCAATGAGCATTGTAACTTGCTTAATAAGCATAAGAAGCGGGCTTTTATCATTCGAAAAATCCAAGGTCGCACTTATTGTAAAGGCAAGCCAAATGCCCGTCAGCGCCAATAATAAACAGCCGACCAAAGCAACACGATCCACCGTCAACCACCATTTGCCAAGAATCGAATTATCATTTCTGGAGATGATGTTAAACATCAGCTTTGATCCTTTGAATCTTCGGCTAGATCAGGTCTTGCCGCCGCGATTACCTTTAGTTTTTCAATAAAATCACGCCCGCGATGTTCAAAATCTTCGTAAGCATCAAAGGATGCACAAGCGGGGGATAATAAAATTACAGGATGATCGCCATTATCGGTAAATGCCGCGTGCCATGCTTGCTCTATGGCATCGCTTAGCGATATGGCATGATGGGTTTCAATGCGGCGATTGATGAAAGCATCAAGTTCATGTGCAGCATCGCCAATTAAAAAAACTTGTTTGATATTTTCAAAATGGGGGGTAAGCACATCATACGCACCTTGCTTTGACAATCCGCCCGCGATCCAAAAAATATCATCAAAACAGGCAAGCGCCTTTGCCGCAGATTCTGGGTTGGTTGCCTTGGAATCATTATAAAAGCGTATTTTTCCATAATGCGCGACTTTTTGCAAACGATGATCAAGCCCGCGAAAGCCTTGAATGCCTTGTATGATCTGGGCTTGATTCATGCCCAAATGCGCGCAGATAAAATAACAGGCTTTGATATTTTGTTGATTATGATCCCCTGGTAAATATTCAAGCTGGCCAAGCGTTTTTTGAGCGGCAGCGGGCAGGGTTTCTTCAGCTAGCCCTTTAAGCTGATAAGGCGTGCTGGCAACCGCTTTGCTGTTAAATATTTTTTGTGTTAAAGCATCATCATTGCCCAGCAAGGCAAGCCCATCAGGCAGCATTAAATCAAGCAATTTTGCTTTTGCGGCTGCGTAATTATCTAGGCTTTTGTGATAATCCAAATGATCGGGCGTGATGTTTAAAATCACCCCCGCCGCCAGCTTAAGGTCTTTGATCGTTTCCAGCTGATAGGATGATAATTCCAAAACATAAACCCCGCCTTGTGCAAGTGGCGGTAAATTTAAGGCAGCAACCCCCAAATTTCCGCCCGCTGCAACTGCAAACCCCGCCATTGACAGGCAATGGGCAATCAGCGCGGTCGTTGTGGATTTTCCATTGGTGCCAGTAATGCCAATAAAATGGCATTGCGGGTTTGCCAAATATAATAAATCAATATCGCTTAATCGCGGAATGTTAAGCCGCTGCGCTTCCTTAATTAGCGGGTGATCTTGCGGGATGCCAGGGGATAGAATAAGCGCGCTTGCCGTTTGAAGCTGCGCAAAATCACGGCTTGCATGGTGAAACTCTATTTGCTGCTGATCGGGCTTTAAGTGCTGCTGCGCCCGCGCCAAACCTGCTTCATAATCGTCAAAGGCAAGAATGTCTGCGCCGCCAGCCAGCAGCGCATGAATGGCAGCAATCCCCGTGCGTCCAAGCCCCAATATGGCGACTGTATTTCCATTAAAGCTGTTTATTTTCTGTTGCATAAGCCTATATCTAGCGCAATTTTAAGGTTGCAAGTCCGATCATTGCCAGAATAAGTGCAATGATCCAAAAGCGGATGACGATGGTTGGTTCTGACCAGCCCTTTTTTTCAAAATGATGATGAAGCGGTGCCATCCTAAAGACGCGCTTTCCTGTAAGCTTAAAGGATGCAACTTGAATGATGACCGATACCGCTTCCAGCACGAACAGTCCGCCAATAATGGCAAGCACAATCTCGTGCTTGGTGACCATCGCGATTGCCCCAAGCGCGCCGCCAAGCGCAAGCGATCCTGTATCGCCCATAAAAACTTGAGCGGGCGGGGCATTAAACCATAAAAATCCAAGCCCGCCACCAATCATCGCCCCGCAAATGATCGCAAGCTCGCCCGCGCCATCCACATAAAATAATTGCAGATAATTGGCGTAAATCGCGTTCCCCACCAGATAAGAGATAAAGCCAAAACACCCCGCAGCAATCATCACAGGACCAATCGCCAGCCCATCCAAGCCATCGGTTAAATTGACCGCATTGGATGATCCAATCAGCACCACCATCAAAAACGGGATATAGAAATATCCAAAATTTAAAGTAAATTCTTTCAAGAAAGGCACAGAAAGATGGCTGTCAATCATGTCGGGGGCGGTGGCTTGATATAGAATGATTGCCATGATGCTAATCACGCTTTGGGCAAGCAATTTATAGCGCCCTTTTAGCCCTTTGGAATTTTTCTTGGTGATTTTCAAATAATCATCGGCGAACCCAATCAGCCCAAAGCCAAAAGTCACCAAACACACAACCCAAATATAAATATCGGTTAAATCTGCCCATAATAAAACAGAAATGCCCATTGCAAGCAAGATTAACATCCCGCCCATGCTTGGTGTGCCGTGCTTTGCAAGATGCGTTTCTGGTGTATCCTCGCGAATATTGCTGTTGCCAGCTTGTTTGGCGCGCAACCACCCAATCAGCTTTGGCCCAAGATAGAAGCTTAACAGAATCGCGGTTAATATTGCCCCGCCAGTTCGGAAGGTCAAATAGCGAAACAGGTTAAAGCCTGACCAAATGTCACTTAATTCGGGTTGAAGCAGAAAAAACATCAGGATGTTTCCTTTGGGGCTTGTGTAAATTCATCAATCAAATGGCTTAATTTTGCCGAATTTGATCCCTTGACCAAGATAAAATCATGCGGCTTAACAAGGGATTTTATATCGTATAGCAGCGCATTAACATCTTTGAAAAACAGGCATTTGCTGCGGTGATCCAAGGAATAATTGGAAGCACCCTGATTGAAATCACCTTGATATGAATCATTTAACATCTGCATATTTTTATTGCTTATTATGTCCTTGCCCACCAGCCATATCTGATCCAGAATCATTCCAGTTAATGCAGCAGCAATGCTTGTATAATGATCTTGTGCCATGCCGCCCAATTCGGCAAAATCCCCAAGAATGACGATTTTACGCCCCTTATGGGCAACAGCATCAAAATGTTTCAGCGCAGCTTTTACTGCAATTGGACTTGCATTATATGATTCATCAATCAATGTAACGGGGAAATCATAGCGATTGGATATTATTTTATTGCCGCGTCCTTTTGGAATTTCAAAAGCGCGCAGCGCATCAAGCCCTGTTTGCACCGATAATCCCAGCGCATCAAGCACAGGCGCAACCGATGATAGGGTAATGGCAAGCCCATCGCTGATGGCCGCTATGTTTAGCGTGTAATCATTGCTTTTATGATGAATATTGGCGGTAAGCTGATCTGGATTGGATGCGATATGATCAAGGTGAAAATCCGCCTGCGGGTGCTTGCCAAAGCTGGTAAGGGCGCAATTTTGATGTTGCGTTTTTTTAAAAATCAAAGGGTAATAAGGGGATTCGCGAAGTGCGATCAAATGTCCCTTTGGGCTAAGCCCATCGGCGATTTCAAGCTTTGCCAGCGCAATATCTTGGGGATGATCAAAATTTTCACTATGGGCAGAGGCAATATTGGTGATCAGCGCAATGTCTGGGCGCGCAAGATGTGATAGGAAATGAATCTCGCCCGCGTGATTCATGCCCATCTCAAAAATGCCATATTCTGTTTCAAGCTTCATGCGCGCTAGGGATAGCGGCATCCCAATATGATTGTTTAAATTGCCCTTTGTGGCGTGAACCGCCCCAAATTTAGCAAGCGCAAGTGCAAGCGCGCTTGTTGCCCCTGTTTTGCCGACCGATCCTGTAATGCCAATGATTTTTGCTGCGGATTGATTGCGGCGATGGCGTGCAAGGTCTTGCAATGCTTCCAAGCAATCTTGGACTTTAATCAAAGGGATAGCAGCGTTGATATGCGCAAGATCAATTGTTTCGGCGCGCCTTTGATCGATCAGCACGCAAGCTGCGCCCTTATCAATCGCAGCCTTTATATGATCATGCCCATCATGGTTATCCCCGATTAAGGGAATAAATAAATCACCTTTGGCAAGGGTTCTGGTGTCAATCGAAATGCCCATGATTGGCTGCATAGGCTTATCTGAAATCGGATGATATAATGCGCCCTTTACCGCATCAATAATATCCGCTATTTTCCATAATTCTGCCATCATACTTCTTCCGATAATGCGCGTTCAATGATCTGCTTATCGCTAAAAGGCACGGATTTTCCATTGCTAATTTGAACGGTTTCATGCCCCTTTCCTGCAACAATCAAGCAATCATCAGCCCCTAATTTGCTGATGGCGTGCCTTATCGCCTTAGCGCGATCGCCAATTTCGGTTGCATGCTTACATTTTGTCATAATCATGCTGCGAATATGCGCAGGGTCTTCATCGCGTGGATTATCGTCTGTAATGATAATATGATCGGCATTTTGCGCGGCGATCTTTCCCATAATTGCGCGTTTTTCCTGATCGCGATTGCCGCCGCAACCAAATACCACATGCAATTTACCCTTAAAATATGGGCGCACATCGCCAAGCACCACCGATAGCGCATCTGGTGTATGGGCGTAATCGACAAAGATGCTGCCACCATTCTGGGTCTGCCCAATCCATTCCATGCGCCCCGCAACCGCATGAAGCCCGCGCAGATAATGACCGATGGAGGTGGGTGAAAACCCGCTTGCTAGGGCAAGCCCCACGGCAGCAAGCATGTTTTTAAGCTGGAATCTGCCAATTAACCCAACAAATACATTAAATTTATAGTCTTGCAAGATGCTTAAACTTACCAGCGTTCCTGTTTGCAAGGTTTTATAAGAAGTGATTTTAAGATCGGCATCCCCTTCATCTTCTGGCAGCGCATAGGTCAGCTTGAATAAATGACGCTGTTTAACTAGCGGGCTTAAATCCTTTTCTGCGCGCGATCCAGCTTGCAGCACCATACAGCCGCCTGCGACCAGAATATCTGTAAATAAGCGATATTTAGCAGCGCGGTATGTTTCCATATCGCCGTGATAATCCAAATGATCATGCGATAGGTTGGTAAAGGCTGCTGCCATAATCTTAATGCCATCAAGGCGATATTGCGCCAATCCATGGCTGGATGCTTCCATCGCCAAACATTGAACATCCTTATTTGCAAGCATGGCAAGAATTTGCGCAAGTTCCGCAGGATCAGGCGTGGTTAGCGCATGGTGAAATACAGGCAAATCATTCCCAAGATGATGGGGGTGGGTAATCACCCCCATCGTGCCAATGCTGGCAGTGGTGCAAGCTTGCATTTCAAAAAGCTGGCGGTAAAATTCAACAACCGAGCTTTTGCCATTTGTTCCCGTCACGGCAACCACGCGATCAGGCTGGCTTTTCTTGCCCTTGCTGGCAAAATGCCTTGCAAGCAGGCTAAGCACCAATCGCGCATTTTCAACCTGTATGAATTTACAGTCTTTTGCTGCTTGATGGGCTGCTTGATGAGGTGCTTGATAAGCAGGGCTGGCTTCAAACAGAATCGCGCTTGCCCCTTTTTCAATGGCTGCATTGATATAATCCGCGCCATTATGGGTGCTGCCTTTAAGGGCAATATAAAGATCGCCAGCTTCAAGATTGCGGCTATCATGGCTGATATTGGTGGCTTCAGGCGGCAGTTGCGCGATTAATGCGTTGATGTTAATCATTTATTACCCTCCATGCCCGTCAAGCGCAATATGAATTGCCTTGGTCATTAACGGGTCAAAATCATCTGGATCACTGCCGATAGGATGATAGGGCGCAATCGCATATAGTCCAATCATGGCGTTGATAATTTCTTTTACCAGCGGGGCAGCCGTCCAGCCACTGGTTGCAAAACCGTGAGTTTCCTTGATGCCCTTGGGTTCATCAATCAGACCATAGACCAAATATTGCGGATCATCCATCGGAAAGGCAGCAATAAAGCTGTTGCGATTCTTGTTTCCATATTTGCCATCTGCGTTTAATTTTGATGCTGTGCCTGTTTTACCGCCAATATAATAGCCTGGAATCTCAGCCTTTTTGCCAGAGCCATAAATCATATTAAGCCGCATTAATTGCCGTATTTGGGTTTGGCTTTCAGCGGAAATAAGCGGTTCAAACTTTTTATTTTCAAAATCTTCTGCGCTTTGCTTTAGCAAGGTTGGCTGCGTATAGCCCTTTGTGCCAATCAAGCCGCCAATGCTTGCAGCAAGCGCCATCGGCGATGTGGCAAAGCCATGACCATAAGCAATGGAATAAGCCCTTGTTCTGTTCCATGGGGAAAGATAGTTTGCTTGCTTGCAATTGCCAATTTCGCTTGGCGCACAATCGGTTAGGTGAATGGCGTTAAAAAAATCCTTTTGGGCTGCTGCGCCGACCTTATCCGCCATCAAAGCAGAAGCGATGTTGGACGAAAAAACAAAGGTTTCAGCAACATTTAAGGGGCGTTTTTTAGGGTGAAAGTCGCGAATATAATTTCTACCAAGCCGTAAAGGGTTGGTCGCATCATGGATGTCGGTTAATGCGCCATTGCCGCGATCCAAATAAAGGGCGGTATTGATGATTTTAAGCACTGAACCAAGTTCCAATGCGTCATCAACCATGACATTACGCTGTGCAGGATGATCGGGCGAAAGCGGGCGATCTGGATCAAAATCAGGCAGCGATATATTGGTTAATATTTCGCCCGTTTTGATGTTCATCACCAGCACCCCACCAGCCAATGCGCTGAATTTATCAATATAAGTTCCCAGAATTTGATGTGATTTTGCTTGCAATCTTGTATCAATCGACAGGATAAGGGGTTGATCTGGATGGGCGGTTAAACGCGTTTCAAAAGCGCGCTCTGCGCCCATCAACCCTTTATGTACATTGATTGTTTTGCCGTCCCTTACAACATCAGCAAAACCAGGATAGCCCACAACATGGCTGGTGATGGGCTGGGTTAGGGCGCGCGATTCTGATTTTTCCCATGTAAGATGCGGAAAGCCCAGCCCGTGAATGCGCTGATAAAGCGATGGGGCGATTTTGGTAAAAAGCCTGAAACGGCTTTTTCGATCTTTGATGCGTTCATAAAGCGCGTTAGGGTCAATTTTATCCGCTTTATTTTCAATATCCATATTTAATATTTCAGCCAAATGCGAGGCAACATATTCTGCGCTATAAAGCGGTTGTTCCTGATAATAGAGATCCCGCGTTTCTAAATTTGATGCAAGCATCATCCCGTTTCGATCCAAAATATCCGCCCGTTTGCTAATTCTTGGGCGCTCTTTAATTGTTGGCAGCGGTTGTTCTGCGCGAATTCCATAATCTTCGGGGCGCAAATGGCTGGTTTTCACAATGCCATGTGCGATAAATGCAAATGCAATGAACATCACAAATGCAACCATAAATGCACGCGCCCTTGCTTGTATATGATGGCTGCTAAGGGCGTTTTTCTTATCGCCTATCCTTGAATCTTCGTCTGCTAGATCTGCAAAATACAGCGCAGAGGCAGCACCATTTTCAGCAGCAAAATCGCCATATTCTGATTGCCGCGCCTGATCTGGGCCCTGATCCTGATCTTGTTGATCAGAAGAAAGCGTAAAAAAATCAGCAACTGGTTTAAACGGATTATGGGTCATGGTTTTAATTCTTGAACGCTTGTGTGCTGGGCGCTTGAGCGTAATCTTTTATTCCGTAATGGGTGGTTAATTTATCCAGTGAAAAAATCTGTTCGGGCGTGATTTCAACCATGTGCGGCAGAATGCGCGCCGATTTCTCTAAAATACGGCTGGGCGTGGTTAAATATTCCCAATCCCGCTTATAGGCTTCAATCAAGGCGCGCTCTTGTGCGATTTTGCGGTTAATCTCATTGATTTCGTCTTCAAGCAATTTTGCCTGACGGTTGGTATAGCTTAAAAACACAATCGCCCCCATCAATGCCGCCAAGATCAGCCAGTTAAAATGCGCCATTTTGAATTTTTCAAACATGATGATATGCCTTATTTGCAGCTAAGGGGGCGGGATGATCAATTTTAACCGCAACCCGCAATTTTGCCGATCTGGAGCGAATATTTTCACTAAGCTCGTCTTGACTTGCAGTATAAGGCTTGCGGTTAATGATCTTCAAGCTGGGTGTTTTTAACGGGTTTTCGGGGCGATAGCGTGACCCGCCGCCGCCAATATCGCTATGATGGCGCATAAATTGCTTCACAATGCGATCTTCAAGTGAATGAAAGCTGACCACCAGCAATTTGCCATTAATTTTTAGCAGATGAAGCGCTTGCATTAAGGCGGTCTCCAGCTGCTTCAATTCTTGATTAACCGCAATGCGGATTGCTTGAAAACTGCGGGTTGCGGGATGGATTTGTTTGCCTGATCCTTTTTTGTTGCGGCCGCGCGGCATGATATCCTCAATCAGGCTTGCCAAGGCTTGGGTGGTTGATAATCTTGTGCCTTGCGCTTTTAATTCCATTTGTTTTTTAACAATGGCAGCCGCAATTTTGCGCGCTTGGCGTTCTTCGCCATAATGATATAGAATATCGGCCAGGGACGCTTCATCAATATTTTCCAGCAAATCGGCTGCGCTTTGCCCCGATTGGCTCATCCGCATGTCTAAGGGTCCGTCTTTTGCAAAAGAAAAGCCGCGTTCCGCTTGATCTAATTGCGGGGAAGACACGCCAAGATCAAATATGATGCCATCAAAACCCGCAAAGTCAGGCGTGTGAATGGATTGAAGCGGGCAAGTGGAAAGCTGATCCCTCATCTGATCAAAACAGCTTTCAATGCCATAAAATCGTCCGCTAAATTGCGCCGATAACGCATCCATATAAGATAGCGCAGCAGGATCGCGATCAAAGCCAATCACGCTGCAATGCGCTGCTTCCAGCATGGCTTTGCTATAACCGCCAACCCCAAAGGTTGCATCAATATAATGCCCTTGCGTTTTGCATTCCAACTGCTTCATCACATCAGGCAGCATAACGGGGTAATGTTGCATATTTTTCCCCTTATCTGTTTTCATCTTTGCGTAATTGATCAAGCGCAGCCCAGCCCGCCTCAAGCTGATCTGGATCTGCGGGCGAACAATCTTGAACCCATGCAAGATGGGGTTCGCTTTGGCGAATTTCAAAGGTTTCCCCGCGCCCAACAAACAAGCATTGCCCCTTAATTTGAGCATGGGTTTGAAATGATTTTGGCAATAAAAACCGCCCCGATTGGTCAAGGCTGATGCGCTGTGCTTTCGCCATATAAAAATCTTCCATTATTTTTCGCTGTGCGCTTAAACGCGGCAATCGTGCAATGTCGCGCCCAAGCTGTTCCATATAAGGATGGTCGCATCCTTCCAAATAATGGTTGCTGGTGGGCGATGGGTAAAGATAGAAAAATCCAAAAGGATCATCAGGATTTGAAGCCAGCTGGTCTGCCGCTTGAACAAGCCCGACACGATAAGAAGCAGGCAGCGATACACGCCCCTTGCGATCTAGCTTATTATCATAGCTGCCTGTAAATAACGCCATTTTCTGTTTAACCTAATTTAAGCATTCTGCCTGTTTTTTTATGCTAAATCATTAAACAATTATATGCGTGTAAAGTCAATGATATTTATGGGATTTTATGGTTTTTTAAGGGATTTTATGGGCTATTTTGTTTTTTAGCTTGATTTAGATATCAGAATCGCGTTAAATTTTGATAAGAAGTTTGCTCAAAACAAAATTAATCTAGTCATAATAAAATGAAAACACCAGATGCCAATCCAGATTCACCCGACTTAAAAACGGATGATGCAAGACCAAAAGCAAAGGGCGCAAAGCCGAAGAAATCACCAGAGAAACAGGCTTTGCTTGCTGCGCGATTGCGCGAAAATTTAACAAAGCGAAAATCACAAAGCCGCGCCCGCGCAAAATGAAAGTAAACATATCATAAAATCATATTTTGATTCTATTTGGTTCAGTGCATAAAAAACGCACGGCGTTTAAGCCCGCGACTGCGGGTCGCCAATGGTTTGGCGTAAGCCCGCACGGCGTGTGAGTGCGTAAAAAAATAGCGTGTTTATTTCAAGCGCACAAGTGTGCGCCATCGCTAGTGCGATGTAAGCCTGCATGGCGTGTGAATGCGTAAAAAAGTTTTAAGCCCGCGACTGCGGGTCGCCAATAGTTTGGCGTAAGCCTGCACGGCATGTGAGTGCGTAAAAAAACGCACGGCGTGTGAGTGCGTAAAAAAACGCACGGCGTGTGAGTGCATAAAGAGTGCGCTATAAATTAGCAGCGGCAATTAATGTTTTTGTGTAAGCATGTCGGGGCTGGGTTAGAATTTGCTGTGCAGCGCCAATTTCAACACATTTTCCATGCTGCATCACCATAATATCATCCGCCATGGCGCGAATAACTGCAATATCATGGCTGACAATCATATAGGTTAAATCATGTTTTTGCTGTATATCCAGCAATAATCTAATCAGTTTAAGCTGGGTTTTGACATCCATTGCCGAAGTTGGCTCGTCTAAAATCATAAATTTAGGTCTTAAAACAAGCCCGCGTGCAATCGCAATCCGTTGACGCTGCCCGCCTGAAAATTCATGGGGATAGCGATATTGCATATTAGGATCAAGCCCAACTTCTTGTAAAATTTCCGATACGCAGTCGCTTTGGGCTTGCGGCGATAAATGCGGTTGATGCAGCACCAGCCCCTCCAAAATAATTTGTGCGATGGTCATGCGCGGGCTTAAACTGCCATAAGGGTCTTGAAAAATTTGCTGCATGTCTTTTCGCAAATTGCGCAAAGATTTACCGCCAAGATTCGTGATATTTTGACCATCAAATAGGATATTGCCTTCTGCTTGAATTAATTTCAAAATGGCAAGGCTTAGGCTGGTTTTGCCAGATCCAGATTCGCCAACAACCCCAAGCGTATGCCCGCGTTTGATTGAGATGTGAATATCATCAAGCGCCTTAATGCTGGTAAGCGGTTTTCCAAACAAAGCGCGCTTCAGCACATAGCTTAAACTTAAATGCTGCGTTTCCACCATTGGCGGCGAATGCTGCATTGTGCCTTGATCTAATGGGGCTGGGGAGTGGCGCGGGGGCGGGGTTGAGTTTAACAATTCCTTGCTATAGGCATGGATGGGCTTTGCGAAAAAATCGGCGCAAGATTGCGCTTCAATCAGCTTTCCTTGCTGCATGACCAGCACATGATCCGCCAATTTGCGCACCAATTTAAGATCATGGGTAATAAACAGCATTGATAGGTTCATTTGCCGCTTTAAATCTGCCAATAGATCAAGAATTTGGGCTTGGGTGGTGACATCAAGCGCGGTTGTTGGCTCGTCTGCGATTAATAAATCGGGTTTATTGGCAAGCGCCATTGCGATCATAATCCGTTGCCGCTGCCCGCCAGAAAGCTGATGGGGATAGGATAGATAACGATCTTGGGGATGATCAATCCCGACCTGTTCCATCAGCGCAATCACACGCTGTTTGATTTTTGCAGCGGGCAGCTTGTTATGAATGGAAATGGCTTCGGCAATTTGCTTGCCTACACGATGAAGCGGATTAAGCGAGGTCATGGGTTCTTGAAAAATCATCGCCATGCGATTTCCGCGCAAATGGCGAACCGCCGCGCTTGATCCAGGATAAAGCGTTTGATCTGCAAATTTTATCTGCCCCGCCGCCATTTCAACGCCGCTTCCCCCAAGCAATCGCATAATGGCAAGCGCGGTTAAGGATTTTCCAGACCCTGATTCGCCAACCAAGGCAACGGTTTGCCCCGCTTCAATCTTAAAGCCAATATGATCCACCAGCATGGTTTCATTTGCTTTTAAGGTCAAATCTTGAACATCAAGCGTGATATTGGCGGGCGGGGAAATAGGGTTTTTGATCATAATATCAAATCTTACCATTTAGCTTTCAAAATTTTGACGGTGATTCTTGCGTGGATCAAACGCATCACGCGTTGCCTCGCCAACAAAGACCAACAGGGTTAATAGAACAGATATGGCAAAAAAGCCAGAAAGACCAAGCCAAGGCGCAGATAGATTTTCTTTTCCCTGCTTTAGTAATTCGCCCAAGGATGCAGAGCCTGCGGGCAAGCCAAAGCCAATAAAATCCAAGGCGGTTAAGGTGGTGATGGATGCGGTTGCGATAAAGGGCAGAAAAGTTAGGCTTGCAACCGATGCATTTGGCAAAATATGCGACCAAATAATGCGGCGATCAGCAATGCCCAATGCCTTGGCAGCGCGCACATAATCAAAATTACGCACCCTTAATGTTTCCGCACGCACCAGCCCAACCAACGCAGGCCAGCCCATTAAAATCATCAAGCCAAGCAGCCATGAAAAATTGGGCTGAACAATGCTGGATAAAATAATCAGCAGATAAAGGGTTGGCAATGCGCCCCATACCTCGATCAAGCGCTGCCCAAATAAATCGGTAAGCCCGCCAAAATAGCCTTGAACCACCCCGACCATCAACCCAATGATCGAGCTGAAAAAAGTCAAAGCAAGCCCAAATTGCAGCGATATTTTCATGCCATGAATAAGGCGTGCCGCAACATCGCGTGCTTGATCGTCGGTGCCAAGCCAATGTTTGCTGTCTGGCGGGGTGGGGGCGGGCGCATCAAGATCAAAAGACGGGCTTATATAACCATAGGGGATGGGCGGCCATAGCATCCAGCCTTTGGCTTTAATTAAATCTTGGACAAAAGGATCTGTGTAAACCGCTTCGGTTGGAAAATCCCCGCCATAGGCTGTCTCGGGGATGGATTGATAAATGGGCATATATAATGCACCGTCAAACCAAACCAAAATCGGCTTATCATTTGCAATAAAATCGGCACACATGCTGATGATGAACAAAAAGCAAAATAGGATAAAGGCGCTAAAGCCAACCTTGTTGCGCCTAAATCGCTGCAAGCGTTTGCGTGTTAGCGGCGTTGGTTGCAGCTGGGTTAGAAAGCGATGAAGCGCATTTTTCATCACTGCAATTTCCGTTCAAAATCAATCCGTGGGTCAACCCAAACATAGGTTAAATCGGTCAATAGCCCCAGCACCAGCCCCATCAAGCTAAAAATATAAAGCGTTGCAAACATGATCGGGTAATCGCGCCCAATCGCCGCTTCAAAGCCAAGCAATCCCAGACCATCCAGCGAAAAAATAATCTCGGTTAGCAAGGTGGAGGTGAAAAACATGCCAATAAAGACCGCAGGAAAGCCTGCAATCACAATCAGCATGGCATTGCGAAACACATGGCGGTAAAGCACCGCTTTTTGATCCAAGCCCTTGGCGCGGGCGGTTTGCACATAATGCTTGCTGATTTCTTCTAAGAAGCTGTTGCGGGTTAGCATGGTTAAGGTCGCAAAGCCGCCAATAATGATTGAAATAAGCGGCAGGGTTAAATGCCAAAGATAGTCTAAAATCCGTTCATACCAGCCCAAATCATGCCAATTATCCGACACCAATCCGCGCAGCGGAAACCAGCTGAAATATTCCCCGCCCGCAAATAGGATAATCAATAAAACCGCAAATAGAAAATTGGGAATGGCATAGCCCGTGATGATGATGATGCTGGTTGCAAGATCGAATTTTGTACCCATACGCACCGCTTTTGCAATTCCCAGCGGAATAGAGATCAGATAAATCAATAAGGTTGACCATAGCCCAAGCGATATTGATACAGGCATTTTATCCAGAATGATTGATAAAACGCTGCGATCTTGGTAATAGCTTTCGCCAAAATCAAATTTTGCATAGCTGATAATTAAGTCAAAGAATCGTGTATGCAGCGGTTTATCAAACCCATATTGCCGTTCAAGCTGGGCGATATAGTCAGGATCAAGCCCCGATGCTGCGCGGCTGCTGCTATTGGTGGTGCTATTGGCGGCATTGCCGCTGGGCGCGCTTTCAATGTCGCTGCCGGTGCCGCCCGTTACCCGCCCCAAGGTTCCCCCGCCCATATGCTGCATCTGGGCAATCATTTGCTCAATCGGGCCGCCTGGAGTTGCCTGCACAATCACAAAATTAATTGCCATGATGACAATCAAAGTGGGAATGATAAACAGTAATCTGCGGATAATATAGCGCGTCATATTACCCCGCATTGAACCCTTTAATCAAAGACCCAACCACCATATACCAGCCATCAATTAACACAAAGAAAATCAATTTGAACGGCAGCGCAATCATCACAGGGGGCAGCATCATCATCCCCAGCGACATTAATACGGATGCGACCACCATATCAATCACCAGAAAGGGAATAAATAATAAAAACCCAATTTCAAAGGCGCGCTTTAATTCCGAAATCATAAAGGCGGGAATCAGCGCACGCAGCGGCGTTTCATCTGGATTTGCGATCAGATCAATGCCCGCAATGTCTAAGAATAGCCGCAAATCAGTAGGGCGAACATTGGCAAGCATGAAGCTTCGAAAGGGGGCGATGGAGCGTTCAAACGCTTCCATTTCATCAATTTCTTCATTAATTAAGGGGGTAATGCCGTCATTCCACGCGGTTTCCAAGGCGGGCTGCATGATGAAAAAAGTCATAAATAGCGCAAGCGAGATTAATACGGAATTGGGCGGTGATTGCTGAATGCCAATCGCGGTGCGCAGCAAGGAAAACACAATCACAAAGCGCGTGAAAGAGGTAATCATCACCAAAATAGACGGCGCAAGCGATAAAACCGTTAGCAACGCAATCATTTGAACAATGCGCCCCGTTACCGTTCCGCCTTCGCCAAGATCAAAGGTCACGGCTTGCGCAAAGGCTGCCATGCCTTGGATTTTATCCGATAGCAATAAAATCATCAAACCCAATATAAAGCCCCCAGCGCCATATATTAAATGACGGGCAATGCGTTTATGGGCGTTTATCTTCATTCTTGTAACCCCTTGTTAATCGGCTGTGGTTTGATGGGGGGTAACAAAACGGCTGAAATCTTGTGCGTGATCTTTCTTGGCATTGCCAAGCATTGATGCGCTATGGAGCGATGCACCAGGTGCTGACCCATTTGCACCAATTTCAAAATCATTATTGGGACCAAGATAAAGCACATGGTCAACCCCATTGCAATTTACCAGCACAATGCGCCGCCTTGGGTCAAGCCCAAGGGTTTGCTTTATATATAAGGGGCGATCGGGCGATGGCTGTTGCTTGCGGTTAAGGCTTGAACGGCTTAGAAAATCACCCAGCCGCATGCCATATTTTCTAAGCCCAACCGACAATAAGCCAATTAAACCCAGCACAACCAGTAACGCCAGAAAATATCGAATATAATCTACCATTTAATGCTTTCTTGATTTTTTAATATGTCTCTTCAAAATTTGATTTAACCGATTCGCACATTCCTAAAAGGATAATGGTTGGCTTTTCCAAATTAAACTTGTGGAAAATGCGGTTTTGGCGTAAAAAACCCTAATGAAAATAGATAAACAGCTTGAACAGGATGTAAAATCATTGGGGGATCAGCTTGATAAGCTGGATCGCTTGGGGGAAACGCATAAACCGCAATCAATGATCAAAACCGCCCCAAAAGGCATGGCGCAAGGCATTCGGCTTTCGGTTGATTTTATTGCGGCGATTGGGGTTGCAGGCTTTATGGGCTGGATGCTTGATGGGTGGCTTGATACGCGCCCATGGCTGATGGTTGCTTTGCTGCCAATTGGGTTTGCTGCGGGCATTTTAAATATGATCCGCACCGCTAAAAAAGCTGAATTGGATCAGCATGCGTCAAAAAATCCCTAGGGATGGGTTAAAAAAAACTTGTTTTATTGCTAAAATTTGATTATGCGCAATGGTGAAACTTTTAAAAGCGTAGCAGAATAAATTCAAAGTTCCTTATTTCAGGGTGAAAGATTATGGCAGCAAGTCCAATAGAACAGTTTGAAATTAAACCGATTGCAAGTCGGTTTGAACTTGCGGGTTTGGATTTAAGCTTTACCAATTCGGCGTTATGGATGGCAATCTCGGTGGTTGTAAGCGTTGGGCTATTGCTGGTGGCGATTAAAAACAGATCGCTTATTCCAGGACGCGGGCAGTTTGTTGCCGAATCCCTTTATAAAACGATCCTAACCATGGTGCTTGAGAATGTCGGCAAAGAAGGGCTTCGTTATTTCCCCTTCATCTTTAGCCTGTTTATCTTTGTGCTGTTCGGTAATGTGCTTGGCATGATTCCAGGATCCTTCACCTTTACCAGCCATTTGGTTGTAACCTTTGCGATGGCAGCCTTTATCTTTGTGGCGGTAACAATCATTGGGCTTGTAAGGCATGGCGGTAAATTCTTCAGCCTGTTTTTCCCGCATGGCGCGCCATTATGGACGGCGGTGATTTTGATCCCGATTGAATTGGTGTCTTATTTATCGCGCCCCGTTAGCCTTGGGGTCAGATTATTTGCAAATATGACGGTTGGGCATGTGCTGTTAAAAGTCATGGCTGGATTTGTAATTGCGCTTGGGGTTGGCGGTGTGCTGCCCCTTGCAGGGCTGGTTGCGATCACCGCGCTTGAATTTATGGTGGCGGTCATTCAAGCCTATGTGTTTGCGATTTTAACATGTATTTATTTACATGATGCGATTCATCTTCACTAAGGCATAAACGCTTTATGAAATGATTAATTTAAGTAAAACTCTAACCTAAAAAGAATAAGGAATTAAGAAAATGGAAACAGAAGCAGCAAAATTCATCGGTGCAGGCTTGGCAGCAATCGGCATGATCGGTGCTGGTATTGGGGTTGGCAATGTGTGGGCAAGCTATATTACAGCATTGGCACGCAATCCTGCTTCAAAAGCTGAAATTGGTGCAAATATCTGGATCGGCTTTGCCGTTACCGAAGCGATTGCATTATTTGCATTGATCGTTGCATTGATTGCACTTTTTGGCTAAGCTTTACGGGCGTTATGAAATCTGGCATGGCGCAGGGGATGTTGCAGAACATACCTTGCCCATGTTTCAGATGATAGCCTGTTATAGATAGTTGCCAGCTATCGGTAGTTGATTATTTAATAAACGAAATTAAGGATATAGATACATGCCTCAATTCGATCAAATTGAAAGTT
Source organism: Alphaproteobacteria bacterium (assembly GCA_045106055.1). Taxonomy (GTDB): domain Bacteria; phylum Pseudomonadota; class Alphaproteobacteria; order CBDDJK01; family CBDDJK01; genus JBGCED01. The sequence goes on from JBGCED010000025.1 coordinate 43,829, forward strand.
TTGCGGGTCAGATTTTTTGGCTAATCGTCTTTTTTGGTCTGATCTATTTCTTAATGTCAAAGATTGTGCTGCCGCGCATTGCGGAAATCTTGGAAGCGCGCGGTAAGCGCATTGAAATGGATTTGATTGATGCTCGCAGGCAGCAAGAAGAAGCGGAAATGCTGCTGGCAGAAGTTTCAACGAAGCTGGATGCTGCCCGCGAAGATGCGCGCAAGCTTTACGCAGATGCAGAAATTTCAATGACAGAGGATTTTTCAAAGAAAGCGCAAAAGCTTGAAGCACAAATCGCAGATCAATTTGCCGAAGCGGAAGCAAGCATCAATGCACAAATTGAAGTAGCACGCAAAGATATTCAAGCAGAGTCCAAAGATTTGGCAGCGAATATTGTCTATTCTATTTCTGGATCAAAGATTGCTGCTGGCGCGAAATAAGGCGCTGCCGTGATTTAAGGTTAATGAATTATTTGAATTATGTTGGTTAAAAGGAAAGTCTTTAACGATGGAAATGCTGCATAGCACTGTATTTTGGATTGCCGTTGCGCTTGTGATCTTTTTGGCGCTGATTTGGTTTAAAGGGCGTAAATCCATTGCCAATGGCATTGATCAAAAGATTGACCTGATTAGAAGCGAACTTGCGCAAGCAGAACAGCTAAAGATTGAGACCAAGCAAAAGCTTAGCGAGGCACGCACCCATAAAGCGGATGCCGATACCAGGATCAAAGAAATTCAGGCGCAAGCAAAGCAAGAAGTTAAGCTGCTGAAGCAAAAAACTGAAGCCCGTTATGATGAATTTGTCAAGCGCAAGCAGCAGCAATCCCAAGACCGTATTGATCAAATGCAGCGTGCAGCCATTGCGCAAATCCGCGCTGAAATTGCAGATCAATCCATTGAAATTTCAACCAAAGCGCTTAAAGCGCAATATCAACAGCAAGATAAAGATAATCTTGCCGATGCGGTGCTGGGTGATATTGCAAAATTGGGCGAAGCCGCCTAGTAAAATTGGGCGAAGCCGCCTGCCCTAGGGCATCTCATGCTAAGCTTGATCTCTATGCTTATTCACACAAGTATGCTTATTCATACAAGATAGCAGGGCGATATTATCTGCTGCGATCCTTTATTCTTTCAAAGTCTAAATATACTTCATTAGGGCTAAGAAAATGATCTTATCCTTTTGCTTGTCAGCCCTTAAGTTTTTGCTTGATTACAGGGCTGTGTTTATGTATAGCAACGGTTAATTCACAGGAAGATGCCATAAATCTTTTTTTCTGGTGTTGCATTTGCAATTCTATCATTCGTGCATCTTCCAAGGGCATAACCAGAAAATAAATTTAGAAAGTATAAAATCATGTCTTCAAATATCCCTAGTTTTACCATGCGCCAACTGCTTGAAGCGGGCGTGCATTTTGGTCATACAACCCGTCGCTGGAATCCAAAGATGGAACAATATATCTTTGGGGTGCGTAACGGCATTCATATCATGGATTTGGGGCAAACCGTTCCCATGCTCAATACCGCGCTTAAAGCATTATATGATGTTGCTGCTGGCGGCGGACGCATTTTATTTGTTGGCACAAAACGCCAAGCACAAATGCCATTAAAAGAATATGCGATGAATTGCGGGCAATATTATGTCAATCACCGCTGGCTTGGGGGCATGATGACGAATTGGAAAACCGTTTCAAATTCGATCAAACGCTTGAAAGAGCTTGATAAATTGCTGCAAGATGAAGAGCATAACAATAAATTAACCAAGCGCGAATTATTGGGGCTTAGCCGCCAGCGCGATAAATTAGAATTAACGCTGGGCGGAATTAAGGATATGGGCGATACGCCAAATATGCTGGTCGTGCTGGATGTGGTTAAGGATCAAATCGCGGTTCAAGAAGCAAAAACAATGGGCTTGCCCGTGATTGGGATTTTGGATTCAAACGCAACGCCAGAAGGGGTTGATTATCCAATTCCAGGCAATGATGATTCCATGCGCTCGATTAAGCTTTATCTTGAATTAATTTCGCGCACAGTGCTTGCTGGGATTGATCAATCCGTTCAAAATTCAGGGGTTGATATTGGTGAAAAACTGAATGCGTCCGAACCCGCGCTTGAAGCCACTGCCGAAGTTGCTGAAGCCCCCGCTGCTGAAGCTTCATCAGAATCAGCTGCACCATCTGCATAAATCAATCACTATCGGTTAAAGGAACTATAAAATTATGACGATTACAGCCACAATGGTAAAAGAGCTGCGCGAAAAATCAGGCGCGGGCATGATGGATTGCAAAAAAGCATTGGCAGAAACGGATGGTGATTTTGAAGCTGCTGTCGATTGGTTGCGTAAAAAAGGATTATCGGCTGCGGCTAAAAAATCCAGCCGCATCGCTGCGGAGGGGCTTGTTGGGCTTTCATTTGATGGCACAAAAGGCGCATTGATTGAGGTGAATGCAGAAACCGATTTTGTTGCCCGCAATCAATTATTCCAAGATTTTGTGCTTAATTTGGCATCCTTGTCGGTTGCTGTGGGCGGCGTTGATGATTTGCAAGGCTTGGCTTACCCAGATACGGGGCGCAATGTTGCAGAAGAATTAACCCATAATATCGCGATGATTGGCGAAAATATGAGCATCAGGCGTTTGGTTGCGCTTAGCGTGGAAGCGGGCGCGGTTAGCGGTTATGTTCATGCCGCAGCCGAAGGATCAAACGGCAAGCTTGGGCGCATTGGTGTGCTGGTTGCGCTTGAATCACAAGCGGATGCTGGCGCATTGGCGCAGCTTGGCAAGCAAATTGCCATGCATATTGCGGCTGCAAATCCGCGCTTTTTATCGGTTGATGAAATTAGCGAGGAAGACCGTGAGCGCGAACGCAATGTGTTGACCGAACAAGCCCGCGCAGAGGGTCGTCCTGAAAATATCATTCAAAAAATGGTTGAAGGGCGCATGCGTAAATTCCAAGAAGAGGTTGCCTTATTAGAGCAAATATTTGTGATTGATAATGAAACCAAAATTTCCGATCTGCTTGAAAAGCAAAGCAAAGAACTTGGCAGCAAGATTATATTGAAAGCATTTGCACGGTTTGAACTTGGCGAAGGCATCGAGAAAAAACAAGATGATTTTGCAGCAGAGGTCGCCGCAGCCGTCGGGGGATAATGTAAACGAAACGCGCTATAAGCACGATGTGAACGGAAAATAATGCCACATGATTTAACATCATCGGATGATGCAAGGATAGCCGCCAGAAAAAACGGCGATTCACCTTTAGGCGATGTTCGCTATAAACGCATTTTGCTTAAAATCTCAGGTGAAGCTTTGATGGGCGATAAAGCCTTTGGCATTGATGCAGAAGCAGTTAAATTAATTGCCCAGCAAATTGGCAGTGTTTACCAGCTTGGCGTTGAAATTTGCTTGGTGATTGGCGGCGGTAATATTTTTCGCGGCATTTCAGCTGCGGCTGAGATGGAGCGCACCACCGCTGATTATATGGGCATGCTAGGCACGGTGATGAATGCGCTTGCCCTGCAATCGGGGCTTGAAAATGACGGCATTCCAACGCGTGTGCTTTCTGCGGTTCCCATGAATACGATTTGCGAACCCTATATCAGGCGGCGCGCCATGCGCCATCTTGAAAAGGGGCGTATTGTTATTTTTGCTGCTGGCACAGGCAATCCCTATTTTACCACGGACAGCGCCGCTGCCTTGCGCGCTTCCGAGATGGAATGCGATGTGGTGATGAAAGCAACCAAAGTGGATGGCGTTTATGATAGCGATCCCAAGATTAATCCAAATGCCAAACGGTTTCAAACCATCAGCTATCAAACCGCATTGGAACGCAATTTAAGGGTGATGGATACAGCAGCAATCGCGCTATGCCGCGAGAAAAAGCTGCCGATCTTGGTGTTTTCAATGTTTGAACCCAATAGTTTTTCAAATATTGTAAGGGCAAGGGGGGCTTTCACGCAAATTATGGAATCAGCCCCCGATCACATGCCCCCCACTTAAAGATAAAGGAGTAATGATAATGAGCTTTCAAGGCGATAAAGATTTAAAAAAACGGATGGATGGCGCAACTGAAGCTTTGCAAAAGGAATTTTCAGGATTAAGAACGGGACGCGCAAGCCCCGCCTTGCTTGAATCTGTTCAAGTCGAGGCTTATGGCGGGCATATGCCATTAAAAGAGCTTGCAGGGGTTAATGTGCCAGAACCTAGAATGCTAAGTGTGAATGTATGGGATCAAGGGCTTGTCAAGGCGGTTGAAAAGGCAATTTCAGATGCAAATTTAGGTTTAAACCCAATGTCCGAGGGCAATGTTATTCGCGTTACCTTGCCTGAACTTACCGAAGATCGCCGCCGCGAACTTACCAAGGTTGCAGGAAAATACGCAGAAGCAGCAAGGATTGCGGTGCGAAATGTTCGCCGCGATGGGATTGATGGGCTGCGCAAGGCAGAAAAATCAGGGGATATTGCGCAAGATCAGCTGCATCGCGGACAAGATGAGATTCAAAAAATGACCGATGCCGCGATTGCAAATATTGATAAGATGCTGGCGGATAAAGACCAAGATATTATGCAGGTTTAAGCCTTAATTTTTTAAATTTAACCATTTTGATCGCGACCCCCCTCCCGTGACTTATCAGGATAAAATTAAGCATATTGCCTTTATCATGGATGGCAATGGGCGCTGGGCAAAGCAGCGCGGAAAGCCGCGTATTGAGGGGCATAGAAAAGGCGCAGCTGCGCTTCGCGGCGTGATTGAAGCCGCTGCCGATTTATCCATCCCATTTGTAACTTTCTTTGGCTTTTCAACCGAAAATTGGCAACGCCCCCCCCAAGAAGTACAGGATTTAATGGGGCTATTGCGGCAGTATTTGATGTATGAGGTAAATGCGTTTCATAAGGCGGGGGCAAAATTAATTATCATTGGTCAGCGTGATCGCTTTTCAGCCGATTTGATTGAATTAATTGAAAAGGCAGAGACAAAAACAAAAGATAATGATAAAATCACCGTGGTGATTGCTTTGAATTATGGCGCGCGCGCTGAATTGCTGCATGCCGCAAAAGAAATTTGCAAGCAAGCCGTTGCGGGTGATATAAGCATGGATGATCTTCAAGAGCAGGATATTTCCAATCTGTTATGGACAAGGGATATTCCAGATCCTGATTTGCTGATCCGAACCAGCGGCGAGCAACGGATTAGCAATTTTTTATTATGGCAGCTTGCCTATAGCGAATTATTATTTATGGATTGCCTATGGCCCGATTTCAGCAAAGCGCATTTACAAACTGCGATGGATGAATTTTATCGCCGCAATCGCCGCTTTGGACTTGTTGAAGAAAACCCGCCTGCTTAAATCAACTTACTTAAATCAACTATGAAAGTATAAGAATGATGAAAGATCAACAAACCCATTTTGCAGCCCAGCGTTCACACCGCCAGCTTAAAGTTGGTGAGGAAATACGCCATATTGTCTCTTCGTTATTTGCGCGCGGGGAATTGGCCGATCCTGCGCTTTTTGGTAAATCCTTGACGATTACCGAGGTTAAGATCAGCCCCGATCTTAAAAATGCCACCATATTTTATGTGCCATTGCTGGCGGTCAATTTTGATGCGGAAGGATTGGTGGTCATTCAAAAAGGACTTGAAAAAGTAGAGCCCTTTATTAAACGGCACATTGCAGCAAGTTTGAAAATTAGAGTGACCCCAAAATTGAAATTTAGCTATGATCGCACTTTTGACAATATTGATGCGGTCGGTAAATTATTGAGCCACCCACGGGTTCAGGCAGATTTAACCCCACCAACAAAATAATATTTTCAATGAATGATCTGCTTAAAATTCTTTCAAAATCTTTAAAGCCCTTTGGCTATCATATTGCCAGACATTCCGCCCCTGCTTTATTAAAAATTAAAAATATTGAAGCTGGGCAAGATGGCGAGCAATCGATCCTGTTTCCGCGTCACTATTTTGATGGATGCGTCTTTGACCCGCCCAGCGCGCTTGATCTTAATCATTTGAAAATTTATTTGCGCAGCTGCATGCGCGATCACCGCAATGTGAATAAGAAAATGCGCGTTAGCGGAGATAGCGAAAATGACACGCTGCTTGCTTGTATTGCATCCTTGGTTGCTGCCGTGAATTATCTTGATCAGCAAAATCCCGCATTATCAATCGATGTGATATGTCTTGATGATCGTTCGGATGCAGGCAATCTGGCGCGCATTGACCATATATTATCAGGGCTGAATTGCCCATGGCACATTAAGCAAACGGCGATCAGCGGGCAAGGAAAATCCCTGCATGAGCAATTTTCGCTGGCGCGCCAAGAAAAAGGGCTGTGTTATTTCATTGAAGATGATTATTTGCATGAAGTGCAGGGGATTGACAGATTATACCAATTTTACTTGAAAATCATAAATGATTTCAATGCCCATTGTGTGCTTTATACGCAAGAAAGCGATAATATTTACCATGAAGCCTATCCCTCTTATTTGTTAAAGGGGCAAGATTGCAGATGGCGCACCGTTCGCCACGCAACCCATAGTTTTTTTATCCATAGCCATTATGTCGATCATTTTTGGAAATATTTTGAAAATACAAAATATGTCGGCGTGAAGTCAAAACGGCGTGCAGGATCAGAGCGCAACACCACCAATAAATTATTCTTGCATATGCCAGGCTTCGTCCCCTTGACCCCCGCAGCCGTTCATTTGCAATTTCAAGAAACATTGCCCCCGTTTTATGATTGGCAAGTGCTTTACAAGCTCTATCAGCAATAAAGTTAGCTGCCCCGATAGGTGGAATATGAAAAGGGAGAGACCAATAATGGCACATGATAATGCTGATTGGGATCATTGACACCAAAGAAAATCGGGATTTGATCCAGAAAATTGGGTTCAGGCAAATCCCAGCCCAGCGCTTTAAAATAAGGTCCAACCGCAAATACAAGCTGATATTGACCAATTTCAAGGGGCTGCCCGTCAATTAAGGGGGCATCGGTGCGGCCATCTTGATTGGTAACCCCGCTTGAAATTAAAGTTGGGGCAGCGCCTTCAGCGACCTTATATAATGCATAATTCACCCCCGCAGCAGGGCGCCCGCCCGCCGTATCAAGCACATGTGTTGTTAATTTTCCCATTCATTTCCCCATCTTTATGCTGTTTATCGTGGATTGTTTTTTATCATTATAGAACATAATTCAAAAAGTTAAACCCGTATCAGCAAAAAAACCCCAGCTTCGTTGATAAGAAAATTGAGCTTAGAAAATAAGCATTGAAAATTTTATCATTAAACCGCCTGTAAGGAGCAAAGCCCATGAAACACAGCATGAAAAACAACATGAAAAACAGTATCACTTTAACCCATTCCCCCAAAACAGCTATTTCCCCCAAAACAGGTCAGGCCTTGAAAGCAATGATGCTTGCGGGGATTATGATTGGCAGCACCGCCTGCATGACTTTTGATGGCGGCAGCACCGCAGAAGGCATTGGATACCGCCAAGCGCGCTTTGCAGAAATGTCTGCGATGAATGAATTTCGGGCATGCAAAGCAGATGGGCTTGCACTTGATGAGCAAGCAAGGCTGGATGCTTCTGGTGCAAAATATCTTGCCAGTGCTAAGATTCTTGAACAATGCGAAGCCAGTGTTGGCAGCGTTGATCAAACCATCGGCAGTGATGAACGGATGCGGGTCTATGCCTTATCCATTCAAAATTATGTAAAAGGCGGCGATATTGCAAAGGCAGCGGATAGTTTAAATCAATTCCAATCTGCTTTTCCAAATAAGGATTTATATTATGCGGATGGATCGTCTTTTATTGAAACAATGCTGGTGATCACCCATCAAAAAGAGGATGCAAATTTCTCGGTCGCTTCAACCTTAAATGTGCCGCGCGCTTTGAAAATTGAAAAAAACCGCATTGCGCATTGGGAAATTCATTAATTTTTTCAAACATCATATCATTCTTGATTGAGAGGAGTAATTATCATGTTAAAGAAAACGCTAATCGCGGGCGGTTTTGCCCTTTTTCTATCGGCAGCAAGCGCGCCCAGCTTTGCAAATAATACCGCAGGATCACAAGCAATATGGCAGCCAAGCGCAAGCGAGATGCTGGTGAAAATGCCAACAGCCAGCATGCAAAAAAAGATTGAACGGGACTTTAGAAGTTCCCCGCTTGCAAGTGCGCTTCAGCAAAGCAATGTTGATTTGGGCTTAAAGCAGCAAACGCTGGAAAGTTTAAATCAAACCCTGACCCAAACCCAAGGCGAGATGAATGTTGAGGTGCGCCATCAAATTTTAAGCCAAAAACGCGATTATTTAACCATGGTTGGCGGGCGCAACACGATGCGCAAACAAGCAGCAGAAACCAGAATCACCCTATATCGCGATTTACTGGAGAAAATGCAGATTGAAAAGCGCGGATTAACGCCCGAAAAACAAGCCTTGATTGCCAAGCAAGAAGCAGCGCGCGCCCGCGCACAGCAAAATTATGATCTGGTTGAAACGGCTATCTTTAGCGATGGACCAGGCAAAAACAGCAAATATAATCAGGATTATAATAAAAATCAGGCTTTGATTGAACAGCTGATCGCCAAAGTCGGTCAGCATAAGGCAAATCAAAGCGCGATGCTTGACGGCGAAGCTTTGTCAAAACAGGATTATTTAAGACAATTAATCGCAGATACCGAAGCCGATATTGCGCTTGTTGATCAGGAAAACCAAATTTTGGGGCTAATGTCAAAATTGGTTGCTTTGGATGCGATGGCATTATCCGAAGAAGTTGCAGATGCCCAAGATATGGAAGCAGGCATTGACCCAGAAGCAGCAAAAAACCCGCTGCATAATGTCGCCAATCTGTTCATTGGGGGATGATGAAACAGCAAAGCGGGATATAAGCATTTATCCAAGCCGAATCGGATGTTATTCTGTGAAGAGAGAAAAGACTAAAAAACAAATTTCATTATTAACCTTATGATCAATGTGAGTTTTCGGCCATGATTACGCCAAAAAGTTCGCCAGCAAAGCTGCAATCCACATCTTCTAATCTACAGAATTTGTTGAATGATCTTAGCAAAATCTCAACTTCGGATTCAAAAGGAAACTCGAAGCAGGCGGAATTGACGCGTGATCCTGTTGGGCGCGATGATCCAAGAAATATTGATGAAGGAAATATGAATGCTGGCGGGGCGATGGCGCATCACTTGGAGTCGCGCATTGACCCTAATCAGGAATATATTCGCCCATCCTTTTCAAGATTTTTTGGCCGCAATGCCCCTGATCCTTTTAATCTTGCCTATGCCCTAGAGCGATTAAGCGGATTATTGCGCCAAGATGGCAATAATGGCCCGCGCCAAAATGTGCCAGCCAAAGGCTTTTATTTGAATGTTGTTTTGTGATTCTTAAAAGCGGGTGGGGTTTAAAAAATGCGGCCAGCGGTTGATAATACATTGATGATTGCCTTGTGGCTTGAAGATCGCGCACGGGAAGATCAGGTGCGGTTAAGCCCGCAGCATCTTCATCAATTATTATATTTGCTGCAAACGATCTATGCGCTGGATTTTAAGGGTCAAATGCTGATGCCAGCCCAGTTTGTTGCCTTTAAAGACGGGGTGCGCGAACCAACCCTTTATGCCGTGATGAGCGAATTGAATTTTTTTGATGATCCGCTGCCATTGCCAGCGCAGATATTGCAATTTTTGGAACAGTTTTGGGCAAAATTTAACGAAAAATCCGAAGCGATGCTGATCAAAGAAATTAAGAAACACCCCCCCTATGATCAGGCAATATCCAAAGGCACAGGCGCGTTAATTGCTTTTGAAGAAATTGCAGAACATGCCCGCCAGCATAAAATATCAACCCATGTTAAGGTTGCAGATGGTCGCAAATTGCCGCGCTGGACACCTGAACGCCATCTTGCTGCCGCAAAATCCTAAAGTTTATATTATATCTATAATCATAGATATGGAGCATTCCCGCCTTAGATTGTATATTCGGTTGACAAGCAATCAATTTTGTATTTATGATAGAGTTTAGCTTATTTTTTGTATGGAAGCATCAAACAACATCATTGTAAAAAAAACGGGAGAGAATTTATGAAAAAACTATTGATAGCGGCAGCAATTGCGATTGTTAGCACATCTGGATCAGCGCTTGCTGATGGTCACAATATAAGCGCTTGCTTGATTACCAAGACGGATACCAATCCCTTTTTTGTAAAAATGCGTGAAGGTGCGGCTGCCAAAGCAGAAGAGCTTGGCATCACTTTAAAAAGCTATGCAGGGAAGATCGATGGCGATAATGAAAGCCAAGTCGCGGCGATTGAAACATGTATTGCAGATGGTGCATCTGGTATTTTATTAACCCCATCAGATACGGCGGGGATCGTGCCATCGGTTGAACAGGCAAAAGATGCAGGGCTGTTGGTCATTGCACTTGATACACCGCTTGATCCAATTGAAGCCGCGCATGCAACCTTTGCAACAGATAATTTTCTGGCGGGCGAATTGATTGGGCAATATGCTGCTGCTGCGCTTGGTTCGCAGGCTGCAAACGCGAAAATTGCTATGCTTGATCTGGCGATTAATCAGCCAACCGTTGGGGTTCTGCGCGATCAAGGCTTTTTACAGGGATTTGGCATTGATCTTGGCGATCCCAACAGATGGGGCGATGAAACAGATGCTAGGATCATCTGTAATGAAGTCACCGCTGGCAATGAAGAAGGCGGGCGCACAGCCATGGAAAATTGCTTGGCGCAAGACCCAATGATTAATGTGGTTTACACCATCAATGAACCTGCAGCAGCAGGTGCTTATGAAGCGCTTCGGGCAGTTGGGCGTGAAAATGATGTTATGGTTCTGTCGGTTGACGGCGGATGCCCTGGCGTTCGAAATATAGCAGATGGCGTGATTGCAGCAACTTCACAGCAATATCCCTTATTGATGGCATCGCTTGGCATTGAAGCGATTGTGAATTTCGCAAAAACGGGAACGCTTCCGACCAATACGCCAGGCAAAAATTTCTTTGATACAGGTGTATCTTTGGTTGCTGCGAACCCTGTTGACAATGTTGATAGCATCGATGTTGCAACAGGCATAGATATGTGCTGGGGGTAATTTTTTTTAAAAGACTTAGCAATGGTTTCTAAGACGGTGGAAGCGATAAATATTCGCTTCCACCCCATATCATTAACCAATGATATAAAAATCATTAGGCGGCAATAGGGGCAATTAGGGAAGGGGTTTAAATGTCATCACCGCAAGATTCATCATCGCAAGATTTTGAAAAGGCAGCATCTGGCGCATCCGATGACATTGCTGATTTTAAAAAACATCACAATCTTTATCATCGGGGATTTGTTGGTCGGTTGCAACATGCCTTGCATGCAACCCCTGCTTTGATTCCGCTTATTGTTTTAATCTTTGCGATTGCGTTGTTTGGCATTTTGTTGGGTTCAAAATTTTTCTCACCCTTTGCTTTAACGCTGATTTTGCAACAGGTACAGATCGTTGGCGTGCTGGCTGCTGCGCAAACTTTGATTATTCTAACTGCGGGCATTGATCTTTCGGTTGGTGCAATCGCCGTATTTTGTATGGTCGTGATGGGGCAGTTTAGCTTTCGTTATGGCATTCCAGCGCCGATTTCCGTTGCTTTGGGGCTGGCGGTTGGCACGGGACTTGGCGCAATCAGTGGCTGGTTGGTCAGCCGTGTTAAGCTTCCCCCATTCATTGTGACCTTGGGGATGTGGCAAATCGTGTTGGCTGCAAATTATTTATATTCTGCGAATGAAACATTGCGCAGTCAGGATATTGCAGAAAAGGCAGCATTTCTTCAATTCTTGGGAAGAAAAATAACATTTGGCGGTGCAACTTTCACATTTGGCGTCATTTTGATGGTTGTCTTGGTCTTCATTCTTGCTTATGTGCTTCGCTCGACGGGGTGGGGGCGTCATGTATATGCGGTGGGGGATGATCCCGAAGCGGCTGAACTTGCAGGGGTGAATGTGCATAGAACCCTGATGTCTGTATATATGCTGGCTGGCTGCATTTGCGGGTTGGCTGCTTGGGTGATGATTGGGCGCTTTGGTTCTGTTTCCCCTTCTGCATCAACCGGTGTTATTGGTAATATTCAGGCAATCACCGCCGTGGTGATTGGGGGGATTTCGCTTTTTGGGGGGCGCGGATCAATCGTTGGTGCGTTCTTTGGGGCGCTTATCGTGGGGGTGTTCGAGCTTGGCTTGCGTATGGCTGGGGCTGACCCGCAATGGACTTTTATGTTAATTGGCATGTTGATTATTGGGGCGGTCACCGTTGATCAATGGATTAGAAAGGTGACGGGATGATGGTTGAACCCATTCTTTCAGCAGCAGGTCTGGTCAAGCATTATGGTCGCGTCACGGCGCTTGATCATTGTGATTTTGAATTGATGCCCAATGAAATTTTGGGGGTGATTGGTGACAATGGTGCAGGAAAATCGACTTTAATTAAAGCCCTTTGTGGCGCAGTCATTCCTGATGGCGGTCAGGTTTATTTTGATGGCCAGCGGGTATCTTTTCAATCTCCGATTGACGCGCGCAAACATGGCATTGAAACGGTTTATCAAACCCTTGCGATGAGTCCTGCGCTTTCCATTGCGGATAATATGTTTATGGGGCGCGAATTACGCAAAAGCGGGATCATGGGATCGGTATTTAGGCAACTTGATAAAAAACGGATGCAAGCATTTGCGCGTGAAAAGCTTTCTGAATTGGGATTGGCAACCATTCAAAACATTAATCAAGCAGTTGAAACGCTTTCAGGGGGGCAGCGACAAGGGGTTGCGGTGGCACGCGCGGCTGCATTTGGATCAAAAGTGATCATCTTGGACGAGCCTACGGCGGCGCTGGGCGTTAAGGAAAGCCGCCGTGTTTTGGATTTAATCCAAGATGTGAAATTACGCGGCATTCCGATCATCTTGATCAGTCACAATATGCCCCATGTTTTCGAGATATGTGATCGTGTCCATATTCATCGTCTGGGCAAGCGACTAATGGTTATCAACCCCAAAGAACATACAATGTCCGATGCCGTTGCCTATATGACGGGCGCAAAATCCCCAAATGAAAAATAAAATAGATTAAAAAATTACCAATATGCACCAATATGCAATTGAAATTCATCAAGATTTAAGAGGGTTAGTATAAAAAGATATGGGGTCATTGATCCTTAGGGTGATGGGATTTAAATCACCCATTTTGGCATCATCCGTTTTTGAAAGCGGGGTGATGAAAACACCGCACGCAATATGACCAAAACCACGGCGCAGGGCAAGCGGGATATTCATATCGCACTCACCAAGATTTTTTCCTGGCTGCGGATTAACATTTACCGCCGCGCAGCGTTCAATCACAGCCCCAATTTTAAAATCAACATTGCCAATTTTAAGCATTTTGCCCGTCATTTCCAATTCTTGCCATGGCTTCATGCCAGAAATATACAAATTGCCGCGAAATCTGATGGGATCAATCGGGGCGCGAACTAGCCGCTGTTCCAAATCCTTAACCGAATCAAGATTAATCAGCGATAGGCGTTCATCTTGGCGGTCATAAAAATGATCTTGCGGGGTTTTTGCTTGAATGATGCTTGGGTTGCTGCGACTGCCAGAACCCAGAAAGCTGGTTAGGAAATTTTGCAGCAGCATTCGCCCCATCGGATCATTTAATTTTCCTTGGCATAATTTACGCCCTTTGCGTAAAATTGTCAGATTTTGGCTGGCTTCGTCAAATTCTGTTTGCAGCTGGATTAATTTTGGATCGGTTGACAGATTTAAAAAATGCTGTTTGGTCGCCCATGGCGCAGCTTCGCCCTTGATCGGGCTTGCAATATGGGCAAGCGCCCATTGCCGATCACATGGAATGCCGCCATCCGCGTTTAAGGTTATTTCGCTAAGCGCTTCGCCCATTAACCCTTTTACGGGATAGCGATAAATCTGTTCAAGCGTTATCATTGGTTCTTAACATCTTATAGCTTTGTGATTGGGGTGCAGGCAGTTAACAGCCAATTATAATCTTTTATATCAAGCTGATCCTTGTAAAGATCAAGAATGCTTTGGTGATAGCGATTAACCCATGCGCATTCTTCGCTTGATAATAAGGCTGGATCAATCAGCTTCAAATCATAAGGTGCTTTTGTTAGCTGGATAAATTGCAACATATCCGAATTTGGAACAGGGACAACCATGATTAAATTTTCAATTCTGATCCCATAATGCCCTTTTCTATATAGGCCAGGTTCATTTGAAACCACCATGCCGCTTTGCAGATGCACTTCATTCGGGCGGGCAGCGGAAATTCCTTGCGGCCCTTCATGCACATTTAAATAGCTGCCAACGCCGTGCCCAGTGCCGTGGGCATAATCATTGCCGCTGTTCCAGATTGCGCTGCGGGCTAGAATGTCAAGCTGGCTTCCCTTGGTTGTGTTGGGAAATTTCTGGCGCGCAATCGCGATATGCCCTTTTAATACCAAAGTATAATCTGTGATCATCGCATTGCTGGGTGTGCCAATCGCGATGGTGCGGGTAACATCGGTCGTGCCGTCCAAATATTGACCACCAGAATCAAGCAGCAATAATTCACCATCTTGAAGGGTGCGGTTGCTGTTTTGATTTGCACGATAATGCACAATCGCACCATGCGCGCCAGAACCTGCAATGGTGTCAAAGCTGTTTCCTTGAAATAAGGGCTGTTTTTGCCTTAATTGATATAGAAAATCGGTCAATTCCAATTCATCAGGCAAATTATTTGCTAGGCTGCGCTCTTTAAGCCAGTGCATGAATTGAATAAGCGCCATGCCATCATGCTTATGGGCATTGATCATGCCCTGCTGTTCTTTTTCATGCTTTGTTGCGCGCGGCACAAGGATCAAATCATCGCCATAAAGGATATCTGTTTGTTTATGCGCGGATAATGCTTGGGAAATTGCATCAGAAGCCGTGGTCGGGTCAAGGAATATTCGAATTTTCTTAGATGTTTCTGGCGCGCCAAATAAGGCATCTAGCTGTGCTTGAAATTGATCAATATCCATGATTGAAACGCATTCAGGCAGCAAGCTTTGATCAAATCCAGTTAATTTTTCAGGCGCAATGAACCAGCAAAGCGCGCCCGTAGCCGACAGAATTCCGCGCGATAAGGCAAGCGGGCAGTTTGGCACATCATCGCCGCGAATATTAAGCAGCCATGCAAGCTGGTCTGGCGCATTGATGATCGTATAATCCGCATTTTTCTTGCCCAGCAGCAAAGTGATTTGCGTTATTTTTTCATCTGCGCTGCGCCCTGCATAGCGCAAGGGCTGTGATTTTACGCGCCCAAGCGGCGGGGCAGGGCGGTTTTCCTGCCAAATATGATCAATCGGATTGCTTGTTAAGGGGGTAAGCTTGCCGCCCGCCTTTTCAATTAAGTCCTTTAATTTTCGCGCAGTTCCAATGCTAAACAGCCATGGATCATAGCCAATGACGGCTTTGGGGGAGAATTTTTTACGGATAAAATCTTCAATTGCTTCGGGTTTCCACGGCGCGCTTTCCATGATGGCAGGGTCAATTTCAGCCTCTGCTTGAATGTCATAACGCCCATCCACAAACAGGCAGCTTTTTGTAAGCCCAATGATGGCAAGCCCCGCAGAACCCGTAAAGCCTGTTATAAATTCCAAACGCTCGCTATGGGCAGGGACATATTCGCCCAGAAATTCATCCGAACGCGATAGGATAAATCCATCAATTTGCTGCTGTTTTAAGTGTTCGCGCAGGGCATTGATGGCATTAAAAGATAAAGACTGATTGGACGCATTTGCTTGATCCTGCATGATCAGCGCATCCGTTTTTTGGTTTTGGCTTCCCAATAATTGCCAAGCCATTGGTCAAATTTTAATTCCAATGTATCTTTTAACACGGCTGGCATGAAATAATAAAAGCGCCCTTGATAATTTTGGGGCTGGCTGATGAATTGCCCAAAATGGCTATACATAGAAAGACTATGGTCAATCGCGGTCAAGGCGCGCTCTGTAAAAAGGGATCTAAGCTCGATTAAACTTGTCTTTTTGCTTGGCGTATAATGATATTTCAATATTTTTGATCCCCATTGCCGTTCTGGTAGGATCAAATTAATACAGGCTGCCATATTGCTAAAATCACCGTGAAACGCCGCCCAATAGACCGTATCAAGCCCTGAATAATGTTCTGTGTCGGTTGCAACCACATTAATCACGGACCTTGGCGCAAGATTTAACAGCGGTGCATCAAGCCGCCCAACCCCAAGCGCAATGATAATATCAGGCGCAGCCTTGGTAAGGGCTTCAATGCCTTCTGGTTGATTGCAGTTTAACAATTTAAGGTGATTGGCAACTTTAAATTCAGGCGTTTCTTTTTTAAACCATAATTTTTGTTCATAAGCAGCAACCTTATCATCCAAGGCAGCTCTGGTTTGGTAATTCACGCTAATTTGGCGCACTTCTTCGATCAATAGCACCACATTATAATGTTCCGCCAGAAAATTCGCCATATAGATTTGGTGATTTCTTTTGCTTGTTAAAAGCGCAATTCTTAGTTTTTTATTATTTTGATTCATCATATCGCGCTTAATAAAGGGTTGCTTCTATGGTTTTGTGACATATTATTTGGATATAAGTAAAGTATTTAGCACAATATTTGTCAATATATATTTACATAATATATATTAAAAATAGGATTTTAAGAAAGTGATTTTTAAGCATGGTTGATTTAACCTTTGTTGAAACGCAGCTGGAGACATTGATTGCTGAAAAAGGAATGAATATCCATAAAAGCAGATTTTTAAAACCCTTTGCGCTGATGCCGCAAGAAACTCCGCCCTTATTTTTTTATCACACGCCAAAGGCAAGCGGCAATGCGTTGATCGTCGCGATTCAAGGGGCGTATTTGGGGCATGCGGTATTGCATCATCAAAATGCGGATTTGGCATATAATCGCTTTGATGTTTTAAATGCAGAAAATGCACTGGCGCGTAAGCTTCCCTTTAAATTCATTGCGTCCCATTTGCCGTTTGGGGTGCATCATCATTTTAATCATTATGATTATGATTTAATGGCATGTTTGCGCGATCCTGTGACGCGGGTTAAATCGGCTTATGCCTATGAAATGATGCGTCAGGATTGGACGCCAGAAGCCGATGATTTTCAAGATTATATCAAAGATCCTTCGAATCAAAATATTACAGCATTGCAATTTGCAGGCATTGCTTCAAGCAAAGCGCATTTAAGATCAATCAGCGATGATGCTTTATTTGAGCTTGCGCTGGAAAATCTGGATCAATGCCGCTATGTGCTAACTTCAAAAGACATTCATGCTTTTATTGAATATTTTATCTCGGCGCATGGTCTGCCCAATGTCATATCAACCAGAATGAATGTCACGCTTCCCAAATATATTGCTGATTTTAGCGCATTTGATGATCAAATTGCGGTGCTTAATCAAGTGGATTTAAGGCTGTTTGAACATATATCCAAGCAAGGGAACAGGGAATTTTTAAAACAGGAAGCGGCATTAGCAATATCGCCCTTTCATCATCCCGCTTTTGCGCTGTGTTTTGACATTCAATCTTCGGTTAAGATGGAGGGCAAGATTCATTTTGCCCATGAAGATAATCTGGAAGCGGCGCTGTTATCAGGCAATCATTATGATGATTTTCAAAGCTTTTGCCAGCACGAGATTATACCGCGCAACAAGGCTTGAAGCGCCTTAAAATCCCGATTGATTAAGCAAATAAAAGCCAATGGATGTTGCGTCTGATTCGGTGAGCTTGCTGGTGCTGTGATCCACAAATTCAGCCATGGAGCCACCAAACGCATCACCATCCATTAAAATTCCTGTCTTTAGTGCAAAGGCAATATCATCGGCGGTCCATCCTTGCTGGTTTAAGCTGGATTCCTCAATTGAAGGCACTTTTTTGCCGTCCATTCCAATTCCGCCCGCAAGATAAAGATCGGTCTTTTCCCCGCCCAATATGCCGCGCGGTGTATGGCATGCCCCGCAATGGCTTACCGCATTCACCAAATAGCGTCCGCGCTGCCATTGATCGATTTCAGCCTGATTAAGGGTGGTTGGCGGTGTGCTGCTGGCGGGCTGGACATGTTCAAAAAACAAGGTTTTCCACCCGCCTTGCAACATGCGGACAGAAAAGGGGAAAATAACTTCATTCGGCTTGGAGGGAACAGGATGGGCGGTGCTTGCCATCAGTGCGCCATAAAGATCAACCATATCTTGATCCGACATGAATTGATAATATTGATAAGGCAAAGCAGGGAAATAATGCTGGGATGTTGGCGAAATGCCTTGCTTCATCGCATTTGCAAATTGCACAATATCCCATTTGCCAATGCCATGATCAACATCGCTTGTGATATTTGGCGTGATAAAATTGCCAAATTTGGTGGATAAGATAACCCCGCCCGCTAAATCCAGATCGCTATTTTCAGCCGTATGGCAGCCAGCGCATCCTGCAACATTCAATAAATACGCGCCATTATCCAGATTTGGAATTAATTCATGGTAGGCTGCATAATCCTTGGATTGCGGACGCGTAAACCACCCGCCAGCAATTGCCAGCACCATCAAGATTCCAACAATAAGCCTTAATTTTATAAATTGCGGGCGCATTTGCGTTTTAACGGCTTAATCTGCGCGGTAAGCTTTATGGCAAGCACTGCAATTTTGTGCCATTAAGCGAAAGGAAACATCAGGCGCAAGCCCAGATAAAACCGATAAATCTTTCTTCTCAGCATCGCTTAACATTGAAATTTCGCCCATTGGATCATCGCTGCGCGGATTATTGGCAGAAAGCGCAAGCGCTTGCGCATATAGCCCAACTTCTTGTGCAAGCGCGCTGAAATTATCCCATTCTTGCCAAATAATGGGCAAGGCTTCCGAATCATCAATGATGCTGTCTTTTGTGAAAGTCAGGGTCATTTTATCCCCCGCTTGATCGGCAATGATGCTTGCAGCTTTGGCTAGTTCATCGCCATTATATTCAATTTTGCCGCGAAACATGCCCGCAATGGTTTTCATGGATTTTCCATAAGATTTCATTAAAACCTGCCGCGCTTCATAGGCTTGGCTGGGGGTTAGATCGCTTGCATAAAGCTTGTTCATATTTAGGGCTGCCACCATGGTTACAGCGGTTACAGCAATCAGCCCGATAAACCCATACATCCATTTTGTGCGATTAAGATTCATTATTTTTTACCTTTATTTTGATTTTAATTGATATGCTATTTTTTTATCATAGTTTACTTTTGATCATAAATCATCTAAATTTTATGCAATAATACACCAAAATTTGGAGTGCCTGATGAAAAACCTACCCCTATTACGCAACCTTAACCCCTTAACCCATAAAAAAATATTGGTGCGATTGGATTTAAATGTGCCGATTAAGGATGGGGTGATTGGTGATAGAACGCGGATTGAACGGGCAATTCCAACCTTGAAATATATGTTGGATGGCGGGGCGAAGATTGCCATTTGCAGCCATCTTGGCAGACCAAAGGGCAAAGCGATGCCTGAATTTAGCCTAAGGCCATTGCTTGCGCCTTTAAGCGATTTGTTGGGGGTGAAATTGGGCTTTGTGGATGATCTTTATCAAAGCGATTCGGCGCATTATTTTGATGAAAGCAATATTGTCTTATTTGAAAATTTACGCTTTCACAGCGCGGAAACAGAGAATGATCCTGATTTTGCAAAAAGATTAGCCGCTGGCTTTGATTATTATGTGAATGATGCTTTTTCCTGCGCGCATCGCGCCCATGCTTCGGTGCATGGCATTGTGGATATGCTGCCAAGCGTTGCAGGGCTTAGCCTTGAAGCAGAGGTGAATGCGCTATCGTCTGCGCTGAATGACCCCAAGCGCCCCGTAATGGCGGTGATTGGCGGTGCGAAAATATCAACAAAAATCCCTGTGCTTGAATTTTTATTAAGCAAATTGGATTATATGGTGATTGGCGGCGGAATGGCAAATGGGTTCTTGGCAGCACAAGGCAAGAATATCGGCAAATCCCTTTGTGAACAGGATATGATCCCGACCGCAGCAAAAATTATGAACATGGCAGCGGCTGCGAATTGCGAAATCCTATTGCCGCTGGATGCTGCGGTGGCAACCAAATTTGAAGCGGGTCAGCCAAGAATTGAACGGATGGTTGATGATGTTCAAGATGATGAGCTTATTTTGGATGTTGGCGCGAAAACCATTGAATTTTTGCAAGAAAAATTGGCGGGCTGTTCCACCCTATTATGGAATGGGCCGCTTGGGGTGTTTGAACTTGCCCCGTTTGATCATGGCACAAATAAGCTTGCTGAATTTGCTGCACAGCAAACAAACAGGGGGCAATTAATCTCGGTCGCAGGGGGCGGGGATACGGTTGCCGCCCTAAATCATGGGTTAAGCGGCGTGGCGGAATATAAAAATGCAGATGATGCCTTTACCTATATTTCAACCGCAGGCGGTGCATTTTTGGAATGGTTGGAAGGCAAGGATTTGCCAGGAATTGACGCGCTGATCAATCAAACATAAAGAAAGCTTTTAAACAGGAGGGGGCGGGACATGATTGTAAATCTAACAGGGCAGGAAGCAACACAAGCACAAGCGATTCAATATGGTGCGATGGAAGGGACAAGCCCGCCCGCTCATCTTGATCAAACCCGCCTTTACAGGCTGGGGCGGGTGCGCGCATTATTAGCCGAATTTGATTATGCGGGCATCTTGCTTTATGACCAGCTTAATATTCGCTATGCAACCGATGCGACCAATATGCAATTATGGTGCAGCCATAATGAAGCGCGCTATTGCCTGATTTTAACCCAAGGCCCTGTTATTTTATTTGATTATGGCGGCAAGGATTTATTGACAAAAGGCTTGCCCACGATTGATGAAACCCGCCCTGCGCAAGATTTTTATTATATGTATGCAGGAAATAATCAGGATGAAAAGCTGGCATCATGGGCAGGGGAGATTGATGATTTATTAAAACAATATGGGGCGGGCAATAAACGCCTTGCGGTTGACCGAATTGCGCCGATTGGCACGCTGGCACTTGATCGGCGTGGCTATGACATTATGGACGGTTTTACACTGATGGAAGAAGCCCGCAAGCTTAAATCAGCAGGCGAACTTGATTTAATGCGCTATGCCATTCATGCAGCCGAAAATGCAATCCAAATGATGCGCCAGCATTTAAGCGCGGGCATCACCGAAAATGCGCTATGGGCAAAGCTGCATGAGGGCAATATTGCCCAAGGCGGTGAATGGATTGAAACCCGTTTATTGGCATCAGGCCCTAGAACCAACCCATGGTTTCAAGAATCTTCAATGCGGCAAATTCAAAAGGGCGATATGGTTGCCTTTGATACTGATATGATTGGTCCTTATGGCTATTGTGCGGATATATCGCGCAGCTTTGTGTGCGATTCAAAGCCATCGGATGATCAAAAGCGG
Organism: Alphaproteobacteria bacterium; assembly: GCA_045106055.1. Lineage (GTDB taxonomy): Bacteria > Pseudomonadota > Alphaproteobacteria > CBDDJK01 > CBDDJK01 > JBGCED01. The sequence goes on from JBGCED010000025.1 coordinate 65,297, forward strand.
CTTTATGCAGAAGCAAATTTACAGCTTGAACATAATAAAGCCTTGTTAAAGCCAGGCATCAGCCTGCGGGAATTATCATCAAAGCTGCGCATTCCCCCAGATCAGTTTAAGAAAATCCGCTATAGCGTTGCCATGCACGGGGTGGGGCTGTGCGATGAATATCCGTTTATCCCCTATTTTGATGATTTTGATGAAAAAGGCTTTGATGCGGTGCTATTGCCTGGCATGTGTTTATGCGTGGAAGCCTTGGTCGCGCTTGAAGGTAAAGGCGAAGCCGTGAAGCTTGAAGAACAAATCACCATTACCGAAGATGGGTTTGAACAATTATCAAGCCTGCCGCTTGAAAGCGCGATGCTTTGATCTATTTTCAAGTGAATTTTCATTTTATGTTTGATTTTAAGGCTTCAACCGATCATAATTATAAATGATTTTAAAAATATTTTTAGCAGGAGTGCTATCGTGACATCACAGCCCGCCGCTCAGGCGTTTCAAGAATTTTCAAGCTTCACTTATGATCAACTGATTGAATGCGCAAAAGGTGAATTATTTGGCGCAGGAAATCCGCAATTACCATTGCCGCCCATGTTGATGATTGATAAAATCAATTTAATCAGCGCGGATGGCGGCGAATATGGCAAGGGGCGGATTGAAGCCGAATTTGCCATTAATCCGCAGCGCTGGTTCTTTGATTGTCATTTTCATGGCGATCCTGTGATGCCTGGCTGCCTTGGGCTTGATGCCATGTGGCAGCTTGTCGGGTTCTTTCTTGGTTGGCGTGGCGGACAAGGCAAAGGACGCGCGCTTGGCGTGGGGGAAGTTAAGTTTTTTGAACAAATCCTGCCAAGCGCCAAAACGGTTACTTATCAAATTGATTTAAAACGGGTGATTATGCGAAAATTAATTATGGGGGTTGCCGATGGCATGGTGCTGGTGGATGGCAAGCCCGCAACCCAAATTGCCGATATGAAGGTTGGATTATTCAAACCGCAGGAGGATGCATGATGCGGCGCGTTGTTGTTACGGGACTTGGCATTGTATCTGCGATTGGCAATGATGCCAAAGCGGTCACCGAATCATTAAAATCAGGCACTTCTGGCATCAGCCATTCCCCTGATTATGCAGAACGCGGCTTTCGTTCCCATGTATGCGGGGACATTAAGGGGCTTGATCTTGATGCGATGATTGATAAACGCTTGCGCCGTTTTATGGGCGATGGCGCAGCCTATAATTATATTGCGATGAAGCAAGCGATTGAGGATGCGGGGCTGGATGATGATCTGGTATCCAATGAACGCAGCGGGCTTGTGGTTGGCTCTGGCGGGCCATCAACCCGCAATTTATGCCATGCGTTTGATACAGCGCGCAATCAGTCGGCAAAGCGGGTTGGTCCCTTTATGGTGCCGCGCGTCATGTCGTCAACCAATTCGGCAACCTTGGCAACGCCCTTTAAAATTAAGGGCGTGAATTATACGATCAGCTCGGCTTGCACGACCAGCTTGCATTGTATTGGTCATGGCACAGAACTTATTCAATGGGGCAAGCAGGATATTGTCTTTGCTGGCGGCGGCGAAGAATTGGATTGGACGATGACGGTGCTGTTTGATGCGATGGGGGCATTATCATCCAATTTTAATGATGATCCCACGCGCGCATCTCGCGCTTATGATCAAGGTCGCGATGGATTTGTAATTGCGGGCGGCGGCGGTGTCGTTGTGCTTGAAGCTTTGGATCACGCGCTTGCGCGGGGCGCAAAAATTTATGGCGAAGTCGTTGGCTATGCTGCAAATTCCGATGGGCATGATATGGTGCAACCGTCGGGTGAGGGCGCGGTGCGCTGCATGAAGCTTGCGATGAAAGGGCATGATGGTCAGGGGCTTGACGGCAAGATCAACTATATCAACACCCATGGCACTTCAACCCCTGTTGGCGATTTGAAAGAGCTTGAAGCGATCAAACAAGTCTTTGATCAAGATAATATGCCAATGATTGGATCAACCAAATCCATGACGGGTCATTCGCTGGGGGCAACGGGCGCGCAAGAATTAATTTACTGTCTGTTAATGATGCAGCATGGCTTTATTGCGCCATCGATTAACATTGACACGCTTGACCCTGCTGCCGAAAACATGCCGATTGCGCTTCAGCGCGTTGACAATGTTGATTTTGACATGGTGCTTTCCAATTCCTTTGGCTTTGGCGGCACGAATGGCAGCATCATCATGCGAAAAATGAAGTGAGTTGATGATGAATGAAAATGTAAATTCAAAAGCCGATAAGCTCGAAGCCACTGGCAGCTTGATGGCAGGTAAAAAAGGCTTGGTGATGGGCGTTGCCAATGATCATTCCATTGCATGGGGCATTGCAAAAGCATGCGCGATGCAAGGGGCGGAAATTGCGCTAACCTATCAGGGGGAAGCCTATGAAAAGCGGGTGCGCGGGCTTGCTTCCAAGCTTGGCAGCAATATTTGTTTGCCATGCAATGTCGAAGATGAAAGCAGCTGCGAAGCTGTATTTCAATCCTTAAAGCAAGAATGGGGCGAACTTGATTTTTTGGTTCATGCGATTGCCTTTTCAGATAAGGATGAATTAACAGGCAGATTCATTGATGGCAGCCGCCAGAATTTTTTAAGATCAATGGATATTTCCTGCTATTCCTTGACCCAGCTTTGCAAGCTTGCTGAACCTTTGCTTAATGATGGCGGGTCGGTGCTTACCCTAAGCTATGAAGGGGCGCAGCGCGTCATGCCAAATTATAATGTGATGGGGGTTGCCAAGGCAGCGCTTGAAGCATCGGTGCGTTATTTATCCCATGATTTGGGGGTAAAAGGGGTAAGGGTTAATGCAATCTCCGCAGGGCCCATGCGCACTTTGGCAGGCAGCGCCGTTGGCGGCGCGCGTTTTAGCTATAATTGGCAAGGAAAATCATCGGCACTTGGGCGTAATTTAAATTTGGATGATGTTGGGCCATCCGCGCTTTATCTGTTAAGCGGGCTTGGCGGCGGGGTTACAGGCGAAGTTTTATATGTTGATGGGGGCTATCACATGATCGGCATGGCAATTCCAAAATCGTAAGGAAAATTTTATGATCACATCACATGACGCGATCAAGACCAGATGGCCAATGCTAAAGCATGTTGATCATCCTTTGATTCAGCATAAATTATCGCTCATGCGCGATGTTAAAACCTCAACCATTGAATTTCGTAATTTACTCAAGGAAATATCAATGTTGATGGGGTATGAAGTTACCCATGATTTGCCGCTGCGCCATGCTGAAATTGAAACCCCGATGGAACATATGCGCGCCCCATTTATGGATGGGTTAAAGCCCGCAATTATTCCCATTTTACGCGCGGGGCTGGGCATGAGCGATGGACTCATAGAACTTATCCCAGGGGCAAGAATTGGTCATATTGGATTATTTCGTGACCATGATACCAAATTGCCGCAACAATATTTTGTAAAACTGCCCGCTTTGGAAGAACGGCTGGTGATTTTATGCGATCCCATGCTGGCAACGGGACATTCTGCGGCTTATGCGGTGAAATTATTAATTGAACATGGCGCGCAGCCGGTTAATATTCGCTTTATGTCGCTGCTTGCTGCGCCAGAGGGCTTGGATGCGTTTTTTGATTCCTGCCCTGATGTTAAGCTATTCACCGCAGCGATTGATCGTTGTTTGAATGATAATGCCTATATCATGCCGGGGCTTGGTGATGCTGGCGATCGTTTGTTTGGTACGAAATGATGATATGCCGTGCTATGCTATGCGATTTGGTTTATAAGCAATAGATGAATAATCCTGAACAGCGCCCAGATGGAAACATCCCGCCCCCCCCTCCAACAGAAGCGGATGGCGATGCGTTTGATGCGCTTTATGGGCTAAGCGAACAGGATTTAGACCGCCTTAGCGCGATTTTAAACGAAGATCCCCCCAATTCCGATGCGTTAAATGAATTTATCGCCCCCATTCACGCCGCTGACCTTGCCGATATTATTGAACAGCTTGACCGCGATCAACGCATTAAGCTGCTGCAAGTGCTTGGTGCAGACATTGATTCCGAGGCGATTAGCCACCTAAATTACAGTTTGCGGCTGAAATTACTGCGCCATGTGCCGCTTCAAACTTTGGCAATTCTGGTCAAAGACCTTGAATCGGATGATGCCATTGATATTATTGAGGATTTAAGCGAAGAAGAGCAAGAAAATCTGTTGAGGCTGGTGCCATCACAAGATCGCGCCGTCTATGAATTGGGCTTATCCTTCCCCGAAGATTCCGCAGGGCGTTTGATGCGCCGCGAGCTTGTAACCATTCCCAATTTTTGGACAGTGGGTCAAAGCATTGATTATTTAAGGGGCAAGGCGCAAAGCAATATCCCCGAAGATTTTTACAGTTTGGTGGTGGTTGGCCCGCAGCATAAGCCTGTAGGGCTGGTGCGTTTGGCAAAATTATTAACCTCCACCAGAGTAACGGCGATTGCGGCGATTATGGAACGCGAATTAAAATTAATTCCCGTTGATATGGATCAAGAGGATGTTGCCTTTTTGTTTAAGCAATATGGGCTGGTTGAAACGCCCGTGATTGATCAGCAAGGCAGGCTGGTAGGGTCAATTACAATTGATGATATTGTGGATGTTATTCAAGAAGAGCATGAAGAAGATATGCTATCCATGGCGGGGGTGCGCCATGATGATTTTTACGCCGATGTCATTAAAACAACGGGCGCGCGCCTTAGCTGGCTGGTGATTAATTTAATCACCGCGATTGCGGCAAGCTTGGTGATTGGCTTGTTTGAAGGGGCGCTAACCCAGCTGGTCGCGCTTTCCGTGTTGATGCCGATTGTGGCATCGATGGGCGGCAATGCTGGCACCCAAACCTTAACCGTTGCGGTGCGCGCGCTTGCAACCAATGAACTTACCGCTGCAAATGCAAGCGCGATTGTGGTCAAAGAAGGGCTGGTTGGCGGGCTGAACGGCATTATTTTTGCGCTGCTGATTGGCTGCGTTGCGTGGGGCTGGTATGGCAATATGGCACTTGGAATTGTGATTGCGGCGGCGATGATCATTAATTTATTGATGGCAGGGGTTGCGGGGGTTGCCATTCCCGTTATTCTGGATCGCTTTGGGCGCGACCCCGCAATTTCATCCGCCGTATTCCTAACCACCGTCACGGATATTGTCGGCTTCCTATCCTTCCTTGGACTTGCCACCCTTATCTTGCTTTAAAGGTAAATAAAAGCACTTTATTAAAGTTTAAACAACCTATGAAGATGTAATAGCTAACTTATAAATTCGCGGAATATGGCAATGATTTTATATAATCTTCCATAAATTTCCAATCTGGGTTGCCTTGTGGTGTGGTAGGAAGTTTTATTTTTGCCATTGCTAAAGAGTTTCTATATTTTCTTCCGAAAGAATATTTTGGCCTTTCTAAATCCAATAAAGTAACTAGAAATAATCCAATATATTTATTTAAGTTTTTGTTGTATCCAACGGAAAGTGTTGTTGAGCCTATAAAGGAATCTGGCATATAATTTGAGTAGCCAACAGAACCTTGTCCATCACAAATAAAAACAACACAATTACCTTTTGTTACAAGATTTTTATTTATTTTAACTTTATTCATCAAGCCATTATTTGATTTCTTAGCACCAATATAAAAAATATCGTGACCATCTTCTAATAGTTCAGAAGCATTTGGACATTTACAATTTTCTATATCAAATAAATCACCAATATTAAAACTTTTCCAGTCATCCATATTTAATTTCACAGGATGTTTTTTTAAAATAGACTTATGTATATTATTATATTTAAAAATATTAAAGTCATTCACCCAATCTGGTATTTCATCAAGAGATGGAATTTGTAACTTTTTTAAGGATCGATTCGCCTCACGACCAAATGCACTAAATCGATACCTATTCACAGTTATAGAATGGGTATAAAATAACTTTTCTGTTAAACTCATCATTACTCTAGGTTTTAAAATTACAACATTTTGTCCTGTATAAAATGGTTGTGTTTGAACAAATGATGATAGAACATATGTTCCACCTAAAGAAACAGTAATTAAATCTGATTCATATGGATCAATATTATTATAACAATCAACAGTGCATACAACACCATTATTTTTTGAGGTTCTGCTAACAAAATTAATGCCTATATTTTTATCAGATATTGACATTTTATTCATGTCAAATTTATTTCCATATTGAATAGAAAAAATCTCCTGTAATTCAATCATTATTTTGTACCATTCATTAGCTTAAATAATGCATATTTTTTCACTACGTCTTCAAAATCTTCACGAGTTATTTTTGAGTAATCTGTTTCAAGATAAGCTTCTGCACACCATTCATCATCTGCTGTTACATAGGCTGTAACTGATTCTCCTTTATGGGTTTCTTTGTTTTTATAAGTTTCTACCCATCGTTTCTTTATATCGTTCCATTCTTCTTTTAAATCGATTCTTCCTAGGTGTTTCGTTTTAACAAAACCATCATTACGCCAATAGCCAAACCATGTTTTTTTATTAGTTTCTTCATGTGGTTTTCCCGCTTCAAAAACAACAATACATGTTACTGTTCCTACAGGATAGAATAATTCATTAGGCATGGACATTACTGCCTTTAATGTGTGATTTTTAAGAATATCTTTTTTAGCTTGACCTGGAGAAATAACACAACTAATTGGCACAATTGCAACGCCAATTCCACCAATAGAAAGCTGATCTAGCATGTGTTTTACAAAATAGAGTTCGTGAAGTTCTGCATCACTTTTTGATTGAGCATATGGCGGGTTTAATAAACCAACATTAGGTTGATTTATATAAATTTTATTTTCTTCTTTGCTTCTTTCACGAATTGACTTTGTAATGGCTTCATCAAAGCAACTTCCTTGATGCAGATTTGCTTTCCCATCACCTCGCAAGATCATATTACTTGCCGCTAATGCAAACATTTTAGGGTTGTTTTCTATACCAATTAAACGATTTTTCTTAATATCTAACCTTTCTTCTTCTGTCATTGCTGTTTTCAGCATTGCTTGCATAGCAGATATTAAAAATGCCCCAGTACCAGCACAAATATCTAAAACAGTGTCTTTTTTGCTAATATTAGCAATTTCACAAAACAATTCTGTTATATGCCTTGGCGTTAAGACAATGCCCAGTGCCTTTTTATCACCACCTGTATATTTTAAAAATTCACCATAAAAATGCCCTACAACATCAAAATTATGATAAACACTAATAAAGGGCCATACGTTTTCATTTATTTTTTTAATGACTTCACAAAGAACACCTTGAGGGTATTTTTTTGATAATTTTGAATCAGGTTTTCCTAAATTTGGTGATGCTGCAACATTCGCATATGGTTGCCTCATAGTATCTTTCTTTGCTTGTGGTATATCTGCAATATCTAATTGTTTCTTAATGGCACTTAGCCATTCATCAGGCAATTCTGTTGCTTGATAATTTTGAAATGATTTTGCAAACCCTTTATTCATTAAAGCTATTAATGTTCCGCTAACCAATAAAGGCTTATCTTCTTCTGAAATTTTGGCAGTCGTCCAAATAAATTCATGAAGTTCTTTTGCAAATGAAATTAAATCTTGGTGTCTTTTCTTCTCCACTTCTGGATCAAAGGCAGAAAGTCTATAATAGTCTTCAAATGGTAATATCTTATCAACTTGTTTTCCAGACTCATTACATAATTCTTTGAAAGAAGAGCTGCCACAAGGCATTAGATAGTTAGTGATTAATAATGAATCGTCTGTTGTTCCACTTACTGCAATAGCCAGAACTGTATATTCTTTGGATAAGTGTGTTGCGTAATGTAAAACACCATCAACCGCATAATCTTTGGGAATGTCACGAGTTTTACTTTCATGATCCTTAACATTAGCTTTGCATTCAATAACAATAATAAAATTTGGATCAAGTTCTGAACTAATGATAAATTCAGGATAACCACCTTTTCCAGTTTTCGATTTGCTGGCTTTTGATAAGAGTGTTTTAACACGCTTAATTTCAGATTTTTGTTCTTCTACTGATATGCCGTTTTCTGGTTCATAGTAACCACATAAACGCAATCTATCACGAACTAGGTTTTCTGTTATTCTCTCATTTGCCATTACACAATTCATTCCTTATTCATTTTTGATTGTATATCTATTTATAATACATATTAATGCCTATGTGTAAAAATTATTTGTATGGAGGTGACTTGTTATGGAACAGAGCCTAAATTAATTGTTGAGCTGAATTGGGCAATCAAAACATGAGACGGAATCGTTGTAAGCTGCCCTGTTTTTCTAAAAACCTTATCAGGAAAATTTAAACATCAATTTCTTCGATGAAGCGGGCATGGTCTTGGATGTAGCGAAAGCGCAATTCTGGTTTTTTGCCCATCAAGGTTTCAAATAATGCCTTGGTGTCGCTGGCGGCTTCTTGCTGTTCATCGCGGGCAGAATCA
>JBGCED010000026.1:0-16516 GCA_045106055.1 Alphaproteobacteria bacterium
AGTCAATATTTGAACAGCTGTGATCACCATCATTTCATTCTTATTTTTACCCCATAAACAGCAGCTTAAGTCATGTATTTTTTAATGTCAATGACAAAACAACTTTAATTTGTGATTATGCGCTTTTATCGTTTAAAGCCAAATCTCAGCAGCACTTCTGGCTGTTGTCCCCACAACCTTAACCAGCCTGAAGTGTTCCGCGCAGCTTTTATGTCTGCACGCATTTTTATAACTTAAAACCAAGTCTTGTTTAAATAAAGGCTTTAATAAAGATGCTGACCGCCAGTTAAAAAAATCTCATCCCCTGTAACATAGGAAAAATCAGACTGGCATAGCTGATAGATCGCGCGGGCAACTTCTGCGGCGCTGCCAAGGCGTTGCAGCGGAATGCGGCTGCTTAAGGGTTCATATTCAGAGCTTAACATATTGGTTTTAATTTCCCCAGGGGCGATTGCATTGACGCGCACCCCAATTTGGGCAAATTCCACCGCCATTTCGCGGGTTAGCGCAGAAAGCGCAGCCTTTGAAGTCGCATAAGCAGAGCCTGCAAATGGATGCAAGCGATGCCCTGCGATTGAGGTAATATTGATGATGCTTGCATCCGATTGATTCTTAGCGGCCTGACTTGCACGCGCTAAATATGGCGCAAAACCGCGTGCCAATGAAAGCGGGGCGAACAGGTTTAATTCAAACACATCGCGCCATTTATCCATATCCCCATTAAGGCATCCCAGCCGTTCCTTATAATCGCTTTTGGGCGATTGCGCCGCATTATTGATCAAAACATGCAGCGCATCATCCCCCAACAATTCTGCAACCTGTGTGATAAAATCCTGCTGATTATGCTGGTTTGCGATATCGGTGACAAGATGATGATGGCGCGCCGCCTTGTTATTTTGCAGCATCTCATCAATTCTGGATTGATCTTGGGGGCTTGGCGCACTGCGTGCGCATCCAATCACGCGCCAGCCCTTATTTAAAAAATGCAACCCAGTTTCAAGACCAATTCCGCGGCTTGCCCCTGTAATCACGGCGGTTCTAAGTGCCGTCATGTCACTTTTGCCTTGGCTTTGAATTTTGGCTGATCCCAGCGGCGATGATGGATAATATCTGCAAGCGCATCCACCGCCGCAATGATTTGGCGTTCATCAAGATAAAGCGGCGCAAAGCCAAAGCGCATCATGTTGGGCGCACGAAAATCCGCAATAATATTGGCGGCGATCAAGGCTTGAATGACCGCATAGCCCTCGTCATAATAATAAGAAATATGCGATCCGCGCTGCGCAGAATCTGCGGGGCTTGCCAAGACCAAATCAGGCAGCTTGCACGCGACTTGCTCAATGAAACATTGGCTAAGCGCGATGGATTTTGCCCGCACCAGCCCAAGATCAACCCCATCCCATATATCCAGTGCAGCATCCAAGGCGGCAAGCTGTATAATGGGCGGCGTACCGACTCGCATTCTGCCAATTCCCGTTGCCGCTTTATAATCAAGATCAAAATCAAACGGCGCGCGATGCCCAAGCCAACCAGACAGAACAGGCTTAACCTGATTAATAATATCGGGGCGCACATAAATAAAAGCAGGCGCGCCAGGCCCGCCATTTAAATATTTATAAGTGCAGCCCGCCGCAAATTCTGCGTTGCTGTGCGCAATTTCAACAGGCAACGCCCCCGCAGAATGGGCAAGATCCCAAATCACCACCGCGCCATGATCTTGGGCAAGCTTGGTGATCTTGTTCATATCATGCAAACGCCCTGTGCGGTAATCGACATGGGTTAGCATCAAGCAAGCAAGATCGCTGCCAATTTCTGCGATTTGTTGTTTAACATCTTGCGGGTCACATATTTTCAAAATATGCCCTTGATCCATTTGATCAATTAAGCCATGATCCATTTGATCAATCAAGCCTTGAACCATGTAAAGATCGGTCGGAAAATTGCCATTATCCGATAGAATCAGCTTGCGATCAGGGCGCATTCTTAGGGCTGCTGCCATCGCTTGAAAGATTTTTATGGATAAAGTATCGCCCATGGTCACGGTATCAGGCGGCGCGCCAATCAAGGGCGCAATGCGGTTGCCAATGCGATCAGGCATATCCATCCAGCCCGATTGATTCCACGCCTTAATCAGCTGATCGCCCCATTGGGTTTCCATCATTTGCTGAACCCGCAGCATCGCATGTTTGGGCAGCGGGCCAAGCGAATTGCCATCAAGATAGATCATGCCCTCTGGAATATGGAACGAAGATTTTTTATCGCCAAGCTTCATGTCTTTATTCGTTTTCTGAAAGCAGCTGAAGCGCAGCAGCGCGCGCAGCATCATTGATTGATTCGCCTGATAGCATGCGTGCCAATTCATCAATCCGTGCTTGATGATCAAGCTTTATAACGCTGCTTGTAATATCGCCTGCTTGATCTGGCGAATCGCCATTGCTGCTTTGTTTCTTCACTTGATAATGCTGATCCCCGCGCGCTGCAACTTGCGGGGAATGGGTGATGACCAGAATTTGCGCCTGTTTGGATAGGCGCGATAGGCGATTGCCAACCGCAGCAGCCGTTGCCCCGCCAATGCCGCTATCAACCTCGTCAAAGATCAGGGTTGGTGCGCTGCCGACCCCTGCAAGCGCCACCTTTAAAGCAAGCAATATGCGGCTAAGCTCACCGCCAGAGGCAATTTTCTGCATGGGCCCTGGGGTTGCGCCATGATTGGTCACAATATGAAATAAAATGCGCTCTGCGCCCGCAGCTTGATAGGCTTCAAGCGGCAGCGGATCAAAATGCACGCTAAAGCGCGCCGCATTTAATTTCAGTGCAGGCAGCTCTGCATTAACGGCAATTTCAAGCTTGGATGCCGCCGCTTGTCGCAAATTGCTTAAACTGGTTGCAATCTGTTCAAATGCTGCCCGCGAATCCGTGACTTGCGCTGTTAAGCTTGCAATTTGATCTTCGCCATAAAGCAAGGATTGCAGCTGTTCTTTAAATTCTGCCAGCCTTTCGCATAAAGCATCTTCTGGACATTGATATTTTCGCGCCAATTCTTTTAATTTAAATAAGCGGGTTTCAATCTGTTGTAATTGCTGGGCATGATCCACCATATCATCGGTAAATTCACGAATCAGGCTGGATGCTTCGGTTAATTCGCTCAAGGCACGCTCTAATGCTTGTAAGATTGGCGTAAGCCGCTCGCCCGCTTGTCCGCTTACCCGTTCAAGCCCGCGCAAGCCTTTAATCAGCTTGCTTTCTGCGCCATCATGCTGTTCAAGGTTAAATTGCGCAGCTTGAAACGCCTCCGATAATTTACCCGCATGTTTTAATAAGGCATATTGCTCTTCCAGCTGCGCCAATTCTTCGGGTTCGGGGCTAAAATCTTCAAGCTCTTCTACGGCATGGCTTAAAAAATCGCGCTCGCGAATTGCCAGCTCAAATTTTTCTTTGTGATCGCTTAACTGCTTGGATATGTCTCGCCATTGATGATAGGCATTGGCGCAATTTAACGCATTCGCCTGTAAATTGCCATAACGATCGACCAATCCCGCATGGGTTGCGGGATTCATCAGCCCATGACGGTCATCTTGTCCCTGAATTTCCAGCAATAAATCACCAATTTGACGCAAGAGACCGATTGAAATTGCGCGATCATTCAAATAGGCGGCGGATTTGCCATTGGCTTCCAATTTTCGCCGCAAGATCAACAGGGTTGAAGCCGCTTGATCCTCAATTTGATCAATGCCTGCGGATTCTAAGATCGCATTGATGTCTGCCAGATTTGGATCATCCTGTTTTAATTCAAAGCTGGCGGTTACCTGTCCGCTGCTTGCCCCCGCGCGCAGCAATCGGGTTTCTGCTCTGCGTCCCAGTGCAAGATTTAACGAATCCAGCAAAATGGATTTTCCTGCCCCCGTTTCCCCTGTTAGCGTGCTTAAACCCTGCTTAAATTCAAGCTGCAGCCTTTTGATTAAGACAATATTTTCAATGGAAAGCTCAAGCAACATAAAGGTTAATTTACCTGTTGATGATAAAATTTATGGTGATGATGCGCTAGAACCAGCTATTCCAAATTTTACCGATCCAGCTGGCATCATCTTCCAGCGCGGCATCCCCGATTCTAACGCCATTATTTGTAAATAAATCATAAGCATCTGCATACCAATCAGACCCTGGGAAATTATGCCCCAATACGGCTGCCGATGCTTGTGCTTGTTCCAAAACGCCCAATGACATATAGGCTTCAACCAAACGGTAAAGCGCCTCTGGCACATGGGTTGTGGTTTGATAGGTTGCTAAGACTTCACGAAAACGCCCGATCGCCGCCAAGCTTTCACCGCGCTTTAAATAAAAACGCCCAACATACATTTCTTTGCCCGCCAAATGATCTTTGGTTAAATCCAGCTTTAAATTGGCATCGCGCCCATAATCACTGCTTGGGAAGCGGCGCACCACCTCTTGCAATGCCGACAGGGCTTGAACCGTGATCTTTTGATCGCGCGCGACATCCACAATTTGATCATAATAATTGATCGCCTTTAAATAATAGGCATAGGCAATATCTTCATGGGCAGGGTGAAGTTCAATGAAGCGATCCAGCGTGATGATGGATTCATCATAGCGATTGGATAGATAATAGCCATATCCCGACATAAGCTGCGCCTTTGATGCCCATATTGAATAGGGATGCTGGCGGTCAACCTCTTCAAAGCTGCGAATGGCAAGGCTATAATTTTTGGCATTTAGGAAATCCAACGCCTCATTATAAAGCTCTTCTACGGGGCGTTCTATGTATTCAGGCTCTTCTGGCGCACTTGCGCAGCCCGCAATGAAAGCCATTAGCAAAAATGGCAAGATGATCAAGGCGCGGCTTGAATTAATCCATGAATGAAAAAAGGAAATTATCATATAGAAATAGTTAGAGAAAACCCCAATTTAAAGCAAGTAAAATTTTTAACCCGAATTGATCACGAACTGTGATAAAATATATTGTATTTTTTAAATATTTTGTGATAGATTATATATTATGGCAGATTTAGCATTAAGTTCAGCATTATCAACATCCATCACCCGCAGCGCTATCCCTGTGGCGGCAAGCCGTGTTGGGGATGAAGAACGCTTAACCAGCAACCGCGCTTTGGCACAAGCCGAGGGGCAGAGCCGCGCCAATCAACGCATTGCAGATGTTGAGGCGGATACCCAAAGCTTCGTTGAAAATAGCGCGCGCAAGACGGTGGTTGAAAAAGTAGAAGCCGAAGAAGCGGCAACCAATCGCTTTCGCCCAGGCAATCTTGCATCAATCCCAGATGATATGATTCGCGAACGCCCCATACGATCAGAAGATGAATTAAACGCACTTGGGCGAACCGTTCCCGAATTAACAGGAAATGAACGGGCAAATATTGCCGTTACCGAAGCCCAACAACGCAATGAAATTGAGCAGCGCCAAGCATTGCAAGAAGCAGTTGAGTTGATCCAGCAACGCCAGATTGAGCGCAGTAACACACTTGAAGATGAATTAATCGAGGATAATGCGCAAGAAGAAATCCGCACAGAAAACACGCTTGCGCGTGCGCAAATCAGACAGGAAGGGCTTGAAGATCAGCAAGGCATTACCCGCGATAACAGCCAAGATGATCCTGATGTGATTGAAACCTTAAATGCCCGCCAGCGCGCTGCTGAAGGTGAAGCTGAATTGGCAGAGGATTTGGTGCAAGCCGAATTGGTGCGCCAAATCGCGCTGGAGCGTTATAATGAATCCCAAAAATTGCTGGAAGAAGCGCGCGCGCAAGACCCAAGAATTGACGGCACAAGCGAACAGCGCATTGAATTATTAAGGGAACGAATCGCAGAAGATGATGTGCGCGTTCCCCGTTCAATTCCAGGCAGCGCAGCATCAGAAGCCGACCCCGCTATTGGGCTTAACGCCGAATTGCAACAAGGCGAACAGCCAACCAATCAAGAAACCATTCAAGCTGATAGCTCTGCGGTGGTTGATGGCGCGCTTGATGGTTCGCGCTTTCGCCCTTCTGGATTATTTATTGATCGCTTTGTTTAAGCCTCTCCTTAGTATTATAATACCCTATGATGGACTCTTTATCGATTGAATTTACAGCCCCCCTTTTGCTTTATAAAACAGCAAAAACCGCATGGCATTATATCAGCATTCCTCCAAATGAAGCCGATTTAATCCGCTTTTGGGCGCAATCCATTGCAGCGGAACGGAAAAAACGCGGCTTTGGTGCGTTAAAAATAGAAGCCTATCTTAAAGAGCAGCAATGGAAAACTTCGCTTTTTCCAGATAAAGAAAATAATTCTTATATCTTGCCAATTCGCGCCGATATTCGAAAAGCAGCCAAGCTGAATCTTGGCGATGATCTTACACTGCGTGTGGATTTAATTTAGGGTTAAAAGGTTAAGGGCAAGCATGAATCTTGGTATTATTTTTGGCTTTTTGGGCTATATGTTTTTTTCCCTGATGGATGGGGTGGTAAAGTCGGTTGGAACGGGCATTAATGTGTTTGAGGTTGCGTTCTTCATTACCCTTTTTTCAAGCATTCCGTTATTTTTTGCCCGCCCCAAGCATGAACGCTGGCGCGATATTTTCAAAGCAACCCACCCAAAAATCATTATTTTTCGCGCCTTGATGAGTACGCTTGGCGGGCTGTTTGCCTTTTACAGCTTCACCCGCTTACCAATGGCAGAAGTTTATGCGCTTATCTTTTTAATGCCCATGATCGTGACCTTATTATCGGTGTTTATCTTAAAAGAACCCGTTGGTTGGCGCAGAACGACACTGATCATTACGGGCTTTTTGGGGGTATTGTTGGTGATTAAGCCTGGATTTCAAACGCTTACCCTTACCCATTTAGCGGCTGGCTTGATCAGCGTAACGGGCGCAATCGCCACCATTTGCCTGCGTAAAATTGTTCAAGATGAACGGCGCGTATCGCTGCTGGGCATGACCATTTTATTTGTGTTAAGTGTGAATTTCGGCTTGATGATGATCACAGGCTTTGAAGTTCCATCGCTTGATATGTTGGTCAGGCTGGCAATCGCGGGCTTGCTGGCAGGGTGTGGCGGCTTGATGATTATCAAAGCATCCAGCCTTGCCCAAGCAAACAAGATTGCCCCCACGCAATATAGCCAAATGGGATGGGCTGTATTAATCGGCATCTTTTTTTATAATGAGATTCCCGATTTTTATACCTATGTGGGGTTGGTGATCATTGCCATTTCTGGCTTTTTGACCTTATTGCGCGAAGAAACCCGCTTTGGCTGGTGGTCGCGCATGACCATTATCCTCAAAACCCGCATTTAAGAACGAAACAAAGGAGATTACATATGGAAAAGAACGACTTAATCAATCGCATAAAGCAGGGTCTGCATGATATCGCGGTCGCGGATGAAAAAGTAAGAAATAGCCCGACGCAGCTTAAACTTGCTGCGGTAAGAAAAGACATTGCAGAACAATTAAAAGAAATGGGGGACACAAATGATATCGGCTTAATCTTGCAAGTTGAACGAAGAATGATTGAAAATGAACGAGAAATATATAGCTATGACCCTGTCATGTGTAAAATTTTTGACAATATCATCAGCGCAATTGCTGGGGCTGAAAATGCTTATCGTAAAGTGCATGACCCGATAAGTTATCAAGAAATTGACAATATATATCAATCCCATAAAAGCCGCATTCACGGTTTGCCAAATGATGAAGCAAGGCAATTTTTCAAAAGCCAGTCTGCACATTTGTTAAGTGCGATCAATCTTTGTCGTGATGAAAGCAAGCAACAGGTTTTTGAAGCAAGGCGCGCCAATATGATTGCAGGGGGAACTGCCTATATTGAATTACAAAAACAAGCGTTGGGTCTTATTTAGCTGTTATTGCATTAATATGTTATGGATTGCACCTTTTGCGCAGCTTTGCTGTTTTATACGGTTTATTCTTATATGGTTCATTCAAGCGCCGCCTAGTCAAAAATCTGGAATTGATTGCCATTGGTGTGGATTGTGTAAAGTAATTTATCTAAATTGCCATTATCATCGCGAAACCAATATTCAACAGAAACCTTATCTTGCTTTAAAGCGGTTGAAAAATGATGGGATTTTTGTTCAAGCGTACTGCCCGCATCAACGCGCAACCGAACACAAGCATCAACGCATTCCGTTCCATTTTCAACACATACCCGCCCGCGATAGAAAAAACCGCCAACGCCGCCAATCTCTCTAAATTTACGCTCATGCCTATAATTATAGCGGTTATTAGAGAAATTCATAATGAAATTGCTAAAATTGATGGATACACTTCCCTTAGCACCGCTGCCAGTTTGCGTGAGCGGCGGCAATATGCGCCGGCAATCATGCACAATTTGCGCATTAGTTTGTGTTTGGACGACATCATCTGATTGCTCTTCGCCGCACGCGCCAAGACCAACCAGCAAGATAAGCATGGATAATTTAAGGAATTTGTTAGGGAGCATTTAACAATAATCTTTCTTATTTTACAGGCACATATAAAGATTGAAACTAAACCAGTTAAAGCATAAATTCAAGATGAAAGGTGCGTTTAAAATCAACTGATGGTAATATGACCAGCTTTGTGATAAAATCAAGCTTCAAGCCCGCGACTGCGGGTCGCTGCCAGTGCAGCGCAGCCCAGCGGCGGTTAAGCGTGTAAAAGCGGTTAAGTAAACAAGTTTCAAGCCCGCGACTGCGGGTCGCTGCCAGTGCAGCGCAGCCCAGCGGCATGTGAGCGTGTAAAAGCATGTGAGTGCGTAGAAGCATATAAAAAAGGAATTAAAATAATGACACAAAAACAAATTGAATTTTATTTGGATTTCTCATCGCCTTATGCTTATATCGCGTCTGGCATCATTGATGAATTTGCTGAAAAACATGATGCGGCGGTGATCTGGCGGCCCTTTGTGCTTGGCGCCGTATTTAAGGATGAGGGCAATAAGCCGTTGCTGGAATATCCCAAAAAGGGGGCTTATGCAAAATGCGATATTCCGCGCTGCGCCCAATTTTATAAAGTGCCTTATCATCATCCAACCTTGTTTCCTGTTAGCACGATTTCTGGGCTGCGCGCCCATTATGGCATTGAGCTTGAACATGGCGCAGATGCAGCAAAAATATTTGCAAAGGCCCTTTATGCTGCTTATTTTATCCATAATCGCAACATATCAGATAAGGATATTGTGCTGCAAATTGGGGCGGAGGTTGGCTATGATTCAAAATGGCTGGATCAACAGCTGCAATCCGCGCCTGCCAAAGATCGGCTGCGTGCCATCACGGATGATGCAATGAATCGCGGTGTGTTTGGCGCGCCTTATTTCTTTATTAACGGCGAACCTTTTTGGGGCGTGGATCGGCTTCCTATGATGGCACATTATTTGAAAAAAGGCACATGGTCTGATGCATGATCCCAATGCAAAAATTATTCTGCTTGGTTGCGGATCGTCTGGCGGTGTGCCGCGCGCAGATGGCGTGATGGGGGCGTGCGATCCCAATAATCCAAAAAATTATCGCAGCCGCTGCTCGCTGGCGGTGATGATTGATGATGCGGTCATTATCATTGATACTTCGCCTGATTTCAGGCTGCAAGCCGTTGCAAACGGGATTAAAAAAATAGATGCGGTGCTTTACACCCATGATCATGCGGATCAATGTCATGGCATTGATGATTTGCGCGCTTTTTTCCTAGCGCGGGGTATGGTTCCGATTCCAGCCTATGCCAATCACATGACGATAGAGCGCATTTCAACACGCTTTGATTATTGCATCAAGGAACATCCGTTTTATCCGCCTATTATCAGGCTTAACCAAATTATTGATGATTTTGACCTTCGCTTACCGAATGGAAAAACCGTCAAGATCACCCCGCTATGGGTCAAGCATGGATCGATTGAGGCGCTTGGCTTTAGAATTGGCGGCATGGCATATATTCCCGATGTGTCTTTTATTCCGCAACCCGCGCTTGCCAAGCTATATGGTCTGGATATGTTGATTCTGGATTGTTTGCGTTACCGCCCACATCCCACCCATATTCACCTTGCGCAAAGCCTTGAAATCATCAAAACTGTGAATCCCAGTCGCGCGATTTTAACCAATTTATACCATGATTTAGATTATGATACGCTGGAACATAGCTTGATCGCGCATCAAGGCAAGGATCGCCCACAAATATTGGTTGGCTTTGATGGGTTGCAATCTGAATTTACGCTGCAAGGCAGCTAGGCAGCGATCATGCGAATTATTGCTGGCGATCATAAAGGAACAAGGCTGTTAAGCCCAAAAGATCAAGGGGTAACCCGTCCGACATCGGATCGCACCCGCGAAAATCTGTTTAATCTGCTGGCCCATAATGGCGATCTTCTAAGGAGCGGTTTTGGTTTAGCAGGCGCAAAGCTTGCCGATTTATGTGCAGGCACGGGCGCGCTGGGGCTTGAAGCATTAAGCCGGGGCGCGGATCATTGTGTGTTTGTAGAGCAGCATCCAGCAAGCCATCGGATATTGCGGCAAAATATGGATGCGCTGGGGCTTGATGCAAGCCGCGCGCTTGCCATTCGCGGCGATTACCGCAAGCTTAAAGCCCCGCATGCCATGGATTTAATTTTGATTGATCCGCCTTATGATCACATTCTATTGACGGAGATTTTAGACTGCCTGTCCCGCCAGGGCTGGCTGCATGCAAAAAGCTTAATTGTGATCCAATCTGGCAAGCAGACCTTGCTTGATGAAAATGCTGCGCAGGAATTCCGCTTGATAAAACGGCAAGCTTACAGCGATGCCGCGCTGTGGTTCTTTATGCCCATTTCATAAAATCATTCACATAAAATTATTCAATCGCGTCTTGGCGCTGTAATAAGCCTGGATGGGTTGAAAACCAGCCCGTTTCTTGCTGCGCTTTTAATTTCTCAAGCATGGTGATTAGCGCATCTGGATCGCGCCCTGCTTGCAGCATAATATCCGCAGAAAAACGATCCGCTTCAAGTTCAAAATCACGGCCATAGGATAATTGGGTTGCGCCCGTGCCAATGGCGACCAATTCATCAAAATAGCCCGCCGTATCGCCAATGATAAAATAGGTTACCATCGTCAGCCCCGTTGCCCTTACATATTGCCGAATGGAATGGCGATGATGAATATGCCCCAGCTCATGGGCAATGACCGCCGCCAATTCATCGTCATTCTTTGCAAGGCGCACCAAATCATCCAGCATAATCAGTGTGCCGTTTGGCAGCGCAAGTGCATTTGCACCCAATTGTTCTGAATGCCGAAAGATAAGCTTTGTATCGCGCATTTCTGGCGCAAAGGCGATTAATTCATCATAAAGCTGGTTAATTTGATCAATGCGGCTATGATCCATGCGGCTGGGGCTTAGGATGTGATCATCCAGCGTATCCAATGTGCTTTGCGCGATCTTGTCCAAATAGCCATCAGGGACGATGAATTCGGCGACAATATCTGCAATTTTGGGATAGGCAAACCAAAAGAAAAGCGGAAATAACAGCGAAGCCGCGCCCAGCAAGATCCATCCTTTTTTACTTAATCCATGATGGATTCTGGGGCTGTTTTTCCCAAGAATGAACTGGCGCAATTCATGCCCCCTTTGGGTTGCCGATAAGGTGATGATTTCCCATTCAGTTTGCCGAATAAAGGCGCGATCCGGCAAGCCCTGAACAGGGCGATCAAGTGTAATCTGATCCGCATCGCAATAGGTCAAAATGGCTTCTTCTTGATTTTGCAAGCAAAACCGCCCCGAATCAAGCTTGACCAAAGCCCCTTGAATGGCGGGCTGTTGTGATATTTCAATCTCAACCGCAATCCTATCCAAAGATGCCATCGCCAATCCCATCGCTTAACCCTTCCATCGCACCAAGTTCCGCAGCAGCCGCGCCGCCGCTGGTGGCTTGATGATTGATGAAATGCCCAATTCCGCCTGTTGCAATTAGCCGCGCATTGGATAATTGATAGCGGCGAAAGCGAATGATTGCCCATGGATAAAGCAGCCCCACCGACAAGATCACCGCCACAATATTAACAATGATGATTTTAAAAAATTCCCAATAGCGCATCGTGGATTTAAAATGATGCCCGCCATCTAGGCTAAGATGGTTTAGCGTAATATTATAAACCGCCACAAAATATTGTGAATAGATAAAGCCAAGAATGCTATAGATGATAATGGGCAGCCCAAGACTTAGCCAAGGGTTGGTAAGGAAGACCGCAAGCTCACGCCCCGAAGGGTCGGATGAGATATTATAGTCAAATGCGGACATTACCGCCCAAGCGGCAATCGCAAACAGAACAGCCACAACCAATAATTGAAAGAACACAAGCATCATGGTTTTAAATAATTTGGACATGGGAAAATCCAGCTGAAACCCTGATAAGCCAAAGCGCAAATGATTGAATAAATAATTGCGGCGTTTTTTGGTGATATAGGTCGCGCCCGCTAACATTGGAATCAGCACCATCACCATGGTAATCACCGACGACGCGATCATCGCAGGAAGACCAAGGCCTGAAGTTAGCATTGCACCAATGCCGCCCACAATAGATAGCAAGAAAAAGGCAAGCATAACGACCACCACCACAAGCAAGGGCAGCACAATATAGACAAGGAACGCCCCAAGGGCAGAGCCTGTAAAATCAAATCTGACATTGTGATAGCTGGTATTGCGGGTTCTAAAGCGAATGGCTTTTACAAGCAGCCACGGCATGAAAACCAATAATAAAAGCACAAATCCCCCTATGATTTGTGGGAAATGCGGTGCAGCGATTTGAAAGCCAATCAAGATGCCAACCGCAATTAATCGCCCAATTAAAATGGTTTTGGGCAATGCGTGATAATCAAAGCCGCGTTCATCCAGCCTGGTATGGCGCAATAAATAACGCCGCCGTTCAACCGTTCCCCATGCATCATAAATGCCAAGCGTGATCACCGCCAGCAAAAAAGTTCTAAGGCAAATAAAGAAATAATCCTTGCCGCTGCCCGTAAATGAAAAATCAAAATTTGAAACTTCCTGCTGCTGAACGGCGCTTGATGTTTCGGTGCTTGATGTTTCGGTGCTTGATGTTGTTGGGTTAGCTGCGGGCGGGGTTATATCGCCCTTTATATCTTCATTATGCACAATTATTTTTCCTGTGTTGATGGATCAGCTGGGGTGAATTCTGGAACCCATTTTCCATCAATATAATATTCCAAAGGTTGAAAATTGGCTTTATATTGCATTTTTTTGCAATCTGCAACCCAGTAACCCAAATAAACATATGATAATTCATATGTTTTTGCCAACGCGATCAGTTGCTGGATCATCATTCTGCCCAAGCTTAATTTTTCATAATCAGGGTCAAAGAAGCTGTAAACTGCGGATAATCCATTGTGAACGCGATCGACCAAACAGCCTGCAAGCAACCTGTTTTGGTTTAGATCATGCCCCGAATCAAACCCCGAATCAAACCCCGAATCATACCATTGATAATAATGGCTGCGGGCGGGGCTTGCCCGAACAATATCCAAAAATTCTTGCTTGGTAATGTTCATCATATCGCCACCCCCGCCACCCCCATGTCTGGCGGCGATATAGCGTTGGAACAGGCGAAAATGATCATCAAGATCAAATAAATCGCCTTTATTAAGGTCGCAATCAACCCGTTTTAAATGCTGAGTTTGGCGGATGATCCGCTTTGCGCTGCGGGGCATTTTATAATCATTCACGCGGATGCGCACCGATATGCATTGATTGCAATCCCCGCATTGGGGGCGATACGCACCAAACCCCGCGCGCCGAAAGCCTTGTTCCACCAGCTGATCATAAAGTTCTGGCGGATTATTTTCCAGCGAACACCACGCGCATTGCTCGGTGCGCCCGCCAAGATAGGGACAAGGCGCGGGCGGCGCATAATATAAGGTGGGTATTTTAATTTAAAAAAGACTTTGGTTAATGAGAGGCCGATAATTGCTCAATTTCTTGTTTGAGCGCAAGTTTCATTTTTTTAAGCTCCCCGACTTTTTTATCATCAGGCTGCGGGCGTATGGTTTCATCATGCAATGATTTTTCCAGCGCATCATGTTTGCGTTTTAAGCTTGAAACCCGTTCATCGATTTTCATTATAAACCTCCTTTTTTATAAATAAATATTTATTATTTTAATGTAAGAAAGATTATAAATAAGTGCAAGTCATCATTGTTTAAAAAGAAAAATTATTATCCTTGCCAATGATTTTATAAAGGGTATAATTTTAAAAATTTTTCAAACTATGCTTTAAAGATGATATATTTCATGGCACGCAAACTTTTTGAATTAACAGGAAAAAACCCCGAATGGCGCTTCAGCCCCTTTGTCTGGCGCTCAAGGCTTGCGCTTTATCATAAGGGGCTTGATTTTGAAGGCATTGCATGGAATTTCACCGATAAGGCTGCGATTGAACAAAGCGGTCAAGGCAAAGTTCCTGTCTTGGTCGATGGCGATCAATGGATCAGCGATTCTTGGAACATTGCTTGCCATTTGGATCAAACCTACCCAGATCAACCGCGCCTGATCCCGCAAGGTTCAATCGCACTGATGCACGCCTTTAATCAAATGGTGGATGCCCATATTCACGCCTTGTTCCGCCCGCTGGTGGTGATGGAAATTTATGATGCGCTTGATGCGCAAGATCAGGCATATTTTCGCCAAACCCGTGAACCGATGCTGGGAAAGACGCTTGAAGCCTATGCGGGGGACAAGGATCAAAACCGCGAATTGCTGTGGAAAGGGCTTAGCCCGTTTGAGCCAACCCTAAAGAATAATTCGTTTTTTGGCGGGGATCATCCAAATTATGCAGATCACATTATGATGGGCGCATTTATGTGGGCAAAATGCACCAGCGATTATGCGCTGCTGCCAAGTGATCATCCTTTTTTCAGCTGGCGCGAGCGGATGCTGGATCAATATGGTGCTAAAGCAAGAACAGCGGCAGGTTTTGCGATTAAACCCCTGTGATTAAACCCCTGTAATGCCCTTAATGTATCAAGTGTAAGAAAGCCTGATTAAAATGATAGATTTATATTATTGGACAACGCCCAATGGGCATAAAATCACCATGTGCCTTGAAGAAATGGGGCTTCATTTTGGCGTGGATTATAAAATCTTTCCCATTGATATTGGTGCGGGCGATCAATTTAAGCCCGAATTTTTGGCAATTTCCCCGAATAACCGTATGCCAGCGATTGTGGATCATGCGCAATCGGGCGGGGATAAGCCATTCGCCATCTTTGAATCAGGGGCAATTTTACTCTATTTGGCTGAAAAGACAGGGTCTTTTGGGGGCAATGATCTGACGCAGCGCATGAATATCATGCAATGGTTAATGTGGCAAATGGGCGGCTTTGGACCGATGCTGGGGCAGAATCACCATTTTAACACTTATGCGCCCGAAAAAGTGCCTTATGCGATTGATCGCTATCAACGCGAAACCCAGCGGCTTTATGGGGTGCTGGATAAGCAGCTGGCAAGCAATGAATTTGTTGCGGGCAATGACTATTCCATTGCGGATATGGCGATTTATCCTTGGGCGGTTCCCCATACAAGACAAAATATTGATTTTGCGGATTATCCCCATATTCATCGCTGGTTTGAAGCCATTCGCGCCCGCCCTGCCACCAAAAAAGCGTATGAATTGGCGGATCAAATTAATGTGCCAAAGCCTTTTACCGATGAAGAAAAAGCGGTTTTATTTGATCAGGGAAAAACAAATTCATAGATAAAATACGGAGTGTAGCTCAGCTTGGTAGAGCACTGCCTTCGGGAGGCAGGGGTCGGGGGTTCAAATCCTCTCACTCCGACCAGTTTCTTTAGCTAACTTTCTAATGATCAGGCGTATACCATATAGGTGAACTGTAAGCGCGTTCTTGAATAGTGGCCGCTTTATCTTTCGGATGCTCAACTTGTAAGGCTATAGCATCATACAGTGAGTGCCTGGGTGTAGGAATTTGCAGAACCCGCGCGTAATAAAATGCAGACTGCGTCGAGTCGAAATCCGGGTCTATCCAATGACTGGCAATTCGAGTATCACCGATATCATTGGTGTAGTGTGCCGTTTCCAAATCAACCGTATTTCCTACCGCACTCAATGTGCCATCAGCGGCTATCTTTCGCTCAGATGAGGCCGCTACGTTATAAACACGTTCGTGCGTTTTGCCTTGCTCGTCCACCCAACCTTTAACGATCTGAATACGGTCCAGGTTTGCACCTTTTGGGTCGCGTGCTGCTTCTACCAGAAAACTTGGCGCCTTAGATTTTGATGAAACCGGTAGCACGCCGCCCATTGGCACACCGCGACTGTAGCCGCGCTTGGCAAGCCCAGCTTCGCGCGCGTCGCGCGATTTGAAATTCCAACCGGCGAAAAATCGCAGCTGTATTCGTGGACCACTGGTGGCATACACTTCCTTTCGCTTAAATGCGGCAACAATAGCTTCGCGGCTATTTTCGCTAGCCCAAACAGCAGCCAGACCTGAGGCCGACATATCCCAGCCACT
>JBGCED010000027.1:0-34708 GCA_045106055.1 Alphaproteobacteria bacterium
ATAAGCAATCAACAAGCGTGGTTTTGCCATGATCAACATGGGCAATAATCGCAATATTTCTAAGTTCTATCATGAACAGGGCTTTACACGCTATAACCCCATTTTACCAGCAAATAATTAGCATTTCATGAAAAATCAGCGAATGTTCGTAGCAATAGCAACGTAAGATATGATTTTCAAAATTAAAAACAGACTTCTATTGATTATTATCATCTATTTTGTGATCAAAGCGATATTGGTCACATAGCAACATTACTATTTTTGAATTTCTTTCTTCTATGCTTTCCTTTGTCCAGCTGGATATGGTTGATAATGACGCTGCACCATTATCAGCCTTAAATTCTAAATTGTTTAAATAGAGACCGTTTTTGTAGCCAATATCTATTGTAATGCCAGCAATGTTTTTTTCTGCTTTGTTTTGTTTGCGTTTAAAATCAGAATTAGACAATTTTGAATTATATGCAGATAAGGTTAAGTTTCCTAGGCAATGCACCCAATCATTTTGAATTTCTTTTGCTTCGGCTTCATCACCGTTCGCAATCATATCCACCCATTCTTTTGGTATGTTTTCGCCTTGTGGGAATACATGCTCGACAGTCCATATATATTTTCCCTTATTGTTTCTAGCGTTTAAATTTGGTTTATACTCGCGTGTATGAGCGCACTCATCTAATTTCACAAGCACATATCTTGCCATTGGTTTATTGTAATAAAATAAATTATCGCTAAGGTTTTCTTCGAAAACGCTTAATGAAGCGGGTTGCCCCTTATCTTTGCAGTATGTGGTAGCAAGAAACTCAATATCAATTAATTGTGTTTTACCGATTTGCGTTTGACAAAAATTAATGACATCAATTTGCAGTTGATCTAAATCTCGTGTGCTTGGTATATCAGTTATATTCCTGCGGACAAAATATTTTTGTAGAAAAAAAACAAAATTTAAAATAGTGTCTTCTTTGGCGAATTTGCTTGGATCAAGTGCCATTAAATACATGAGCAATGCGTGTGATGGCGTTGCGCCAATTAGATTTAAATCAGCAAGTGCTTTTCCAAGTTGTGTGTTTTCGTCAGGCTGTGTTATTTTTCCGTATATTTCTGCTTTTGCAATCAATTCGCTAAAAATAAAGTTAGGATTCTTATTGATCGTTTTTTCATAGATATGGATTAGGGTTGATGATGTAGCTTTTGTAAACCCTTGCTGTTCAATATCTTTATTATGTTTGAAGGCGTTATAAAAATGTCTTAAAAAGCGATCTTCAATACCTTCAATATGTTTCAGCATTTCTTGCCATTTGTGATATGCTTTATCGATTGAAATACCGCACTTTTGTTCCATTTCAGCTAATATTTTATTCTTGATAATATCAACAGCAGTCAATGGAACGCCCCGATTGTTAAGCGTTTCAAACAGTCGAAATGCATCGGAGTGCGAAGCTACAATGATGTGAACTAGTTGAAGGCTATTTATTTTAGATGCAAATTCTAGTAATTCAGTTATATCATTAGGTAATGTTGATACAAAATATTCAAAAGCTTTAGCCATTAACCTGTTGCCGAAGTGGCGCGGTTTTTCAAATTTTTCTGTTAATATATCAGATGAGCATGCTATATACAGATAGTCATCAAGATTTTGATTTTGGGTTGATGGCTGAACTCTCAGTAAAATATTTGCATTTTCGAATTTAATACATCCTGTTTGATTTGCAACATCAGACTGTACCTTTTTTATAACCTGATTTCGAATTGAGCGAAGCCTAGCTTTTATTTCATCTTGTGTGTCTTCAGGGAGATTCTTGATGTCAAGGGATTTTACTTTATTATGAATCGCCATCAACATTAAAGAGAGTGTTGTCATCCTTTGTTGACCGTCAATCAATTCAAATATACGATCATTTCCTGCTCCTTGGGTAGCTTTATGATCTATGCAAATGATTGATCCAATAAAATGTCCCTCTGTATTTTCGTCTATGTCGTTATATATTTGAGCCCAGTTTTCTTTGTTCCAACTGTAAGCGCGTTGATATTTGGGGACATGATAGTTGTCATGACCATTTTCGGATTGAAGTATTTTGGAAAATGTCTGTTGATCCGCTCGCATTTATACACTCCTTGATATTTTATTACTTTCAGGTTAAGCTTTTCTCTTATTTTTTATGTTTTAAGGAAAAACTTTAAAAAAGCTTTATAATGCGTCAGCCATTTGGGCATCATGGGTTAATAATTCGTAAAGCGCATCCACAGATTTTTCTTTGCGGATTTTTGCACATAGGCGCGGATCGCGCATCTGCCGCGAAATGGCAGCAAGAGCCTGTAAATGATCCGACCCTTCGGTTTCAGGGGTCAGCAGCAAGAAAATAAGATCAACAGGGCGATCATCGACCGCATCATAATCCACCTTTTTATGAAGCTTAACAAAGAAGGCAACCATATGATCAAGTTCATTAAAACGACCATGGGGAATGGCAACGCCAGAACCCACACCCGTTGATCCAAGCCGTTCGCGTTCCAGCAATTTATCAAAAATCAACCGCTCGCCAAGCCCCGTTTCGGTGCTTGCAAGATGTGCCAAATGTTGCAAAACTGCTTTTTTTGAAGTCAAATTGGCAGCATCAAATAAATGCGCCTTGGGTAATAATTCAGAAATTTTCATGTGATTCCTGTTAAAAAAAGAATGAATGATAAAATTTAAAAAATAGATTTTAAAACAATATCGGTTCATAACGGCTGATGATCGTAAATGCAAGCCCCAAAAATCATCGCTGAAGCAGCAAATATCACATTTCTGTGGAAGATCAAAGGTTTATATTTCGATGAATTATCAATATTATCGCTTGGGTTTTATTATTGCTTAGGTTTTATTATTGCTTGGGTTTTATTATCGCTCACACGGCGCGTGCCTTACGCCAAACTATTGGCGGCGCGCAGTCGCGCTTGTTTTTACGCATTCACACGTGATTTTTTGCTCACGCGCCGCAAGGGCTGCGCTGCACTAGCAGCGACCCGCAGTCGCGGGCTTAAAGCTTTTAAACAGCGCGGGCTTAAAGACTCTTTACGCTCACACGGCGCGTGCCTTACGCCAAACTATTGGCGGCCCGCAGTCGCGGGCTTAAAACCTTAGCTTTTTTCAGCAGGATCAACCCATCCAATATTGCCATCACTGCGGACATAGATCATATTAATGCGCCCAGAATTTGTGTTTTTAAACATCATCGCAGGAATATGGGCAAGATCCATGCGCATTACCGCTTCTTCAACCGATAATTGTTCAACTGTATCGGGCATTTCAGCAACAATGACGGGCTTGTTGGGTTCTTCCACTTCCAGGCTGTCATTTTCAACCAGCGGTTCTGGCTGAATGACATATTGCATGCTTGGCCAAATTTCCTTGTTTGATAATTGTGATTTATGGTCTTTAAGCCGTCTTTTATAACGCCGCAGCCTTTTTAAGGCATGTTCCGCAGCCTCATCCAGTGCGAAATATGCGTCCTTCCCCTTACCGCTGCCTTGGACGATCACACGCTTGGAAACATGAACTTGAATATCGGCGAGAAACGCAGAGCCTTGCTTGGAAAAAGTGACGGCTGCATCAGTTGTATTGTCAAAATATTTTCCAATAGAAGCTGGCAGTGTGCCTTCAACATGTTCGCGCAGTGCATTGCCAATTTCAACTTGTTTCCCGCGTATTGTAAGTTCCATAATGGTCTCCTCGGTTAAAGTGATCAACATTGATCATTTCAAAATTTAAAATGATCATAAGTTTATGATTGCGCCAATTGCGATATTTGTCCAGTAATTTTTAAAAAAAAATCAAGGTGATATAGAAAGTTTGGCTTATTCGCCTGCAAGGATGCGCCCTTTTTGGCGCTGCCAGTCCCGTTCTTTGATGGTTTGGCGTTTGTCAATTTCGCGCTTACCCTTACCAAGCCCCAGCAATAATTTTGCAATGCCGCGCTGGTTAAAATAAAGCTTGATTGGAATTAAGGTTAAGCGTTCGCGGGTGATTGCCCCAAGCAGCCTTGCGCGTTCTTTGCGTTTTACCAGCAGCTGTCTTACCCGCGTCGGTTGATGCTGAAATTGTTTGGGGGCATTTTGATATTCCCCAATATGCAAATTGGTAATGACCAAATTGCCATTGGATGGCCCTGCATAGGAATCCCCCAAATTCACCAAGCCCCGGCGCAGGCTTTTAACCTCGCTGCCCGTAAGGACGATGCCCGCCTCAATCTCTTCCAAGATTTCATAATCATAGCGCGCCCGCCGATTAAGCGCAACTGAACCATGGCTGATTAAGGGCTTGGTTTTGATTGGCTTCTTTGTCATTTGCTTTATATTATTGACGCAACGCCGCGCCAATGGCAGCGGCAGCATCAATGATTTTATTGCTTAAAGCGGTGATGTCAGCTTCTTTCAAGGTTTTATCCATGGGCTGGATCGTGACTTGCACTGCCAGTGATTTTTGATCGCCCATCGCTTCATTTTGATATAAATCAAACAGCTGCACATGGTTAATCAATGCCGTATCCACCGCACGAATGGCATTAAGCAAAGTGGAGGCGGGGATGGATTGCGCCATCATAAAGGCAAAATCCCGCCTTAACACTTGTAAATTGCGCGGATGATAGGCAGCGCGATTAAGGCTAAGCCCGCCATTGGTTTTAACGGGCAGCTTGCTTAAATTACATTCAAAGCCAACGATTGGCAGGGTTAAATCAAAATGATCCATAATATTGGGGTGAAACGCGCCAAATTGCGCGATTTCAACATCATCAAGCCAGACCCTTGCCGATTGACCAGGATGGTAATAGGGATTTGCATCTTGGGTTAGGCGAAGCGTTTCTGGATCAATCCCATGCAATTCCAGCAAGGCATAAAGATCGGCCTTTGCATCAAATACATCATAATGCGCCATGCCTTGATCGCGCCAAAATTTAGATTTTTGACGATAGCCAGCGCGCAGCCCCGCGCAAAATAGCGATTGCTGATCGGCGGCAAGCCCATGATAGACAGGCCCTGCTTCAAAGAAATTGCAATGCGGATTCCCGCGCGCCGTGTTTTTTTGCAAAGCAAGCAGCAAATTCGGCCATAGGCTGCCGCGCATTTGGGTTAATTCCGATGATATTGGGTTGGCAATGGTTAGCTCAGGCGGCAGCTTGCCAAATAATTGCGCTTCTTTTGCCGAGATAAAGGACCAGCTGACAATCTCATCAAGCCCCAGCGCGCATAACAGCCGAACGCTTGCCATTTTACGGTAAAGATTTAAATTTAAGGTTGCAGTTGGCACCGCAGGATCATCGGGCAGCGAACAAGCGGGGATATGATCATAGCCATGAATGCGGGTGATTTCCTCAATTAAACAGGCTTCATAGCCAATATCTGGACGCCAGCTTGGTGGTATGACTTGTAATGCAGGGGAATTGCCCGTGACCTTGCAGCCAATTGCTTTTAAAATCGCAATCGCCTGATCGGCAGCAAGCGCAATTCCGCCATAGGTTTCAAGCTTTGCTAAATTTAAAGCAATGGCGGCTGGTGCGGGCAGCGGCGATCCTGCGGCGGTGATGGTTGACGCTTCCCCGCCGCATAGGTCCAAGATCATTTGGGTGGCAACATCAACGCCCCATTCAATTGATTCTTGGTCAATGCCGCGTTCAAAGCGAAAGCGCGCATCGGATTGTAAATTTAATCTGCGCCCTGTTTTTGTGACTTGAACAGGGTGAAACATCCCGACTTCCAAGAAAACAGCGGTCGTTGCTTCGCTGCATCCTGATTCGGCGCCGCCCATAATCCCAGCAATTGCTTGCGGGGCATCATCATCGGCAATGACGGTCATGCTTTGATCCAGTGGATAAAGATTATCATCCAATGCCTTCAGGCTTTCACCCGCCTTGGCAAGGCGCATGGATAGATTGCTGCCAGATAATTTATCCGCATCATAGACATGAAGCGGGCGACCAAGATCAAAAGTGACATAATTGGTAATGTCCACCAAGCTTGAAATGGGGCGATGCCCCGTAACGATTAGCCTTTGTTGCAGCCATTGCGGAGCATTAATGTTTTTAACATTTTTAAAATAACGCCCTGCCACTTGATAGCATGCTTGATCGGAATTGTTTGCATCCTCAATTTGCCATGTGATTGGCGATTCAAAATCGCCTTGATGCCGCTTAAAGCGAAGCGGCTTTAGCGTGCCAAGCCCCGCTGCTGCCAGATCACGGGCAATCCCACGCACCCCCAGCGCATCGCCGCGATTGGGGGTCACTTTGATTTCAATCACTTGATCATTTAAGCCAATATAATCACAATAGCGCGCGCCAAGCGGGGCATTGGCGGGCAGATCAATGATGCCGTCATGGTCAAGCCCCGTGCCAAGTTCAGCTGCCGAACATAGCATGCCGCTGCTTGCTTCGCCCGCAATTTCTGCGCTTTTAATTTCCAAATTCTTGGCTTCAATAAAACTGCCAATCGGCGCAAGCACCGTTTTCATTTTTTCATAGACATTGGGCGCACCGCACACAATTTGAACAGGCGGATTGCCATCCAAGCAATCCACTTGGCATAAATTTAATTTGGTGGATTTTGGATGTTTGGCAAGCGATTGAATTTCAACAATTTTAAAGGGCGCAAGCTTTGCCTCAAGATCATCAATCCCCTCAACCTCAATGCCGATCATGGTTAAGGTTTCGCATATTTGATCAAGGCTTGCCGATGTTTCTAAATGTTCTTTTAACCAGTTTAATGTAAATTTCATTATTCTGCCCCATTCTTATGGTGATTTTGTTGCAGCGTTAAGCGGCGCATCAGCCCCGTTAAACCAGAAGCAGGGGTAAAGGGGGAAAACCCATAATGGGATAGAAAATGCTGATCCGAATCAAAAAAGGTTCGCAGATCACCAATGCCATATTTTAACATTGCCAAGCGTTCAACCCCCATGCCAAAGGCAAAGCCTTGATAAAGATCGGGGTCAATTCCCGATGCGCGCAGCACATTTGGATGCACCATCCCGCATCCTAAAATTTCCATCCATGCTTTATTGCCGCCAAAAATAAGCTGTCCATCCTTGCGTTCATAGCCAATATCAACCTCGGCAGAAGGCTCGGTAAAGGGAAAATAGCTGGCGCGAAATTTAAGCGGCACTTGTTCAATTTCAAAAAAAGCCTCGCAAAAATCACTCAAACAGCCCTTTAAATGCCCAAAATGGGTGGTTTTATCAATCACAATCCCTTCGACTTGGTGGAACATGGGCGTATGGGTAATATCCGAATCCGACCTGAAGGTTCTGCCTGGCACAATCACCCGAATTGGCAGGTCTTGGCTTTGCATGCTGCGTACCTGCCCAGGGCTGGTATGGGTGCGCAGCAGCCAATTTTGATCCGCTTCGCCCGTATCGGGGTTTTTTAAATAAAAAGTATCATGCATTTGGCGCGCAGGATGTTCTGGGCTGAAATTTAAAGCCTCAAAATTATGATAATCATCCTCAATATCAGGGCCTTCAAACACGGAAAAACCCATTTTTTGGAAAATATCACATATATCTTCAATGGTTTTGGTGATCGGGTGAATATGACCGGTTGCATGGCGCGGTGCAGGCAGGCTGATGTCAATTTGCTCGGATGCTAATTTTTCGGCAAGCGCAGCAGCGCGAAGATCGCTAAATTTTGCTTCCAGCGCAGTGTTAAGATTTGCCTTTACTTCATTTAACGCCTTGCCCGCGCTGATCCGATCTTCGTGGGATAGGCTGCCAAGCCCGCGCATCGCTTGTGACAGCGTGCCTTTTTTGCCCGTTGCTTCAATTTTAATCGCTTCCAGCGCATCAAGCGCATCCGTTTCATTGATTTGACCAAGCCAATCTTGGGTTAGCTGGTTGATTTTATCAATTAACTGATTTAGCGCATCTGTTGTGTCATTCTGGCTCATCGCGTTCATCCATCAT
Source organism: Alphaproteobacteria bacterium (assembly GCA_045106055.1). Taxonomy (GTDB): domain Bacteria; phylum Pseudomonadota; class Alphaproteobacteria; order CBDDJK01; family CBDDJK01; genus JBGCED01. Next base: position 7,928 of record JBGCED010000027.1, read on the forward strand.
AATAAAAAAGCTTGGAAAAGATCATCTTTATTGATTGATAAAAATCAATAAAGATGTCTTCGCCAAGCCATTTTATAAAGGTAAAAAAGAAAAATTATGCCTTGCTGCTAGCGGCTTGATCCGCAGCTTTATTGAGGGCAACTTCGGCTTCTTTGACCAAAGCGCCAAAATTTTCGGCTTCATGCACGGCAAGATCACTTAACACTTTGCGGTCAAGTTCAATGCCTGCCTTGTTTAAACCATCCATAAAGCGGGCATAAGTCATGCTGTGATTGCTATGTTCGCGCACCGCAGCATTGATTCGCTGAATCCATAATGCCCGAAATTGGCGTTTTCTGACTTTGCGGTCGCGATAAGCATATTGTGCTGCTTTTTCAACCGCTTGGCGCGCAACCTTAATTGTATGCGAGCGGCGACCATAATAGCCTTTTGCCTGTTTTAAAATATCTTTATGTCTTGCATGCGAGGTAACCCCGCGTTTTACTCTTGCCATGTTATAATGCTCCTAACGCTTAATATTAAATTTGACCGCGCAAATGATTGCGGATGACGATGCGTGCATCACAATCACTTAAGACAGCGGAACCCCGATTTTGACGAATCATTTGGCGGGGGCGTTTGGATGTATTATGGCTTAGTGACGCGCCATAATGCTTCACTTTACCTGTTGCGGTAAAGCGGAAGCGTTTTTTTGCCGCGCTTTTCGATTTGATTTTGGGCATTTATATCTCCTAATGGTCGTTTAATTCGAGATGATTGATGACAAACAAGGCATACCCTTATGTTTTAAGCCCGCTTGCCGCTTATGCTTTGCATGATCATATTATTCACACAAAGATCAAAAAAGCTTATACAAAAGAAAGCTTGGCGTGGCAAGCTTTATATCCCTTATATTATTGCTTATCTTCATCATCAATGAAGGGAAGGGGGATAAGGTTAATCCCCTCTTGGATTAAGGCCTTGGCTTCATCAATATCCGCCTTGCCGATGATTTTTTCATGTTCGCGCTCTCCATAATGAATTTGGCGCGCCATTTCAGGAAACTGATCGCCAACATCCTTATGGGTGCTTTCAATATGCTGTTTTAATGCTTTTACCTTTTCAATCAATTCCGCGACCGCAAGCCCTTTTGCTGAGTGTTCTTGATCCACTTGCACCAGATCGGCGGCAGGGGCTGCAACATCAGGGGCAGGGGATTTTGCGACTTCATCCGATAGGGGGATTTTATGTTTTGCTTTGGTCTTTGCCGATTGCACAAAAGGCGCGCTAAGCCCTTTTTTAATATTGTTTGATCCGCATAAGGGGCAGCTTAACAGCCCTTGATTTGCAAGCTTTTCAAACCCGTCATGGTCTTTAAACATGCTTTCAAATTCATGGGATTTTTCGCAATATAGGCTTAAATTAATCATCTTATCTTACAGATTAGCGTTGCTTGAAGCGGATTTTTTGCCTGCGTCTGCCCCATGATCCATGTTCATGCTCAAATAAGCCGTCAAGCTGTGTGCCGCAATTTGTGCAAAATCCGCCTTGCCCAATATTCCAGCCTAGAATTTGATGCCAATCGCGCGCAATTAACGGGCTTTTGCAGCTGCTGCAATAGGTGGTTGCGCTTGTTTGATCATGCACATTGCCACAATAAACATAATTAATGCCATGGTCTAGCGCAATTTTTCGCGCACGCTGCAAGGTTGCAAGCGGGGTGCGATCTTTATCTTGCATTTTATAATCAGGGTGAAAAGCGGTAAAATGCAGCGGCACATTTACACCCAGCGCCTGTTTATACCAGCTGCAAAATTCGGTGATTTCCTCAATGCCATCATTTTCATCTGGGATAAGCAAGGTCGTAATTTCCAGCCATGTATCGGGCTTATTGGCAAGATAGATCGCGGTTTCCTTGACATTTTCAATGTCGGCGGAACATAGGCTTTTATAAAATTCAGGGGTAAATGCCTTAATGTCTAAATTAACGGCATCCATGCGTTCAAAAAATTCAATCCGCGCTTCTGGGTTGATATAGCCCGCAGTTACAGCCACATTTTTAATGCCAAGCTGATGGCATTCCTTGGCAATATCGACCGCATATTCCAAGAAAATAACAGGATCATTATAAGTATAGGCAACCGAACGGCAGCCCGTTTGTTTTGCCGCTTGCGCAATCATTTTTGGGGTTGCAATATCCATCAGCCGATCCATGGCTTTGCTTTTTGAAATATCCCAATTCTGGCAAAATTTACAAGTTAAATTGCAGCCCGCTGTGCCAAAAGAAAGGATCGGCGTGCCTGGCAAAAAATGATTAAGCGGTTTTTTTTCAATCGGATCAATCGCAAAGCCCGAAGACCTGCCATAAGTCATCAGGATCATTTCATCATTCAGCCTTGCACGCACAAAGCATAGCCCCCTTTGCCCTTCTTGTAATTTACAGGCGCGCGGGCAAAGCGTGCATAACAGCTTGCCATCGGGCAATTTTTCCCAATAGCGCGCCGTTACCGCACTTTCTGGTATATCCGCCTGTGTAATCATCGCATTCATCTATAAAAGCTATTGTATATTTTAAGAATAAGCAAGCATTGCAGCACTAAGAATAAGCAAGCGCGATTGAACACCACACTTAATAAAAATATCCATATAAAAGCTTGGCAGCAAGGGCAAGCAGGATCAATCCAATCACGGCATCAAGGATTTTCCACGCAATCGGCTTAGCAAAATAACGGCTTAATCGCTTGCTTGCATAGCCAAGACTAAAGAAAAATACATAAGAGGCAATGACCGCGCCAATCCCAAAATATAGCCGCATATCGCCAAAACTTGCAGCCGCCGAACCAACTAAAAAGAATGTGTCTAAATAGACATGGGGGTTAAGCCATGTAAAAGCAAGACAGATTAAAATGGTTTTCCATAAGGCGGCGGGGGCTTTTCCTTCGGGGGTAAGGCTTTTGCTATGAAAGATCGCCATGCGCAGATTGTTAAGCCCAAATAAAATTAAATAGGCAGCACCGCCAAAGGTCATCCATTTCGCAAGTTCGGGGATATGGCCTTCGGCAAATTTCAAGCTATAAACCCCAGCCATCACCAATAAAGCATCCGAGCTTGCGCAAATTAGGACAATCGGCAGCACATGCTGGTTTTTAAGCCCTTGCTGCAAGACAAAGGCATTTTGCGCGCCAATCGCCATGATCAAAGAAAGCCCAAGTGCAAAGCCTTGCAGCATGATGATCGCTGTATGTGTCATGGTTTTTTTCTTAAATAATCTGATAATGATTGCGCCGTATGCTGGCGCACCAATTCAATTAAGCCTGATTTTGTGACCCCCAAAATATCGGTGCGCACAGGGTCGGATTTTGCCAATTTGCGCAGCAAATCCACCATCGGCTTAAGTGTAATCGCGGCGTTCCCCTTCATTTTTTCAGGCTTTAGCGGGTCAATTAAAATCACCCCGCCAATGGCGCGCAATTTAAGCTGCTGCATAATAATTGCGGCAGCATTCATATTAATATTCATATATGCCCCATCACGATGAAACAGCCCGCCGCTATTAATGTCAATCGCGGTTAATGCCGCCGCAGATTCAAGAATTAAATTCGCCCCTTGCTCTAGGGGGATGAGCGGGCTTTTAAGCTGTTCAATCGCATCATAGATCAAGCCCTTAAAACCATACGGATCTTTTTTGCCAATATAGTCAAAGCGGTTCATGGTTAAATCTGGCGCTGCCAATGGGATTAATTTTGAAGCCATGGCATTTATGTCAAGCTGATCGGTGAATAATTTGGCATCTTGGCTGAGGGGGAAAAACAAAGATTCAAGCTGCGTGTTATGATGATCCATCGCTTGCGGGGCTTTAGCGTCCATCACCAGCCGTTCCAGCGCGTCAATAATCTGTTCGGGATTAAGCGCAGCAATCGGCTTTTTTAAAATGAATTTTCCCTGCTGCAAACGCGATGAAGCTTGCGCCCAGCCTTGATCCTGTTCAAAGAAATCCATTAATTGTGCTTTGGCAAGCCCTTGCCCAAGGCTTGAATCATATTCAATGAGAGGGGCAGCTTGATCCGCGCCTTGATGGGCATCTTGCCAATAATCCGCATAGCGATTGCTGAATTTAAGGCGGGTTGATATTTCTGGTATTTTATCATGGCTTGCTTCGCGAATGATTTGCACCCAAAGCCGCGCGCCCTCAGGGTGGTTTGCGGCATTTCCCAAGAAAGCATCCTGTTTTACGCCGTGATCATCCAATTCAACAAAGGCTTTTGCATGGTTTTTCTGGTTGCTGCTGATGCGTTTCTTGATTTTGGCATCATAGAAATTACCCAGCCGAAACGCCATATTATCCGCATCAATGACCCGCAGCGCGCTAAGCTGGCGATCCGCATTTAAATAGGCTGCAATTAAAACACCCCGATCTTTCAGTAAAATTAAATAAGGGTAATCGCCATCATTTAGCTGTTTTTTCATTTATTGATCGGCGCTTTCATGTTAGGGCTTATGAATTATAATAAAACATTTAGATTAAGTGTTTAACAAACTTCCATCATCCTTAAAAGTAAAATTACAGCCATTAAAGGGGCTTTGATGCCATGAAACAAGATTATCAACATGTGAATTGCTGGATATTTGATCTGGATAATACCCTATATCCGCCACATTTTCAGTTGATGAGCCAAATATCAACCAAGATCACCGAATATATTATCCGCACTTTAAGCCTGCCCGAAGCAGAAGCAAAGCAGATTCAGCGCAAATATTATCTTGAATTTGGCACAAGCCTGCGCGGTTTGATGGAACATCATCAAGTTGATCCCACTGATTTTATGAATTATGTCCATGATTTGGATTATTCCATCGTTACCGAAAATAAGCCCTTGCGCGATGCGTTGCAAAATCTACCAGGGCGTAAATTAATTCATACCAATGCGTCTAAGCAGCATTCTTTTAAGGTGATGCAGCGACTTGGGATTGAATCGCAAATTGAAGCCGTCTTTGATGTGATGGATGGCGATTATGTTCCAAAACCTAAGGCTGGCAGCTATCATAAATTTCTGGAAACCCACCAAATTGATCCAACCAAAGCCGCGATGCTGGAAGATTTGCCGCAAAATTTAATTGTGCCAGCACAGCTTGGCATGCGCACGATTTTAATTGAACCCGCCCATGATCAAACGGGCGTTGTTGAACAGGGTGCATCCCTTGCCAACCGCGATCATATTCACCACACCATCGAAGATTTGGTTGATACCCTAACCTTACTGGGTGGGTGAGCCTTTTTATTGGGTAAGCGCGAACAGCGCATCATCGTGAAGATGAGCGCGAATATGAATAAAGGAGCGCCGCCGTGTTTTTTGTCGCTTTTTTAAACGCAAAACCGGTTCCCACTTTTGCTAAAATGCTAGTGCAGCGTAAGCCTGCGTGGCGTTTGAACGCTAAAAATATCAAACAAATTCAACATCCTTAATGATTTGATCGGCAAGCATGGCGGCGGTTTGTTCATCCTTGCTGCGCACCAGCACACAGCCAAGCCGTGCCGTGTGATTATCCGCAAAAGACAGGCTTGATCCAATTTGAGCGGGCAGTTTTAAAAAAATCACATCTGGATTTGCGTGCCATTTATTTAAATTGTTGATCTGTTGAAGCGTTTTTGAATCTGAATCGGCTTTAGGCGCAAAGAAATATCGAATTGCCAATGCTTGCTTAAAATAGGGCGTGATTTGATCCTTTGTCGGGCGTTTGCCTTGGGCAAGCAGCAATAAAATATTGATAAAATCCACGCCAACCCCATGGGGAATTTGATGGGTTGCAAGATACCCGCCCGAGGGGCGAAGCGCGACCTCAATCACCTTTGGACCATCTGCGGTCAGCACCATATCCCCCTTTACCGCGCTGGTGACCGCGCCAAGCGCTGCCCCTGCTTTAAGTGCCATGAATTCAATGTGATGCGCGGTTTGTTGATCACAATCTGGGGGAAATGAACCGCCATCTTCAATGATAAAGGGCGCAAATTCGGCAAGGCGGCTGTAATTGCGATTAACAATGATAATTGGATGGGGATTGCCATCAATTAACAGACCTTCAGTTGAATATTGCGGTCCTGCCAAATAGGCTTCAATCATCACGCGCTGGCTTGGCGATGCGGCAATGGCGCGCTGAAAGGCTGCGTTTAAAGTTTCATCATCATCGCTTTTATCAAGCTTTGATACGCCGCGTGCGCCCCTGCTATCCACGGGTTTTAAGATAAAATCAGGATGATGATTGGAAAACGCCTTTATGTCTTGCAAGGGCATGTTCATATCAATCGCTTGATAGGCAGGAACGGGAATGCCCGCTTGGCTAAGCATATCTTTCATGTGCAATTTATCCATGCTGGCGCGCGCGCTTTCAATGCTATTTCCAGCAAGTCCCAGCCCTTGAGCAAGATGCGCCACGCTTAGGGGAACATCCACCCCAACCGATAATATACCATCAACCCGCCCGCCTGCTTGGCGATATTCCAGCGCAGCTTCCAAACTTGCCTGATGATCATAGGTTGATGCTTGAATGGCAATATCCGCGATCACCATGCCAGGGGCGGCAACATTGCCGTCAGATACAATGATCCTATGCCCTTGCTTTTTTGCATGGATAAGGGCTGGCACAGCTTCCACCCCGCCGCCAACAAACCAAAAATATTTTTGTGAATTATCCACAATAGCTGCCCCCGTTTAAATGCAGGGTCTGCCCCGTAATATAAGAAGCTGCTGGCGATAACAGATAATGGGCCAGCGATGCGGCCTCGGCAATTTGTCCAAGCCGCTTTGCGGGAATATCATGCAATCGCTTGCTAAATTCAGGCTTTGCCATCTCCGCTTGTAACATATCGGTTTCAATCAAGCCGATGGCAATCGCATTTGCGGTAATGCCCTGATTTGAATAAAGCCGCGCCAGTGATTTGGTTAAATTAAGCTGCCCCGCCTTGGCGGCTGCGTAATGGGGTTGATAGACCCCGCCCGTCACCCCCGAAACAGAGCTTATTTGAATAAGTCGCCCTTGCTTCTGTTCCAGCATTTCAGGCAATGCAGCTTGCGCCATTAGGAAATTAGCGGTTAAATTAATATGCAGCATATGCTGCCAATCTTCCAGCGATAGCGTTAAAAAATCCGCATGCTGGGCAATCCCTGCATTGTTAATTATCCCATAAATTGGCTGGTTGAAATGGTTTTTTACCTTATGAAATGCGTCCGTGATTGCTTGCTTGTTGCCAACATCAAAGCCGATTGCAAAGGCGTGTTTTGGATATTCATGAACAAGCGCAATGGCTTTTTCTGGATGGTGGTTATAGCAAAGCGCGACCTTAAAGCCTGTATCCAGCAAATGGCGGGCAATCCCCAGCCCAATTCCGCGACTTGCCCCGCTTATAATGATTAATTTATTCATTTTTTATCCTCTTTTAAGTTTGCGCTCAAACGCCACGCAGGCTTTACATCGCACTAGCGATGGCGCGCGCCACATTACCGCTTGCGGTATGTGCAAACAGATCAAATGGCGCGCTTGCTTGTTGGTTTGCGTTCAAACGCCATATTTTTACACCATCGGGGCTTGCGCCATATTGCTTCATAATACCCATTCAAGAAATAACAGCCAGCCCGTTACCGTTACCAAAGCTGTAATGTTGGTCATTAAGGTTGCGGTTGCTGCAAAATTCTTGCCCGCATCATATTTTTCAGCGAAAATAGAGACAATCGCCCCGCAAGGCAAGGCGGCAACAATGGTTGCAACCTTAACCATCAATGGGTCAAGCTGGAATATATAATGGCTTAGGCAAAAAACACAGGCTGGAAATAATATCATTTTAAATAAAGTTAAAATCATATTTTGAGAAAAACGCCCTGCCAGCCTTGCACGGCTAAGCCCCATGCCAAGCGCAAGCAAGGATAATCCAATAAGCGCGCGTTCAATATGTTTGATGAATTCTTCTGCCATTTGCGGCAATTCAATATTGGCAATATTAAGCAAAAATCCAGCAATTACACCATAAAGAATGGGGGTGCGGATAAGCGCAGATATGACTTTGTGCCGCGTTGAAGCCGTGCCATTAGCGGTGCTTGCGTGCATTCCACTAGCGGTGCTTGCGCGCATCCCATTAGCCGCATTTGCCCGTTCAAGCAAAATCGTTGTAAGGGTTAAAAATCCCGTGCCATGAATGGATACAATCATAAATAAAATAACAATGCCCTGATCGCCATAGGCTGCATAAATGACGGGAATGCCAATCAGCACCGTATTTGAAAAGGCAAAGCCAATCGCGGTAATCGCTTGCCCTGCTGCATCGCGCTTAAAATAAAATGCGGCAATCACCATGCCAAGCATAAACACCGCATAAGCAGGAATAAAATAGCTAATCAGCAAATAAAGCGGCGCGCTGCCATCAAATTCAACCTTGGATAAAGCACCCATTAAGGTAATGGGAACTGCAATATCGGTTACAATTCGAATAAGCCCAAATTCCATCATTTGGGTAAAGCCAAAATATTTTGCGGCAATATAGCCAACCGCAATAATCGCCAAAATGGGGGCAAGAATATTTAAAATAAGCATGGTTTGAAGGTGAATTTATAAATTTTATTTGGTGGTTTGGTTGTTGAAGTAAGCACGAATCCGCATTAAATATAAGCACATGACAATAGAAGATGATGACTGGTTAATGGATGAGCCACCTGTTTTAGATATTCCTAAAGCAGGGCTAAGGCAAGAAATAGATTCAAGCATGTATTCAGGGACAGGCGAAATTGCCAATCCTGAATGGCTTGATAAATTAAACGAAGCCCAAAAACAGGCGGTGTCAACGCTGGATGGACCGTTATTGGTGCTTGCGGGGGCGGGAACAGGGAAAACGCGGGTTCTAACCTCCAGGCTTGCGATGATCCTGCGCCAAGGGCGCGCAACCCATGGGCAGATCTTATGCGTGACCTTTACCAATAAAGCAGCACAAGAAATGCGCGCTAGGGTGGAAACCCTGCTTGGTCACGGCACAGATGGGATGTGGATTGGCACTTTTCATTCACTTGCCACCCGCATTTTGCGCCGCCATGCCGATTTAGTTGGTTTTAACCGTGATTTTACCATTTTAGACAGCGATGACCAAGTGCGCTTGATCAAGCAGCTTTCAAAAGATTATCATATTGATCCGAAAAAATGGCCGCCGCGTGCGTTATTGCATGAAATTAGCCGCTGGAAAGATCGCGCTTTATCGCCCGACCAAGTCCCCAAAACAGATTATCAAGCCTTGGAAGGCAGCAAGCTGGATCAGCTTTACGCCGCTTACCATGAACAGCTTGCACAGCTAAATGCGATGGATTTTGGCGATTTGCTGCTTTATTGCATTATTTTGCTAAATCAAAACCCGATGCTGCTAGAGGAATATCAACGCCGCTTTAGCTATATTTTGGTGGATGAATATCAAGATACCAATGTCGCCCAATATTTATGGCTGCGCTTGCTTGCCCGAAATTCAGGCGGGGTCGCGGGGGTGCATAATATTTGCTGCGTTGGCGATGATGATCAATCCATCTATGGTTGGCGCGGGGCGGAAATTGAAAATATTCTGCGCTTTGAAAAGGATTATCCAGGCGCAGAAATTGTCAAGCTGGAATGTAATTATCGATCTAGCGAAGCGATTTTGGCAGCAGCCTCGGCGGTGATTGCCAATAATAAGGGGCGGCACGGCAAAAGCCTGTGGACAGATCGCAAGGGCGGGACAAAATTACAAGTGCGCGGCGTGTGGGATGATTATGCAGAAGCAAGGCTGGTTGCCGATGATATGGTCAAACAAAAGGTTGATAATGATGTAAAATGGTCAAGCTTTGCAGTATTGGTGCGCGCCAGTTTTCAAACACGCCCCTTTGAAGAACAATTTATTGCAAAAGGAATTTCTTACCGCGTCATTGGCGGCTTGCGTTTTTATGAACGCGAAGAAGCGCGCGATTTGTTGGCTTATTTGCGGTTAATCAAATCCCAAAGCGATAATTTAGCCTTTATGCGGATTGTCAATAAGCCCGCGCGCGGCATTGGTGCAACCAGTCAGGCAAAAATTCGCGAATGGGCAGAAAATAATCAAAGCAGCATGTTTCATGCTGGCAAAGAAATGCTAGATGCGCAGCATTTTAAAGGGGCTGCGAAGACGGGGCTTACAAAATTTTATGATTTTTTTCAAAAATGGGAAAAATTAAACTTCATCAATAATCATTGCGCGCTGGCAGAATCGGTGGTTGAAGATTCAGGCATGGCAAGAATGTGGCGCGAATCCAATCTGCCCGATGCGCCTGGGCGGCTTGAAAATTTAAGTGAATTTATCGCAGGGATGGGTGAATTTGAATCGCTTATCAGCTTTTTGGATCATGTCGCTTTGGTGATGGAGGCAAATAATGCCAAAACAGGCGATTATGCGTCCATTATGACGCTTCACGGCGCAAAAGGGCTTGAATTTGATCAAGTATATTTGCCCGGCTGGGAAGAACAAGTCTTTCCAAATCCGCGTGCATTAAATGAAAAGGGGCAAAGCGGCATCGAAGAAGAACGCCGCCTTGCCTATGTCGGGATTACCCGCGCGCGCCACCGCGCCATGATCAGCTATGCCGCGCAGCGACGCGTTTTTGGCGAAACTTTGGTCACTGTGCCATCGCGCTTTTTAAAAGAGCTGCCCGCCGATTATATTGATGCAAGCAGCAGCGTATCAAACCGCTATCAGCAATCAAGCTATGGTTCAAGTACGATGCCAAGCACGATGCCATCAAGCGCAAGCCGCACCGCCAGAACCGCGTCAAGCCGCGCACCATCTTCTTCAAAGCGGTTTATTGCAGGGGATCGGGTGTTCCATGATAAATTTGGCGCTGGCACGGTCAGAAAAGTTGAGCATCCCCATATTATGGTCACCTTTGATCATACGGGGGATAAATTATTATTTGCCGATTATCTTCATAAAATAAACGAGGAATCACAATGACAGACATTGCAAAACAGCATGAATTGGCGCGTGCAAAGCCTGCTGCTTTAAATTGGGAAGATCCGTTTTTGCTGGATTCCATGCTAGAAGACGAAGAAAAAATGATCCGCGATGCCGCCGCAGCCTATTGCACGGATAAATTATTGCCGCGCATCATTGATGCCAATCGTAATGAACAGTTTGATCCAGAAATTATGGTTGAAATGGGAAAGATGGGAATGTTGGGGGCGACCCTTCCTGAAATTTATGGCGGGGGCGGCAGCAATTATGTGGCTTATGGGTTGATGGCGCGCGAGGTTGAACGGATTGACAGCGGTTATCGATCCGCAATGTCGGTGCAATCTTCATTGGTAATGCATCCGATTTTTGCCTATGGCACAGATCAGCAACGCCAGCAATATCTGCCAAAGCTGGCAAGTGGGGAATGGATTGGTTGCTTTGGCTTAACCGAACCTGATCACGGTTCAGACCCAAGCAATATGATCACCCGCGCCAAACCAACAAGCGGCGGTTATATTTTGTCGGGCGCAAAAAACTGGATTACCAATGCGCCGATTGCCGATATTTATATTATCTGGGCAAAATCAGATGCGCATGAGGGTAAAATTAAGGGCTTTATTCTGGATAAAGCGATGAAAGGGTTAAGCGCACCAAAGATTGAAGGAAAATTAAGCCTGCGCGCATCAATTACAGGCATGATCCAGCTGGATGAAGTATTTGTACCAGCAGAAAATCTATTGCCAAATGTTGCGGGGCTTGCAGGTCCCTTTGGATGTCTTAACCGCGCGCGCTACGGCATTGCATGGGGCAGCATGGGCGCAGCCGAAAGCTGCTGGTTTGCGGCACGCAATTATTGCATGACTCGCAAACAATTTGACCGCCCGCTGGCGCAAAATCAGCTTATTCAAAAAAAGCTGGCAGATATGCAAACTGAAATTGCACTTGGGCTTCAAGGCGCATTGCGGCTTGGGCGGATGATGGATGATCATAGCGCATCCGCAGAATTAATCAGCATGATGAAGCGCAATAATTGCGGAAAAGCCCTTGATATTGCCCGCAATGCCCGCGATATGCACGGCGGAAATGGGATTAGCGATGAATATCATATTATGCGCCATATGGTGAATTTGGAAGCTGTTAATACTTATGAAGGCACACATGATGTTCACGCGCTGATCCTTGGGCGCGCCCAAACGGGATTGGCTGCATTTTAAATATATGATCAATTTACTTGAATAAGCAAAGGATTCATGCAACCAATGAACAGTTGGCAATGAACGGCTGGGTTCTTTAAAGCAAGCAAATATAAAAAGGGGGCGGTTATGTTGTGGGTTTATTCTAGGAAGCAATCGCATCTTGTGCGTTATCGCCATGGGGGGATTGATGCACTTTATCCCGTTATGGCTTCTATTGCGGCAAAAGATCAGCCGCAACAACAAGGCGGCGCGCTTGCATTTGATCACTATGGGGCGCATTATAAACGCAGTGCGGTATTATACTTGCCGATAATGGATCAAGCAACCCCCAAGCCAGCACCCAAAGCAGCTGCGCTTACCCAAGCAAAATAACGGTTAAATTGAATATAGGCATGTGTTAAGATGAGTATTGTAATTATATTGGCATTGATTGCGACGCTTGCCGTTCTTGTCTGCGGAATATTTATGATGGCACGCGGCAAGGCGGGTACGGGCAATCTTTCCAATCGCTTAATGCGGGCGCGCATTATTTTTCAATTCATTGCAATGATACTGGTGCTGGTTGCAATCGGCTTTGGGCTTCGCCCTTAAACATTAAAGAGGCTTTGGGATAAAGCCTTAATTTTAAAATCAACAGGATGATATATGGTTACCCTATCCAAGATTTATACAAAAACAGGCGATAAAGGCACAACGGGGCTTGGCGATGGCTCGCGGCGTCCAAAGCATGATTTGCGGGTTGCAGCTTATGGCGAAGTGGATGAAGCCAATGCCGCGATTGGGCTGTTAATTTGCGCCCTAAATTCCAACCAAGAAGATTCCAATCAGGATCAAGCAATCAGCGATTTATTGCAAATGGTGCAGAATGATTTATTTGATCTTGGCGGGGATTTATGTGTGCCGCAGGACACAACAACCAGAACAAATCCGCTGCGCGTTACAGAAAGCCAAGTGCTGCGCCTTGAATCTCAAATTGATCAATATAACGCTGCGCTGCAGCCACTTACCAGCTTTATTTTACCAGGGGGCAGCCTTGCTGCCAGCCATGCCCATTTGGCGCGCACCATCACAAGACGCGCTGAACGGGCAATGACCTTGCTTGCAAGCCATGAAGCGATTAACCCGCACGCCATGCTGTATATAAACCGCTTATCCGATTTATTATTCGTGCTGGCGCGGGTGTTAAATGGCAGCATAAAGGGCAGGGCGGATGGCGGCACGGAAATATTATGGCAGCCCGCAAAACACCGCTAAGATCGCCAGAAAAGATAAAATCATGCCCTTAAATGATACGCTGCTTGCTGTTTTAAATGTTGCTTTGGTGATTCTGATCGGCCTATGCTGCTTGCTTGGATTTTGGGCGCATTGGCAATCACGCAAGCATATTTTAAAAGATCAAGGCTGGGCAATGCGCAAAGATTCGCTAATGCAGCGCAGGCATTTGGCATTAAATGAAACAGGGATGCGCTTTGTTGCGCTTCAAAAAAAACTCATGGCGGTCATGTTAATCTTGTTTTTGCTGCTATTATTTCTTAATAGATTAAGCACACCGAATATATGAATGATTTAACATAAAGAAATGATGATGAATAATATAGACCAAACAGCCCATGATGCCTTGAAAAAAGCGCGCTTAAAGCCAACTCAAAGATTAAGCGTTGCTGAAATGGGCGATAAATTAATCGCTTGCCTAGAAGAACATAAAGCAGAAGAAATTACGCGCATTGATTTGGCAGGACTAACCGATATTGCCGATGAAATGCTGGTTGCAACGGGAATGTCATCGCGGCATGTTGGCGCGCTTGGCGATTATGCGCTGGAATGTTTAAAGCAATCTGGTTGGAAAAACCCTAATATTGAGGGGAAAGCCGTTGGCGATTGGGTGTTGATTGATGCGGGTGATATTTTAATCCATCTGTTTAAACCAGAAATTCGCGAACTTTATAATATTGAAAAATTATGGAGCGAGCATCGCCCAAATTCAGAAAATCCAGAACAACCGCCCCAAGCATAAGCCTGATGGGGGTGATGATGTCTGATCCTGTTATTGCTTATCCATTGCTGCAACAAGCATTAGACCAAATTTCAAAAACCCATATTTTGGTGGTTGGGGATTTAATGCTGGATCGCTATGTTTATGGCGATGTGAAGCGCATATCGCCTGAAGCCCCGATTCCTGTGTTGAAAATTAAAAGCAAGGCGGCAAGCCTTGGCGGGGCTGGCAATGTTGCGCGTAATTTGCGTGCGCTTGGCTGCAAGATTGATCTGGTGGGCATTGTTGGTAAGGATGATGCTGCCGCTGAAATTACCAGTTTGGTAAGTGCGAATGAGGGCAAAGGCAAAATCACGCCCCATTTTATTGATTCGGATCATATTAACACCATTGTTAAAACCCGTTATTTATCGAATCGTCAGCAAATTTTGCGCTGTGATACCGAAGATGATCCGCCCTTTGATGCCCGCATTACCCAAAAAATGCTGGCGCGCGCCCTTGATTTAATCGAAACAGGCGGCGTGCAGCTGGTGATCCTATCGGATTATTTAAAGGGGCATTTGCCGCCTGATTCCATCCAGCAAATCATTGCAATGGCAAAAAAAATGGGTAAACGCGTTATCATTGACCCAAAGGGCAAGGATTATGAACGCTATCGCGGGGCGGATTATATTACCCCCAACCGCAAGGAATTATCGCTTGCAAGCGGCATTTCTTGTTATGAAGATGAAACCATTCAAACAGCAGCCCGCAATTTGATGGAAGAATATGATATTGAATGCGTGATTGCCACAAGATCAGAACAAGGGATGAGCATCATTAAGCGCGCCGCACGCGATCCTTTAATCCATATGCCAGCGCGCGCCCGTGCGGTTTTTGATGTTGCTGGCGCGGGCGATACGGTGATTGCAACCATTGCAGCGGGGCTTGGTGCGAAGCTTGACATTAAACAAGCCGCCGCCATTGCCAACTTAGCCGCAGGGATTGTCGTTGCCAAGGTCGGAACCAGCATCGCAACCCCAGATGAGCTTGTGGCTGCCATAAAGCAGCAAGCACCAATGGCGGAAGATTCAAAAATTCAAAATCTCAAGGATGCGTCTTTGACGCTTGAAACCATACGCATGGCAGGAAAGCAAATTGGCTTTACCAATGGCTGTTTTGATTTGCTGCATCCAGGTCATGTTGGGTTGTTGCAGCAAGCAAAGCATCATTGCGATTTTCTGGTGGTTGGATTAAATTCGGATCAATCGGTTAAACGCTTAAAGGGGGAAACCCGTCCCATTCAGGATCAGACCAGCCGCGCAAAAGTGCTTGCGGCGCTTGGGGCGGTGGATATGGTGGTGATTTTTGATGAGGATACGCCGCTTACACTGATTGAAACGCTAAAACCTGATCGATTGATTAAGGGTGCGGATTATAAAATTGACGCGGTAATTGGCGCAAAGCAGGTTGAAAGCTGGGGCGGCAAGGTCATTCTGGCTGACTTTCTGGACGGGCATTCCACCACAAATTTAATTACCAAAAGCTGATATGATGCAAGCAAACGCGATGGCGCGCCCAATCATTTACCATGATTTGCAGCTGGATTGCTTTACAGGCTGGGGAATCTTTGGGCTGAATTTCACCAAATATGCCATTTTGCAAGGCTATCGCGTGATTGTTTTATCGCGTAATTTGCCAGAATTAAAGCATTTTCCCTTCATGGATGCTGCATTATTCAAGCATGTGTTTGAACATTCAAAACCTTACCATGATAAAATCACCCGCAAGGAAATCATCAAAGACCCGAATGGCATTTTTGTAACCCATATGAGTTGGGGCGAAGAAATGCGCCAGAATCATCCTTTTCTGGAGGTGGGGCGGCAAATTGGGGTTGTGTTTTATGAAGAGATTCGCCATGCGCGAAAATATGCACCAAAGCTAACCGATACTTATGATTATGTGATTTGCGGATCGCGCTGGAACGCGCGGCATTTGATTGAAAATGGCTATGCGCGCGCGGTTACGATTTGGCAAGGGGTTGATAGCAATTATTTCTATCCCCGTCTTGCGCCATTGGTGGATGATGGGCTGTTTAATATTTTTTCAGGCGGCAAGCTGGATTTACGAAAAAGCCAAGATATTGTGCTTGAGGCCTTTGCCAAGATTCAAGATAAAATCCCCCATGTACGATTAATTTCACAATGGCGTTGGTGGGAGGAATGCAAGGTTGCCAAATTAATGAATGAAGCCCGATTTATGAAATATCCATGGATCATCGAGCAGGACGAGAATCAAACTGAGAAAGTGAATTACCGCGAGACGGCGCGGCAATATGGCATTAAACCTGATCGTTTTATGATGTTGGGCACAATGCCTTACTGGATATCACCTGGGCATTTGAACCAATGTCATATGGCAATATTCCCCAACCGCGCAGAAGGGGGAACCAATTTGGTCGCGATGGAGGCAATTGGCAGCGGCTTGCCAACCATTTTAAGCAATAATACAGGACAGAAAGATTTATTTGAAATATGCCCGCTTGCCCATGAATTGGGGTTAAAACAATCCAGAACCATTATTGAATTGGATGAACAGGGGCAGGTTGATCCCACATCCAGAATGGCAGAATGGGGCTGGCCGGACACGGATGAGCTTGCGGATAATATTTTACGCACTTATCATCATTATCAAAAGCACCGTGAGAATGCCCATAAAATGGCGCATCAAATTGCGGATTATCGCTGGGAAGTTCAAGTTTCCAAGATGCTTGATCTTATCATCCATGACAAGTTTCCAGCTGACATTAACCCCTAGAGTATTTTTTCCTTCATATGGTTCAAATTAGGTTTGAGTTTTGGAAAAATAACGCTGCAAATGTAAGTTTAAGCTTGTGATCGGATCGGACCAATCGCCCAGCTTAATCTGGCGAAATAAATAGACGCTATCGGGATACCATGCACTGACGGAGCTTTGAATTTCCCACCGCCAATCCCCTGATTTTGCAAGCAGGATCGCGGTTGGAACGCCAAGCCCCGCAGCAAGATGGGCAACCGCAGTATCGACCGTGACAACATAATCCAGATTTTGAATAAGCGCTGCGCTGCTGGTAAAATTTTCCATCGCATCTGGGTTATGAACAATATGATATTGCGGATGTTCCTTGATAAAGGCTTGATCTTCTTGTGAAATTGCAGGCTCTAGTAAGATGTAATTTGTATCAACATCAAGCAATGGGGCAATGGCGCTTATGGACGCAGATCGTTGCTTATCCAAATTATGGGTTGGTCGTCCATGCAGACAAATGCCAATCAGCGGCCTGTTCTTGGCGTGTTTTGATACATCAGAATTGGAAAATTGGGTAAGCCCTTGAAACATATCGCGGCGCAGATCATTTGAAACCAGCCAGCGATTCCATTTCTGGACATCAGGTTTTGGGGCTTTAAATGGGGTGGGCGGCGGCAATGATTCAAGATCAACATTTAAAACATGGGCAAGGCTCATTAATGGCACATGAAAATCATATTTTGGAATGGGATCAGGGTGAAAGCAATAGGACACATTCTTTGGAAAATTATGAATTAATGTGTTAATTTCAAACTTGCGATCTTGAATATAAAAAGTAACGGATTTTGCAAATTTTGCAATTATCGGAATGAATCTTGAAAATTGCAGCATATCACCATAGCCTTGCTCGCTGTAAATGGTTAAATCGCGATCAATGATTTGGCTTGCACGGCGTAAATGCTTTTTGGGGTTATTGGCATAAATTGTATAATCCTTATTTCGCATCGCTTGGGTATTTAAGCGCCATTCATATTCTTCAAACCCCAAGCGCAGCGCCCCCATTGATAATAGGGTAAGCCCATGGGCAAAGTGAATGTCAGCATTATTGGGCTGATAGCGCATTGCCTGTTTATATTGCAATCGGGCTTCTTCAAACTGATTTTGCAGCCGAAGTGAAAATGCATAATTGGATAAATGCCCTGCATTTTTGCCTTGTTCTTCGCAAATCTCGCGCAAGATTGTTGCGGCGGCAACATAATCCATTTTTCGAATCAAGCCCGTTGCATAATTATTTTTAATGTCATTAATCTGGGCTTTTGACAAGGATGAGACATTGCCAAGTGCTTTTTTGAACAAATTTTCGGCTTGATCAAATTCATTGCGCGCCATATGAATAAGTGCATGAAGCCCATGAGTAGAGGGGTGATCCGGCTCTAGCTGGTGCTGGCGGTCAATCGTTGCAAGCGCGCCTTCATAATTCTCAAGCTGCAAGAAAATTGTGCCAAGATTTAACCAATTCAACCGATTATCAGGCTGTATTTTTACGGCAGTTTCATAATAGCGCGCGGCCTGCTTATATTCATTCATTTGCCAGCTTAGCTTACCCGCCATCGATACGGCTTTTAAATGGCTGGGGCGCAACATCAAGGCACGCCTTAATAATAAAATTGCTTCTTCGTAATGTTGGGTCAACATAAATTGGCTTGCCTGATCAATCAGGGTATCCACCGATTCATTTTGAATTAAAGTTTCTTGATTGATTTCCGTTTTACCATCCAGCTTTTCTTTCGCCAATGTTGGCTTGGTTGCTTCAAGATGGGATGTGGATTGCGGCGTGCCTTGGCGCTGACCAATCACCGCCGCAGCTTGAACGGTTTCATTATTAAGATTAAGCATGCGTGATAAATTGGACAGCGCGCCGTCTGTTGCGCTGGGCATTGCACTTCTTAGGCGCATCAGATGGGTTGCTTCTAAATTATGCTCTAATTTTGCCTCAATAACGCTTAATAATTCTAGGGCATTGGCATTATGTTCATCTTCTTGCAGGATTTCCTTGCAAATCATGCTGGCAGCATCAAGGTTATTTTCCTTAAAGCTTTGCATGGCAAGCGCAAGATTCGGCACAGGCGCTAAGCTGGCATCGTGTTTTGAACCTGATCTTGGATGGGGTTTCATCGTCTTTACCTTTAAAAAGTCAAAATTCAAACATAAGCTAAAAAAACATCAATTCACAAAGCATCGATAAAAAAAACATCATTTGAAAAAGCATAAGTTAAAAAAAAGTGGGAATCTACCAAGCACATTAACTGAATGTATTATGCTTGGACGATCCCCACCGTAACGAATTATCTTAACGAATGATCTTTATGTATGTTTTCTCTTTTTTTAAAGCCTTATTTTCTTCCCCACTTTTTAAATAAAAACAATCAGCGTATTTTTTATGGTCTTTTTTATGCCTAGCGGATTTGGGTATCTGAAAGATAAACCCGATCACCGACCTTTATTCCCAGCTCTTTGCTAACCCCGCCTGATATTTCAAGAACGGCACGAACAGGCGCGTCAGGACCAATGGGAACGCGCGACATTGGCACGGTATTATGCTCTATATGGATCACCTTTCCTTGTTGATCGACAAATAACATATCCAGCGGAATAAAAGTATTTGCCATCCACATTTTTACCACACGGTCTTGCGGGTATAAGAATACCATTCCATTGTCCTGGCCAAGCGACATCCGGCCCATCAACCCGCGTTGTTGTTCTTGCGGCGTTACCGCCAGCTCGACATTAAATAAATGCCGTTGTTGATCATTTGTATCAATCACCAATGTCTTATAATTATTGGCAATGGCAACCCAATTTGAACTGGCATTTTGCGCATTTGCAGGTGATTGCATGAATAAAATCCATATCGCAGTCAGCGCAATGCTTGCCGCCATTAATAATGATGCAAAAGCCGCAAATTCATTTTTTGAAGTTTGAATTGCTTGTTTATTTTCGTTTGTTCTAATGTTTTTCATTTTTCCACGCCCCAGAGTTTTTAGAAATTTACAGCTCATTTTAAATGACAGCCTATTAAAAGTAACAACAGCAGAGCCCGTTAAGCTGTTAAATACAACATAAAAGATGCACTGAATGTTTGGTTGCTATTCAATTTCTATAATTCATATAAGCATAGTCTGTGCTTTTTAAATAGGATTTTAATCACACCTTGATCATTTCATAGCATAATGATTGTTCTTGAGATTTTATGCTTGATTTTTATCCTTTTAAATCAGGATCAATCGGATTATATTAATTAGACTATATTTCTTATTAAAAAATTGGAGCGATCAGGAGAGATTAATGGCAATAAAAAATGTAACAGACCAAGCATTTGAAAGTGAAATATTGGGCGCAAAAACCCCTGTATTGGTCGATTATTGGGCGGAATGGTGCGGGCCTTGCAAGGTAATTGCGCCCGCCTTAGAAGAGGTTTCAAAAGATCTTGACGGCAAGCTTACCGTTGCAAAGCTTAACATTGATGAAAATCCAGAAACCCCAACAAAATATGGGGTGCGCGGCATTCCAACCTTGATGCTGTTCAAAAATGGCGAGGTTGCGGCGACAACTGTTGGTGCAATGTCAAAAGCGCAGCTTCAAAAATGGGTCGCAGACCAGCTTTAGATTTTTGATGATTGAAGCAATTCACATTGATGGCAAACCGTTAAGCAATTTAAAAATTGGGGTGTTTATTACCTGTTTGGTCGATATGTTTCGCCCTGAAATTGGGTTTGCTTGCTTAAAATTGCTGGAGGATGCGGGATGCAAGCTGATCATCGCCCCTAGGCTTAGCTGCTGCGGGCAGCCTGCTTATAATGCGGGCGACATTCCATCAGCACAAAAAGTAGCGGCAAAGGCAGTTGCAGCCCTTGCTGATTTTGACCGCATCATTGTGCCATCAGGGTCGTGCGCGGGAATGCTCAGCCATCATTATCCAAATCTGTTTGAAGCGGGGCATCCTTTGCACGCAGATGCACAGAAAATTGCATCAAAAACCCGTGAATTATCACAATTTTTATATGATGAATGTCAATTTCAGCCTGCGGATACAAGCATAAAAGGCGTTGCTGCCTATCATGATTCATGTTCGTCATTGCGTGAAATGAAAGTTGATCACCAGCCGCGCGTCTTGTTGCAATCGCAAGCTAGGCTAAATGTTGCCAATATTGAACGGCGCGAATCATGCTGCGGATTTGGGGGCATGTTTTGTGTTAAATATCCTGAAATATCCAATAAAATGGTTGAAGATAAAACAGATGCGATTAAAGCGATTGCACCAGATTACTTGCTGGCGGGCGATTTGGGCTGCATTTTAAACATTGCGGGCAAATTAAGCCGTCAAAATAGCGATATTAAGGCATATCATTATGCCGAATTGCTGGCATTTGGGGATGAAACGCCCGCAATTTATGATGCTAAGATTACAAATTAGCGTTTAATGTGATGGAATTTGACTTTATCGCCCTGTTGCATGACTTAACTTATAATCTAGCGTGGGAATGGCTTATATTGCTATTTGTGGCTGCGATTATTGCGGGCTGCGTTGACAGCATTGCAGGGGGCGGCGGGTTGATTGTGCTGCCAGCTTTATTGGCAGCGGGCATCCCCGCACCGCTTGCCCTAGCCACCAATAAATTGCAAAGCTGGGGCGGCACAGGCTATGCCAGCTATTATTTTATAAAAAAAGGGCTGGTGAAGCCAAAAGAATGTAAATTGATGATCCTTGCAGCCTTTATCGGTTCAACCATTGGGGCGTGGCTATTATTTTATTTGAAGCTTGAATTTTTAAACATCTTGATTCCGATTCTATTGATTGTGGTTGGGGTGTATTTTCTATTCCAGCCAAATTTAGGAAAAATGGAGCGAATCGCCAAATTAAGCCCGATTGCTTTTGCCTTAATTCCTGCGTTTTTCATTGCGTTTTATGATGGGTTCTTTGGCCCTGGAACGGGCACTTTTTTGACCCTTGCCTTTGTAAGCCTAGCGGGATATCAATTAATCAAAGCCACCGCGCATGCAAAATTGCTGAATTTCATCAGCAACATATCGGCAATGCTGTATTTTGTGCTGTTTGAGCAAGTCATTTGGGGCGTTGGCTTTATGATGCTTGCGGGGCAGATTATCGGGTCAATGGTTGGATCCAGGCTGGTGTTAAAACAAGGCAATCGCCTAATTCGCCCGCTATTGGTTGTGATCAGCTTTGCCATTGCAGGCAAAATATTGCTTGAACAATAAGCGTTTGATGTCCCTATCATGCATTATTCCGATTATCATTTTATCTTAATTTGGGCGGCGTTGGTGTTGGATTGGTGGATCGGCGATCCTGATTATATATGGCGTTATGTCCCCCATCCCGTTATTTTATTTGGCAAGTTAATTCATGGCTTGGATGTGCAGCTTAACCAGCCGCATTATGCCGATAAATTACGCAAGCAATATGGCATTGTGACTTGTGTCATCCTATGCGCGATTGCGATTTTGCTTGGAACGCTGATTGCGCAAGCAGGGGCAATGATTGAATTATTGGCAGCATTCACCCTGTTTGCCAGCAAATCCCTAGTTGATCATTTAAAGGCGGTGCTTACCCCGTTAAAAACCCATAATGTCATTCAAGGGCGCATTGCCTTATCGCATATTGTGGGGCGCGATACCGCAACCATGGATGAAAGCGATATTGCAAGGGCGGGCATTGAAAGCGCAGCGGAGAATTTGTCAGATGGCGTGATCGCGCCACTTTTTTGGTATTTGATCGGCGGTCTTCCGCTGTTGATGCTTTATAAAATGATCAATACCGCAGACAGCATGATTGGCTATAAAAATGATCGCTATATGGATTTTGGCTATGGTTGTGCCAAAATGGATGATTTGTTAAATTATATCCCTGCGCGCTTGACGGCGTGGTTGATTATTCTGGTCAGCTTGGGAAAAGCAAAGGCAGCCCGCCAAGCCATGCTTGCCTTAAAGCGCGATGGATCAAAACATGATTCGCCAAATGCAGGGATGCCAGAAGCGGCAATCGCTGGCGCGCTTTCCATTCAGCTTGGCGGCACCAGAAGCTATGGCGGCACGCAGCATCAAGCGCCCGAAATTTTTCCAGAAGGCGCACGCACCCTAGGCTATGCCCATTTGCGCGCCGCAATCATTATGATTTATAAAATAATGACGGTCATCATCATTCTGTTCAGCATGGCAGCCTTTATTGCATTTGCAGGCTTAATGCTTTAACCTTTTTATCATTGAAAGGGGAAATTCAAGATGCATATTGAAACATTTTATGATCCAGCGACGGCGACTTTTACACATATTGTGGTGGATGAAAGCACAAAAAAATGCGCGGTAATTGATTCTGTGCTGGATTATGATCAAGATGCTGCCAGCATTAGCACAAGCAGCGCAGATATTGTGATTGATTATATCAAGGCCCATGATTTGACCAATGAATGGATATTGGAAACCCATATTCATGCGGATCACATTACCGCTTCTTTCTATTTAAAACAGCATATTGGCGGCAAACAAGCGATGAGCAAAGGCATAAAGGATGTGCTGGCGCTGTGGGTGCCAAAATTTGACACCACCGAAGATACACCGATTACAGGCGAACAATTTGATTGCTTATTCCAAGATGGCGATCAGTTTAACATTGGGTCGCTGCGCGTTAAGGTTTGGCAAACACCAGGCCATACCCCCGCTTGTGCAAGCTATTTAATCCAAGATGCCATCTTTGTTGGCGATACGATCTTTGCGCCGCATCTTGGCACAGCGCGCTGTGATTTTCCAGGCGGCAATGCCCAAAATATGTATGAAACGATTAAGCGCATTTACACGCTGCCCGATGAAACACGGATATTTCTGTGTCATGATTACCCCAAAGACGGGGAAAAGCCGCAGGCAATGGTAACGGTGAAAAATCAAAAAGAACATAATATTCAGCTGCGCCCAGACACCAGCTTGGCGGAATATGTCAAGCTGCGCGAAGCGCGGGATAAAACCCTATCCGTTCCAAAACTATTATTTCCATCGATTCAAACCAATATGCGGCTGGGGGATTTTGGGGTAAAGTCACAAAATGGCATCCAATATATCAAAATTCCTGTAAATGCTTTATAAATTGGCATGTGATAAAAATTAACGCTTTGATTCTTGATTTAAAATCTTATATAAATTCAGGAACTAAAATGAATTTATATATTAAGCGGGGGATATGATGGCAATTAACATGATGCGGGAATTTTTTAAACTGGAAGCCTCTGGCGGGATATTGCTGGGGCTTGCTGCCATTTTGGCATTAATTGTGAATAATTCTCCACTTTCAGCAATTTATGAAGGGTTCTTGGTCATTCCCGTTGCCATTCAATTTGGCGCATTGGAAATTGATAAGCCCCTGCTGCTGTGGATCAATGATGCGTTAATGGCAATCTTCTTTTTGCTGGTTGGGCTTGAAATTAAGCGCGAAATGACGATTGGGCAGCTTTCTAGCCGTCAAAAAATTATGCTGCCCGCGATTGCTGCGCTTGGCGGGCTATCCTTACCTGCTTTGATCTATGCTTATTTTAACTGGGGCGATGCGGTTGCGATTGATGGCTGGGCGATCCCTGCGGCAACCGATATTGCCTTTGCGCTTGGGGTGATGGTGTTGCTGGGAAAACGCGTGCCTGAAACCTTGAAAATTTGCCTTGTTGCCATCGCCATTTTGGATGATTTGGCAGCGATTATCATCATTGCCATCTTCTATACTGCGAATTTATCATTAATGTCATTGGGGCTTGGTGCGCTTGCGTTGATTGTGCTGTTTGTTTTAAATCGCATGGGCGTTAAAAATTTCACCCCTTATGTGCTTGCAGGGATTGTGCTGTGGGTATGTGTGCTAAAATCTGGGGTTCATGCAACCTTAGCAGGGGTTGCGCTTGCCATGTTTATCCCGCTGGAAGGCAAAAAACCATCCGATGCATCCCCGCTTGAAACCTTGGAACATGGGCTGCATCCGTGGGTTGCCTTTGCGATTCTGCCAATTTTTGCCTTTGCCAATGCGGGGGTATCGCTTGCGGGATTGTCAATGGATTTATTGCTGCATCCCATCACCATCGGCATTGCTGCGGGCTTGTTTTTTGGAAAGCAAATTGGGGTAATGCTAACCACCTATATCGCGGTGATGTTAAGGCTTTGCCACTTGCCAGAACGGGTAAGCTGGGCGCAATATTACGGCATGTCCTTATTAACAGGGATTGGTTTCACCATGAGCTTATTTATCGGTGGGCTTGCCTTTGCTGATCCTGAATTGCAGGTGCTGGTGCGCCTTGGCGTCATTACAGGGTCGGTATTATCGGGCGTGCTGGGCTATTTGGTGTTGGTTGCGGTATCCCCCAAGCCCAGCCATCAAACGCCCTAGTGCATCGCCATATCATGATGGTTTTTATTTTTAAAATGGCGTGAATATATGGAACAAGCCGTTTCAGATCATCATCATTTGATTGATATTATCGCAAATATTCTGTTATTCTTTGCAATTGCGGGGTTGGTTGTCCCTTTATTGCAGCGCATTCGGGTATCCCCTGTGCTTGGTTATTTAATCATGGGGATGATCATTGGCCCGTTTGGAATTGCCCAATTTGCGGATCGCTATGAATGGGCTGCCTATATTTCCATTGATCAGGCTGGAACGGTGCAGATGCTGGGGGAGCTTGGCATTATTGCACTAATGTTTATGATCGGCTTAGAGCTTTCGCTTGACCGCTTAAAAGAGCTAAGGCGGTTTATCTTTGGGCTAGGCTCGGCACAAATTCTGGTGACCGCCTTGGTAATTTTTGGGATTGCCAGCCTGTTCAATAATTCTGTTGAGGCAGCGATTTTAATTGGTGCATCCTTTGCCTTATCCTCAACCGCGATTGTGATGAAGCTGCTGGAAGAGAAAAAACTATCCAGCCGCCCCATCGGCATTTTATGTTTTTCAGTTCTATTGATGCAGGATTTGGCGGTTGTGCCGATTTTGGTGCTTGCCGCATCCTTTACGGGCGATGCTGACACCAGCGTGATTGCGGCACTGGGCATATCCTTATTGCTGGGCGCGCTGACGGTGGTTGCGATTTATTGGTTTGGTAAAAAAATTCTGACCCCTTTGTTAAAATCGGTTAGCTTTTCAACCATGCCAGAATGGCTGGGCGCATTTATTGTGTTTATGGTGCTTGCCTGTTCTGCTTTGACCTATGCTGCGGGGCTGTCATTGGCGCTTGGGGCGTTTATGGCTGGCTTGTTAATTGCGGAAACTGAATTTAAACATGAAGTAGAGGTGATCATCAACCCCTTGAAAGGTCTGCTGCTGGGCGTGTTTTTTCTGTCGGTTGGCATGATGATTAATGTGCAAGAAATGATGGCAATGCCCATGCTGCTTTCGGCTTCTGTGTTGGGCATTTACGGGATAAAGGCAGCAATTATCTTGCTGTTATGTCTTTTATTTCGCGTGCCAGGCAGGCAAGCTGCGGAAGCATCGGTTTATTTAGCCCAGCCTGGTGAATTTGCGCTGATGATCCTTGGGGTTGCAATGTCAACCCAGCTGATGCCTGCATCGGATGTTCAGTTCTTTTTGCTGGTGACCGTGGTTGCGATGATGCTGACCCCCATGCTGTTTAAGCTTGCCCCGCTTGCGGGCAATATTGGGCATCGCCTATTTGGGGAAAAGATAGCATCGCCAACATCTTCGGTGATTGATGGGCAGCACAAGGTCGTGATTGCAGGCTTTGGACGGGTGGGGCAGATGGTTGCCGATGTGATGGAGGCGCAGCGCATCCCCTATATCGCCTTTGACCATGATGGCAAGCGAGTGC
>JBGCED010000028.1:0-39327 GCA_045106055.1 Alphaproteobacteria bacterium
TGATGATAAATTCACTGGCTAAGCCATCCGCAAGATTTGGCTTGTAAGTTTCAGGATACTTCATAATGGCAAATAAAATGCCATCATCGGTAAAAATGCCAATTTCGCGTATCCAAAACCCGCCCTGATCCGCAGGGATCACACATTCTAATTTCACCCAAGGTGTGTTATCTTGATCTTGGGTGATATTGTTAATCGGGGCGCGCCAAACCTCGTTGTTTAAGGCGGTCTGATCGGGGCTTGGTGCGCCCGGTAGATCGCCCTCTTGGGCGCGAGTGGAGATCTCACTGAATGACAGATCAGTGCCATTTACAATCGCTGCTGCCAGCGCGGCGCGCCCGCGATCGGTTAAGATTGTGCCGTAATTCATAAGCTGCCTCCGTCCATGGGATAGATTGAAATAATATTATGGCTGCCCGCCCCCATTGCATAATGAATAGAATTCATCATTTTCACCGAATTGGCTTTTACAGGATAAAGCATCACGCTTTGCCCTTGGGTTGGTGCAATCGCAAGCTTGGGCAAGGGATCAATGCGGGTTAAGTTAATTTGCATCGCATCCATCACCGATCTTACATTTGCTGCCTTTGTAACGGTTGTTTGCAAAGCGATTAAATCATCAATGCTTGCCCCGCGTGTTGATAGATCAAGCGCGATGCGGTAATGATACGGGTCGCCATTATATTCAAACCATTCTTGTAAAATCGCTGGAATATCCAAGGCATTTAACGCCATTTCAACTGCTGCCACCGTGCCTTTAATCTTGTGTATCGCAAAGGATGATTTGATCACTTGGCGTTTAATGTTGTCACTCCAGTCGCTGTCCCAATCCTCAACCGACAAGCCCCATGCCAAGAACGGTAAAAAACCAGCGGGGCAGTGATCCACATTGATTAGGTTTTCAATAGGAACGGGAATTGCCTCAATCCGTGTTGCGGTTGCTTGCTCTGCCGCACGCTCTAGGGGCGTGGCATTTGGCGGTAAAATAGTTTGCGTTTCATTTAACGCAAATGCGTCGTCGCGCGTTGCGCTCGGGATTTGCTGCGTTTCATTTAACGCAAATGCGTCGTCGCGCGCTGCGCTCGGGATTTGCTGATCGCTCATGCTATTTAATCTCCATAGATAGATTGTTGCAGTAAGGGGCTTCAAATTTAGTGCATAAAATATCCTGCCAATCCTTCAATATTACCATCTGCACGCCCGCAACGGTTAGGGCAGCATGAATGCCTGATCGTGTTATTTTTTCACCCAACCTATGGCGTGTTTCTACATAATCCCAAAAACGCGCGGCGGCTTCTTTTTTAACCAATTCCTGATCTGGGCCATTATAAAGCGTTAATGTCGCATCAATGCGATAGGTTTTGATTGAAGCCGCTTGCACAATGACCAAATCAGTCAAGGGGCGCACATTGCTTGCATTTAAAATCTTGCGCGCTTTATTGATCATCTCTTCATTGGGCGCGCCGCTTTCTTCATAAGATAACAGGGTCACCGTTACCTCGCCTGGATTGGTGCGGATCGCTGACACATCCTTAACCCCCGCAACCGATAGCGCGTGAAAGATATACGCCCCCTCGCTGCCTGCGGTTGTTAAGGCTTCTGGCGCAAGCTGGATACGGCGGCGCAGATCATCATCAGTTTCATAGGTTGGTTCAACGGGCGGGATCGCATCCATATCGCCCGCATTCGGCATCGACCGCTTCACATTCATCAATGCGCCCAAATGATCTAGATTTGATCCTTTGCTATAGGTAAGCATGGTTTGTTTTGCGGCATCATTAATTCTTGCGCGCAGCGTAATCTCGCGATATGCCGCCATTTGTAACAGCTTCATAATCGGATCGCTTTCAAGCATATTGCCATCATAAGCAGGGCATTGCGTCAGGAATGATGCAGTTAATTCAGCAAGAATTGCCTCATAATCCAAAGCCTCCACCAAATCAGGCGCGGGCAGTTTTGATAAATCTATTGCGGTAAATATTGTCATAAGATTAAATTTTCCATTTTGACTTCGCTTCCATCAGGCAGATAAGTGCCTGTAAGGGTTAAGGTGATTTTGCCATCTGCATTGATCTCGTTCAATTTCACTTGATCCAGCTTAAAGCGTGGCTCCCATTTTTGAAGCGCATCAGCTGTTGCCGCATAAATGTGAATCATGGTTGATGAATTAACGGGCGCATCAATCCATTGAAATAAATCCGATCCATAATCGCGGCGCATCACGCGCGATCCTTTTGGTGTCGTTAAAATATCGGTGATGGATTGGCGCAAATGATCCACGCCTTTCAGCATTTTGCCATTGCATCTATTCATGCCATTTATCATTGACTTGCCCCCGTAATGCTGGTGGGCGCGCCCAAATTGCCTGTATGGGTATGATTATTATAAATGGCGCGGTCGCCCGCCATTGAACGCGTGTGATCTGTAATATCGCCGCTTGCTGTTATGCTGCCCGCAACATCAACATCGCCAATGATGGTAAGCTTGCCGCCAGCTGGCAGCTGCGCCTTTAAATGATGGGCTGCGCGGTCATATTCCAAGATTGCTCCATCCTTATAATTCATGCGGTGAATGTCTGGATTGTCGCCATTTGCGGGGTGGTGATTGCTAAAGACGCTGCCCATGATCCAGCCCTGATCAATTTCCCCTGATGGCGATAGAATCATCACCTGTTCGCCAATTTCATAAGGCGACCAGCTTTGATTATGCCCTGCGCGGCTTGCGATCATGGGTAAATAATTGGTGGTAATTTCCCCGATTTTGACGCATGCCTTGGCTTGATTATAATCCACGCAATGGATTGTACCAAAGCTGATCATGCCGTTCATGCGCCGCTCTAAGTCTGATTGGTTCAGTGATTGTGCCATCTGCTTACCTGTTCGATCTGATTGGGAATTTCCATGATTGGCGGCGCATCAATGCGTTTATAAAATGATCCCGATAGCGAAAATCGCAATATAATCATATTTTGTTCTTTTTCTTGCAAATCAAGTGGAATCAATCTTGCGTTTTCTGTAAAATGGTGGATTGGCATTTGAAGATCGGCAACCATCATAATGGGATTGGCTATCATATTGATCAAAAAATTACTTAAATCATCTTCAGCGATTGCATTTTGATCCATGTTAAGTCTTACCACACCCTTAAAGTCACCGCAGCGTTCCAGCAATTTTTCTTGCTCGCAAGCCGGTACAAACCTTAAAATTTCAAAAGCAATCTGCGCATCTTTAAGCATGGCAAGATTGCCAGCACGCATTCGTTCTTTTAAAGCGTCAATGATGCGGGATTTAAGCGTCATTTTTGTTCCAAACTTGTTTTGTTAATCGATGATGTTCTTATGACATAAAAAGAACAAAAATGCATCCCTCTTTAAAAAAGGATTTTCTATATATGGAAAAAGGCGCTTATTAAGATGGGTATGCTGCGCTGCACAAAGGGCGATGAGGGAAGTAATAGCCTTGCAAAAAACGCAATGCTGCATCTTATTATCTGAAATAGACATTGCGCGCCAACGCGCCTATATCAAGGGTCAAGCAAGGCAGATAATTACAAAAATGATCTTAAAATCACATCTTAAAATCGCAGTGCTGCAAAATTAAAATATTTTTAAACTTAGATAGGAACTTAAAATGAACGGCGAAAGAATTTTAAACCATTATAATGTTGATTTTGGCCATAATGTGCATAACGCAGTTTACCGCATGATCAATCATATTGCTGCAGTGCGTTCAAATCTTATGGTAAAATTTGATAAATGGTCCGCGCAGCGCACAACCCGCAAAGAGCTTTTATCGCTTTCTGATGCGCAGCTGAATGATATTGGTCTTTCACGCTATGATATTGAGCGCATGCTAAAAAACAGCAAGTAAACTCAAGCTGGGTTTTTATGCTGCTTAAAATACGCCTTAAGATCGCTTGTTTCATCGGCAACAAGCGATCTTGGGATGGATTTGCCAAGCTCCAGCATTTTCTTGGCAATCATATAGGATGCAGGATCATTCATCGCATCCACTGCCACCAGCCGATCATTGGCATAATACCAATGAGACTTGCCCTTTAAATCTGGGCTGTTGCGGATCAGCACCGCATCATAATGACGGTTTAGCCCTGCAATTTGTAAATTGCAATCATATTGGGTTGACCAGAACCATGGATGGGGGGCATATTGGGTTTCTTGCCCCGCAAGATTAAGCCCCACAATTTCGCCCTGCGCAACGGCGTTGCCAACACTTTCAAGCCGAATATTTTCCCCGTTAAAGGAGAAGCTGGTGCAATCCCCCGCCGCAAAAATATTTGAATCCGTGGTGCGCCCAAAAGCATCAACCCTTATTCCTTCATCGCAATCAATCCCCGCATCCAGTGCAAGCTGCTTATTTGCTGTAACCCCAATGCCAATAATGACAATATCCGCCTCAATCAAGGGGTGATCTTGCCGAATGACATGAATTGATGCTTGGTCTGTTTGCGTCAATTTTGTAATTTGACATTCTGTGTGAATTTCAACTTGATGCTGACGGTGCAGCGCATGAAAATAGTCTGCGGTTTGGGTGCAAGCCACGCGCCCAAGGATACGCGGCGCCCCTTCGCATAGCGTCACCCTTAGCCCCAATTTTCGGGCAACTGCTGCGGCTTCAAGCCCGATATAGCCGCCGCCAATCACACACAAATGCGCCCCTGATTTCATCTTGGGGGAAAGCCTTGTAATATCTTGTTGATTGCGAATGGTGAAAATTAAATCATCGCTGATGTTGGAATCCATCAAGCTTGGGGGCAGCATGCGCGGGGTTGCCCCCGTTGCCAGCACCAACTTATCATAATGAACCTGATCGCCGCTTGTTAATAGGATTGTTTGATTGGCGCGGTCGATTTTTGTCGCACGATCCCCCAGCCTTAATGTTATTCCGCGCGATTGATACCAAGATTCAGGGTGCAGCTGTAATTGCGCTGCTTCATATTCCCCCATCAAATATTGCTTGGATAGGGGGGGGCGTTGATAAGGCAGACACCCTTCGTCACCAATAAGGGTGATGCTTGATGCATCATTATATTTACGAAATGCACCAATGACGCTTGCTGCGGCTTGACCTGCGCCAATGATAACAATATGCGGATGGGGTGCGTTCATTGATGTCACCTTAAAAGAAAAACTTATATTAATCATACCCTATATCAAATATAATTCTTGTCAATTAACGGATATGGCTTTAAAAAGAAAGTCCTTAATTTTGGAGTTATATTTTGGCATTCCTAAGCTCAATTCGTTCTAAATTAATTGAAACTTTCCCAAGCAGAGAACTTATGTTCCGCAGCGATGGGCAGGTGCGCTATGTCAATTTGACCACAAGGATGCAAATTGCGGGCATCGGTGCATTATGTTTTATCTTGCTTGCTTTGATTATGTGGGCGGGCAGTCAAACCATCATCAATAAAATTCAGGCTGGCGAGCTTGCGCAGCGCGAAGCAATGATCATTGAAGGCAAGCTTGCTTATCAAGATTTAATGCTGGATATGAAGCAGCACCGCCAAAATTTGAACCAAACGCTTTCCAAAGAATTATCTGAAAATAGCCCTGATGAGCTTGAAACAATGGAAGGGCTTACCCGCACACTTGATGCGTTTGTTGGCAGATTGTCAATGGATTTGGAGGGGGATAATGTGCTTGCCAATCAAATCATCAAAACCCGCAACACGCTTTACGCAGAAGTCAACGCGCTAAACACCAAGCTTGAACAAGAGCAAGCTGCAAGGCAGGATTTAATTGCCTCGCTTTCCATATTAAACGAACTTAGCCAAGCACAATATTCTGATCAATATTTCACCAATCCATCAACGGATGCAGAAGTAAATGCAACCGAAATGGTGAAAATATCACAAGAAGCAGAAGCTGGCGCACCATCAACAAGCCTGCCCGCCAGCAATGATCCTGCGATAATGGCAAAATCAATATCCCAGCAAGTAACCAATTTAAAACAATTATTTCATTTACAATCTTCGGTTAGCGATCAATTTAATCATTTTGTTGATCAAAATATCTATATGCAAGAGCGGATATTGGAAAAAACAACCGTTCCACTGCCAAAATTACTTGCCTTGGTGGGTGTGAATCCTGCGGCGGGCGGGGAAAGCCCCTTGATGGGGGATTCGCTTGATCATCAGCTGGCAGGGCCTGCGCTAATGCTTGCCGAATCCCAGCAAGGGCTTGAATTAAAGCTTGCTAAATTATCCGCGATGGAGCGCTTGCTTGGCTGCTTGCCGATCTATTCCCCCGTTGATTATTACCATGTCACCAGCCGCTTTGGTAAAAGAAAAGATCCAATCACAGGGCGTGCTGCAAGACATGCGGGACTGGATTTGGCGGGGTGGCCCGGCATTGATATTTACGCATCTGCATCGGGTAAGGTTGTAAAAGCCTTGCGTCATAGCGCATATGGTAATATGGTAGAGATTAATCATGGCTGCAAAATTGCTACACGCTATGGGCATTTAAAAAGCATTAATGTTAAAAAAGGTCAAATTGTTGAATATCGCGATGTCATTGGTGCGCTTGGCAGTACTGGGCGTTCCACAGGTCCGCATTTGCATTTTGAAATTATTATGAACGGTCATCACATTGACCCCGAACCCTTTATAGAAGCAGGTCGTTATGTTTACAAAATCTCCACCAAAAATGCCGAACAATCCGCCTCAAACTAGTGCCGCACGCCCCGCAGCCGCAAGTGCTGCGCAGTCTAAGCCTGTGCCATTATCGCTGCTGGCTGCAAATTTTAAATTATCAGGCGATCTTGATAATGATGGCGATTTGCAAATTGATGGCTCGATTGAAGGCAATGTCAAATCACAAAGCCTGACCGTTGGTGAAAGCGGGCATGTGGTGGGCAGCATTGAATCCGAAGATACCACTATATCGGGAACAGTAAGCGGCAATATCAATACAAAACGCCTTAATATCTTGGCATCAGCACAAATCGAGGGCGATATATTCTATGAAGCATTGCAAGTGGTTGAGGGCGCAAAAATAAATGGCAAGGTTAGCTATCGCCAATTTAAATCGCAAAGCAATCACAATAATACGGCCTCTGCGCAAGCGGACTCAAATGCTGGCGTTTCTAAAGATCCTGTCAAGCCAACATCCAAATAGCACGGATGGCTTGTTAAAATCATCCTTAAACCCAGGTTAACCCATGACGCAAACCCCCTCCCCCGACGCTCGTGGGTTGCCCGCGAGTAAGGACACCGCCAGCGCGCAAACGACAAGTGCGCAAACAACCAGCGCGCAAACGGTTAAGGCAGATTCTGGGCAAGGCACGATCCTATCCCCTTGCATTGGCATTTGCAAAATTCCCCAAGGCACAGAACATTGCACGGGCTGTTTTCGTACCCGCGAAGAAATTAAATATTGGCGTGCAAGCGATGATTCCCAGCGGCTTGAAGTGTTGGGGCGATTAAAAGCAAGGCGCAAACAAAAAGGGTTAATCGGTCAAGGTGAAGCCCGCCCCCGCCGCCGCAAATAACCCCCATAAATCTTCCCCATAGGCTGCTTTTTTATCGATAACACGCAGTATATTGCTCTATGCCCGCCATCCCTACATATCTTCAGCACATATTCATAATGCCTATTTTTTAATCACGCTATGTCTCGCGCTACCCAAAATGTGCATGTTGATTTATTTTTAATCATTTGATTTTGTTGCGAATATTTAAGTCATTGATTTATATCAATAAATAAAATAGAGCGATTGGCACAATAATGGAATTAATAAATCCACATCTTTAGCTTTGGCTTATCAGTACCAATGTTTCAAATGATTAGGAGAATGGTTGAAATGAAAAGTAATATTTTAAATAAATTTTGGCATTTAAACGCCATAACAAATGTTAGCCTTAGCAGCTGCAATAAGCAGCCGCGCTTACGGGCTTCATATAAAATCTATGTTGCTGCGTTGCTAAGCATGATCATGCTTGGTGCAAAAAACAGCTTTGCGCAAAGCGAATCCGTCATTGATAGCGGCGATACATCATGGATGATGATATCAACGGCGCTTGTCTTGTTAATGGCAATCCCAGGGCTTGCTTTATTTTATGGCGGGATGGTGCGTAAAAAGAATGTGCTGGCGATGACAACTCAAGTTTTTGCAATTGCAGCCCTTGCAAGTTTAATTTGGTTTGCGGTTGGATATTCCCTAAGCTTTTCTGATGGCGGCAGCATGAATGCTTGGATTGGCGGATTGGAAAATGTATTTTTAAGCCAGCTTGCGGCTGATTCAGCGTCAGGCACAATTCCAGAATCCGTATTTGTGATCTTTCAAATGACTTTTGCAATCATCACCCCAGCTTTAATTGTGGGTGCCTTTGCCGATCGTATGAAATTTTCATCTGTAATGATCTTTAGCGCGCTTTGGTTGGTTTTTGTCTATTTCCCCGTATGCCACTGGGTATGGGGCGGCGGTTTTCTATCTGAAGAAGGCGTATTAGACTTTGCTGGCGGCACAGTTGTTCATATTAATGCAGGAGTTGCAGGTCTGGTAGCAGCCATTGTGCTTGGGCCGCGCAAAAATTATGGCCGCGAGAATATGGCACCGCATAATCTGGTGCTGTCCATGATTGGGGGCGCATTATTATGGGTGGGCTGGTTCGGATTTAACGCAGGATCGGCACTTACAGCAGGCAACGGTGCAGGCATGGCAATGCTGGTTACCCAAATTGCCGCAGCATCAGGCTGTTTGGCGTGGATGATGATCGAGGGCTGGCTGCGCAAAAAAGCAAGCTTGCTTGGCGCTTTATCGGGTGCAATTGCTGGCTTGGTTGCAATCACGCCTGCTGCAGGTTTCGTTGGTCCGATGGATGCTTTTTTAATCGGCGCGGCATCGGGTTTAATATGCTTTTGGGTATCAACCAGCGTCAAACGCAAATTCGGCTATGATGATTCGCTGGATGTCTTTGGCATTCACGGCATTGGCGGAATTGTTGGCGCATTGCTTACAGGTGTATTTGCCCGCGAAGCCATTGGCGGGACCGCTGGCATGGTTGAAGGCAATGCGGGTCAAGTATGGATACAGTTTATTGGGTTATTAGCCACCATTGGCTGGAGCGCCATTGTAAGCTTTATCCTGCTAAAATTAACCGGATTGCTCACAGGCGGACTTCGGGTTAGCAAAGAAGCTGAAACAGAAGGGCTTGACATTCACGAGCATGGCGAAGTCATCCAATAACCCATAACCTTATTTTGTTATCATTTCTATCGGCGGAATAAGCAGCTTATTCCGCCGATTTTTTTGTTTTTATGGTTGTAATAACAAAAAATATGTGTTATCAAAAATTGGTTTTTTTGTTTTTTTAGTGTCAAAAGTAATATTAAAAGCACGCTATTTGGCAGAAATGTATTAACATAAGAAAGAGTTTGATATCATGGACTTTACACCACAACATTTGACGCTGAATCAACTTTTGCAAGGCAAGCTGTTCAAAATACCAGATTATCAGCGTTCTTATTCTTGGAAAAAACATCAACGTAAAGATTTGTTTGGAGATATCAAAGAGGCGCATAAAAAAGATCAAAATCATTTTATGGCAACCATTGTAGGGCTGATCAGGGGTAAACAAGAAATTCACACCATAGAGTTTCAAGAAGTAGAAATTGTGGATGGTCAGCAACGAATTACTACGCTTATTATTCTACTTCGCGCAATTATGAAGAAGCTGGGAGCTAATAAGAATCAAAAAAATATCCATGATGAAATTCAAAAATTACTTATTAAAGGAGATGAACATAGTCTTATCTTGCTTCAAACTAATCATGATAGCAGTAATATTTATGGTAATTATATTAAGAGTGGTAAGGTGTTTGAAGGTGAGCCAGAAACTGCTGCGGATAAAAACATCCATGACGCTATTAAAGAATGCGAAGCTTTTGTAAAAGAATGCGAGGGTTTAGGTATCGCAACCACGACTTTATTATCAACCATCAACAATAAAATGTCTATGTTATATCATCCAATTAAAGAAGAAGCGATTGTCTATAAAGTTTTTGAAGCTCTTAATAGCCGTGGTCTTGCAGTGCGATGGCTTGATAAAACAAAAAGTCGATTGTTGGCAAAAATATACGAAAATGAGCAAAAAGATTCGCACGGCGATAAAATTCACGAAATGAAAGAAATATGGAAGAAAATATACCAGTGCCTTGGTTTGGATGATAAGCATGGCGATGAAGCATTAAGATTTGCAGGCACATTATGCAACAAAATAGAACGACGAAGTAAGGTATTAAGCGAACAGGATGCCTCAAATGAATTGATTGACTTTGCAGGCAAAGAATTTAAGGATATTTTTGAGGCGGCTAACTTTTTGCATGAGGTTGTTCAAAAAGTAACAAAGATTCATCGAGATGTTAGAAATCAAATCATTTACAAAGTAGCACATGCACGCTTTCTAGCAGTTGTAATTATGCTTAAAGGTCTTGATAAAGCGCAAGAAGCAAAAGCCTTAAAGAAATTAGAAGCGGTTAATTTACGTATTTTTATATTGTCAGGTAAAGATAGCCGCACGAAAGTGGGTGAGTATATACGCCTTGGATGTAATATTTTAAATGAAGGTAATATTAATTATGAACAGATATTAGAGAGGATTGAAAAACTAGGGGAAGGGCACGAACTCGATGAAATTCTTAAAAACAAAGATGTGTGGCGCGGATGGTATTTAGATTACACTGATGAGGCTAGGTATATTTTATATCGTTATGAAGAATATTTGGTGCGTAAGAATGGGGGTAAGATTAACGAGAATCAATGGAAGAGGATATGGGACGATAATGCTTCAAACACCATAGAACATATATCCCCCCAGAGTCATGATGAACATTACACGCATGATTTACCAAATCTTACATTGCTTACTGCTCATACGAATTCACGGTTGAACGATAAACCACCACAAGAAAAAACAGTTGCTTATCGTGAAGAAGGAATAAGAATTACCATAGATATCGCTGATAAAATTGAAAATACACAAAAATGGGATAAGGATAACATAGATGTCCGCGCCAAAGAAATTGAGGCGTTTGTCCGAGCAGAATGGGGAGATGAATGACTGAAAAAGCAACATAAGCTTTTAAAAAAACTAAAGATTTTTTAAGGCGGTGATGATGGATCGGGCGATCATGTGGCTGACGCGCTGATTGCTTTCTTGGGTAACCCCTGCGATATGGGGGGTTAGGATCACATTATCAAGTCCCGCAAAATATTCCAAATCGGCAGCAGATGCAGGTTCGCTTGCAAATACATCCAGCGCAGCCCCCGATAAATGATTGCTTTTTAATGCGGCAGCCAGCGCAGCTTCATTGACAACCCCGCCCCTTGCCGTGTTAATTAAAATCGCCCCCCGCTTCATGGTTTGAAGCTGATCCTGATCAATTAAATGATGGGTTGCTGGGGTAAGCGGCACATGCAAGCTTACAATATCGCTGCTGGTTAATAAAAGGGGTAGGTCAACCAATTTTGCATCTGTTTCCGTTAATTTAGGCGAATCCGCATTTAAAAAAGGATCATATACCATCAATTCCATGCCCAAAGCGCGGGCAACTTTTGCGACTTTAAAGGCAATATCGCCAAAACCGATTAAGCCCAGCTTCGCACCAAAAACCTCCAGCCCTGATGATAATTGGGGACGCGGCCAATCACCCGCAATCATGGTTTCGGTGCTGTGAAAAATCTTGCGGCGCAACACCAAACACGCCCCGATTACAAATTCACACACCGCTTGTGAATTTGCACCCGTTGCAGGAAAAACTTGAATCTGATGCTGCTTGCATTGATCTTGATCAATATTATCAAGCCCAACCCCAAGCCGCCCGACAAAGTTAAGCGATGCCCCCGCTTGCTCAATTAACGCCTTATTCACTTGAGTGCGATTGCGCACAATCAGCGCTTGCGCTTGATGCTGGGCGATCAGCCCCGCAATTTCATGCTGGCGATCAGCTAGGGTTGGATCATAATGCACCGCCGCATAATCACGCAGCATTTGAATTGCGGCTTCATCCATAAATTCGGTAATGATAATCATAGATTAAAAATCCTTAAATGAAATGAGGCGGTTATGCTTGGCAGATTCTTGGGCAGCTTCGCCCATGCGTACCGCCCAATAGCCATCTTCTAGCCCAACTTCGGGCTTACCCGTTTTGCGCCCTGTAATTAAATCCAAAAAGCGGCGATGCTGTTCCAAAGTTGATCCGTGATGATCGCCAAGCGCGCTTAAGGTTTCATCCATATCAAACATTGTGCGGGTTTGGGTTTGGGTCTTGCGATCGCTGTAAATTAATTCGGAATGATGCGGCATATCGCTTGATGAAAAGCGCGGCGGGGCAGGAATCAACGCCTCTAACTCGCCTTTTTGTCCCGTTACAGATATTCTTTCCTGCCAAAAAGCCCCCTCGCCAAACATGCAAAGATCAAGATTGCCCCTTACACCATTTTCAAATTCAATGATCACAAATCCATTATCGGCAATGTCTGAGACTTGCCCTTTATAAACTTCTCCAACATGATTAACATCCTGCCCGATAGATGCGTAAATTCGTGCAGGATCGCTGCGGGCAATTAAGCGCATCAGGTCAAAAAAATGACATGATTTTTCAACCATCGTGCCGCCGCTTTGCGCGTTAAAGCGGTTCCATTGCTCTATCTTATCCAAAAAGGGATAGCGATGTTCTTTGATGGAAATCATAATCGGATGATCGCCAATTTGCTTTGCTTCTAAGGCTTCAAGCAGAGCCGCAGTTGCGCTCATATAGCGATATTCCATCGCAACCCAAATTGGCGCAGCGCAAGATTCGGCGCGCTTCATCAATTCAAGACAATCTTGTGCGCTGGTTGCAAGCGGCTTTTCAACCAATATTGGCTTATTTAAGCTTAACGCCTGACGCATGATGGCAGCATGAAGAAAATTTGGCGCAGCAATTAATAATAAATCAAATTGATCGGGATGTTGGAAAAGATCATCCGCATTTTCATAATCCTTAACTGCGCCCTTTTCGGATGCAATTGCCTTTGCCTGCTCGCGCATTTCAAGGTTTGGGTCTGCGATCGCGCTAACCCTGCAATCAGGCAGCAGGTTAATATAGCGAATATGCTCTTGCCCCATCATGCCTGCGCCGATAACGCCATATTTTATTGCACTCATGCGGAATACGCCTTTTCAGAAAGATCAATCACGGGCAAATTCATTGCGGCTGCAAAATCATAAAGATCTTGCCGCCATGATCCATAGGTTAGCGCCATATGATGCTCCATCCCGCTATTGATTAAATTTTCCAAAAAGATAGGCGCGGAATTGCCAAAGCGCACCACCCCAGATGTGCCTGTAAATGCCATGGGGCGTTCCAGCATCTCGCCCTCGCAAATCACCAATTTTAATTCACCATGACCGCGCGATAAACGGGCAAAAGTGACAATGCCCGGCTTTAGCGCAAATTCCATCAATAAGGGCATTTTGCGGTTGGTGTGAATGGTGGCAACCATCGGCTGATCATTTTGCGCCATGCTTTTGGGCGCTTGCCCGCAATGCCAAACCACCACGGAATCATCCTTTGGATCAACATCGACCATATCCACCATAAAAACAGGGGAATCAGATGCTTTTAGCAAGACAAGCTGTGATAATGCACCGTAAACATCGGCTTCGCACGCGCAAGGTACTTTTGCTTCACCCATCATTGAAACAGGCCCGCAAACTGCCCCGCCATATTCGGTAAAGGTTTCAGGCCAGCAGCGAATGGCAAAAGCATCAAAACCTTCTTGCTTGCGCCATTCATCCAAGGCAAGCTTTAAGCGCAGAGACTTATCCAATTCATCTTGATTAAGTTCATCCATCCCCTTTAAATAACGCGCGGTTTGATCATGCAGGGCTGCAACCTTGTCGGCGGGTGCTGCCTTGGCTGCGGTGAAAAAATCATCAAGGCTGCGCTTGGTGATCTTAACAGGAAAGCGATCTTCAAGGCTTTGCTGCTCATAATCGCATGTATCAAAGCCTTGGGGATGTTCGCCAATGCGGGCGATTTTCGCGCCTTCCAAGCGGTCAATGATCGCTTTTCCGCGTTCTTTGCGGCTTTGATCTTGGGCTTGTTCCGTGGCTTGAGGCAGCGCCGCGCTTAATTTCTGGCTGTCGCGCTTGCCCGCCAATAATAATTCCAAGTCGGATAACAGCTGCGGTGCTTCTGGATTGGCGTATAAATAGCCAAAAGATTGATCATTGCGACCAAGCGCATGCGATGCCAAATTAAGCCCGCAAAAAGCATTTAAGCGCAGCCGCCCGCCCAATCTGGGTTCAGGCACAGCCCAAATGGATAGCGGCGCATCAAGGGTTTTAGCTGCCAGCACCGCGATTGCAGCATCGGTAAAGGTGACTTGCAAAATCAAAACACGGTCGGGCGCGCGCTTTGCAATCGCATCAATTTCGGCTTTTGCTGTATCCAAATCAAATAATAATGTTTCAGGCCCCGTGATTTTATAGTCCAGCTTGCCCAGCATCTTCAGCATTTCTTGGAATCGTGCATTTGCGAATTCAACATCAAAG
Source organism: Alphaproteobacteria bacterium (assembly GCA_045106055.1). Taxonomy (GTDB): domain Bacteria; phylum Pseudomonadota; class Alphaproteobacteria; order CBDDJK01; family CBDDJK01; genus JBGCED01. The sequence continues at coordinate 14,563 of JBGCED010000028.1, forward strand.
GTTGGGCGCGCAAGCGGTAAAATTGCCAGTTCTTTCATTGTTTTTCCTATAATTTGATCAAGATATGAGGTTAAAGCGATGGGTAATGATGGCGAAATTCAGCGCCCTTTGGCGAAAAACGCGCGCCATCCCCATCTGCACCATAGCATGGATGGGCTTGCCAGTTGCTGGCAGATTGATCGGTTAGCGCGTTTAGCGTCTTTAAATAAGGCAGCGCATTATCCGTTAAGCCCTGCTCAATTTTTGTCCAATCGGGATAGGCTTTAAAGGCTTCTTGCCAAATGGCACGCCCCGCCAAAAACCCGCTTGCCCCCGCTTGATAGGCATAGCGCATAATGGTCGTGAATTGCTGCTGACTTGCCCCCGCAGACAGCATGACCCAAGGCCGGCCCGCAAGCTTGCCCATTTCATCAAACAGGGCTTGGCACGAAGCCGCATCTGGGGAATCAAAGCTTGGAATATCAGCAGCATTTAGCGGCGATTCCAGTTTAAAAATATCCACCATATAGTCATCCTTGGCAAATTCATGCACCGTTTCCAGCACAATATCCGCATTTTTTTGCTTCATTTCAACATAATCGCGGGTTTGATCCTTGTCACCCGCCAGCGGATATGCCAGCATTTCCAATAAGAACGGAATGTCAAAATGGGCGCAAGCTTCACCAATGCGTTTGGTGTAATCCTGCTGATGCTGCGATATTTTAGCAGGCGCATTCGGGTGATACCATGTTAAGACCTTAACCGCATCCCCGCCCATGCGTTTAATCTTGCCAACATCCCAATCATCAATTTGCGAAGAAGATCGCCCTTGGCTTGCCTGATCCGTTTGAAAATTTGAATCTTCTAAGGTGATGATCAACCCCTTATGAGGGTGGGTAATATCCATCGCAGCAGGAACAGCAAAATGCGGATCAAGCAAAACGGCAGTGGTTTCCCCTTGCAGCGCGCTGATGAGGGATGCTTTAAATTTTCCAACTTCGCCCCACGGGGCTTCACCCTTATGATGGGCGGCAATCGGTGCTTTAATCGGCGGGCGTTGATCCACTGCCAGCATTTTAAAATGCCCTTTATCATTTGCTAGGCGGCGCATTGACCATAATTTACCAGGTGTTAGCGATATTTGCTTGTTCATTCTATTCATTCCTTAACGCTATATTCTTTTAAAAAATCATTCAACTGTGCTTGCGTGGGCGCACCCTCAATCCCGTTTTTTTGCGTGCATTTATAAGCTGCAACCAAATTTGCATATTTTGCAGCCTCGATATAATCATTGCACAACCCCAATTTTAAGGCAAATGCGCCATGCCAAACATCGCCAGCCCCCAGCGTATCCACCACTTTTACGGCGGGCGCTGGAATGTTTTTTATGGATTGATCGGCTTGATCCATATAATAACAGCCATTACCGCCATCGGTTACCATCACAACGGGCTTTGATTTAATGTTATTATTGGCATAATCAAGCCCATCTTCAATGCTTTGTTGATTTGACCAATCATAAAGCCCGCTTAGCGAAAAAATCACATGGCTGGAAGCTTCAAGTAAATCATCATCCACAGGATTTTCAGCATCCAATATGCCTGAAATATGGTTTTCTTTGGCAAAATTCAATAATGCCATTGCGCCAAATTTCCATCTTGTATCGCAAAGACAAGCGGTAATGCCGTGATGATCGTCCAAAATATCATCTAAAGCAGGGCGAACCCAGTCATCATTTTCAAATAAGGCAGGGTCGCGGTAATTGATAATTTGGCGTTCCCCATGATTGTCAATCATCACCGCAGAAATGGGGGTTGGAACCTGATCCATCTGTTTCACAAGGGAAATATCAACCCCTGCTTTGATTAAGGATTGGCATAAGGATTCGCCAACCAAATCACCGCCAAGCGGCGTTATTAGCTTTACCCTATGATCAAGCTTGGCAATGGCAATGGCAGCATTCGCGCCGCACCCGCCCGTGACAATATCAAGGCTTTTTGCTTGGTATTTTTGCGCCTGATCTGGAATTGCGGGAACTTTAAAAATATAATCCGCAACCGTGATGCCACAAACAAGGGTGGTCATAAATTATTTAACCCCAATTTAAGTTAAAGTTAAAGGATCAAATTTGAAGACCCCCAAACATGGAATGAAAACCATCCTTGGGGGCTTCAAACAGATAAATAGACCTTAAAACTTATTTAAGCTCTGCGCTATATTCGCTTGCCAAAACAGCTTCGGCTTCGGCAACCGCTTCGTTTAAAGCATCAAGAATTTCTTGACCGCCATCAACATTATCGGCAAACCACTGATAAACAGGAGCTGCGGCTTCGCGGAAAGCTGCCTTTTCTGAGGGGGTTGGCACATAAATTTCACCGCCACCTGCTTTGAAATCTTGATAGGCTTGAATTGCCTTACGCTTTGGCGATGCAAAAGTTGCTTGTTGCAATGCGTAAAATCCATCCACGACCACACGGCGCATATCTTCGGGCATGGACATGAATTTATCATTGCTCATAAACCAAAACGCACCCATATAGGCATGACCATCCAAAGTTAAATATTGCAAACCCGCTTCTGGGAATTTCATATTCATAATGTCGGTGATCCCGTTTTTCGTGCCTTCAACCACCCCAGTTTGAAGCGAGGTAAATAATTCAGGCCACGCGATCGGGGTTGGCGATGCGCCCAGCACCCTTGTAAGCTCTTGTGGAAGTGCCGCAGGGATCGTTCTGATTTTTAAATCAGCAAGATCATCAGGGGTTCTGACGGGGCGAACCGTATTGGCAAAATTGCGCCAGCCGCCTGTATTGCCAATCGCCATCAAACGAATTTTATCGCCTGAATCTGCCAATGCCATTTCGCGCATTTTTCTGGTAAAATCACCCGATAATGCCATTTCAGCAACGCGATCATCCGACATTAGATAAGGAAGATCAAGCACCTGTGCATAGGGAAAGATGCTGGCAGAGCTTCCCGTTCCAACAAAAATATCAATTGATCCATCAATCAACCCCTGCAGACATTCTTCGCCCTTAACGCAAAGCTGGGTGCCGATATAAAGCTCAACCTCAATCGCGCCATTGGATGCGCTTTCAACATAATCTTTAAAAACAACCAAGCCATCATAATCTTCGTCATTTTCATTGGATGTGGCGGTTGCCCGTAAAGTGAAATCAGCGGCTTGCGCCTGATAAAACACGGCAGACACCATGCTGGCTGCAAGCAGCGTTTTGGTTAATGTTTTAAAAACAGACATTTATGTTCTCCTAAAGTGTTAAAAAAATACTAAGTAATAAAACCAAAAAAACGGGGTACAAACAAGGTAAAAAATGGAAAATAAGTGATTAATAAAATCACAATCACTTCGGCAAAAAGAAAGGGTAAAATTGCTCGCGCAATGGTTTCAACCTTAACACCTGATACGGTTGAAGCAACAAATAATACAAGCCCCATCGGCGGCGTTGCAAGCCCAACCGTCAAGTTTACACACATGATAATTGCAAAATGCACAGGATGCACCCCAAGCTCAATAAAGATGGGTGCAAGAATGGGGCTTAAAATAATGATCGCGGGCCCTGCATCCAAAAACATACCAATGATAAATAATAATAAATTCACCAGCAGCAATAAAAGCAGCGGGTTTTCAGTTAAGGTCAAAATGAAATCCGCCATCATTTCAGGCGTATTAGAAAGGCTGACAACGGTTTTAAACGCCATTGCTGCGCCAACAATCAGCAACACCACGGTGGCTGCCATGCCAGAGCGCAGCAAAATGCCTGGCATATCTTTGAGGGTTAGCGTTTTTAAGATAAAAAAGCCTGCTAAAATGGCATAGGTGGCAGCAATTGCCGATGCTTCAGTTGGGGTAAACACCCCAGACAGGATGCCGCCAAGAATAATCACGGGCGCCATCAAGGGAATAATTGCCCCCTTAAAGGTTACCCAGCGTTCGGGCCAGCTTGCTTTTTCGGTTGCTGCTGGCAACTCTCCCTTGCGCCCAAGCCAAGCCGTGACCAGCATTAACCCGCCGCCCAGCATAAAGCCAGGCAACACACCCGCAAGGAATAAGGCGGCAACGCTTTCCCCCATCACATAGGCATAAATAATCATAATCCCAGAAGGCGGAATGATCGGGCCAATCACCGATGAAGCCGCAGTGACCGCCGTTGCAAATTTGCGCTTATAGCCATTTTTCTCCATCGCAGGGATCATCATTGATCCAATCGCCGAAGTATCGGCAACCGCAGACCCTGAAAGCCCCGCAAAAATCATTGAGCTTAAAATATTCACATGCGCCAGCCCGCCGCGCCAATGCCCCATGCAGCTTTGTGAAAAATGAATGATCCGAAGCGTAATCCCGCCCCGATTCATCAATTCCCCTGTTAGCATGAAAAAAGGAATCGCCATTAATAAAAAGGAATCAACACCATTAAACACATTCCTATATAATAAATCCAAATCACGCGGATTGCCATTTAGATATAATAAAAATCCAGGGGCTGCCAGCATCCCAAAAAAGACAGGCAAGCCCAATAATAGCAGCAGCAAGAATAAAGGAAGAAATAAGGCTAGCATTATTCAGTTTCCTTTTCTGGTTCATTTGCCACCACAAGCATTTTGGGAAGGGTGATATCAGGCCTTGCAAATTCAATCAATTTTCTAAAAATCAGCTCAAGATTAATGATAAACATCATCGCAAAACAGACAAGCAGCGGCATATAAACATAGGCAAGCTTGAGTTTAATTGATTTAAGCCCAATCAAATCCAAAGGAAGCTTTAAGGATGCAGAGGAAAACAGCCATCCCGAATTGACATGGGCATAAGCAGATTTCACCAAAAAGAATATGACAATACCAGAGATACAAAGCAGCATAAGCATTAATAATTTTGATATGCGTTCAGGCAAATGATGTGCAAGCATTTCAATCGCAATAAAACCGCCTTGGCGAAAGGCAACGGGACCAAGGAAAGCAACCATCCATAACATAAAAAAACGCGCCGCTTCTTCTGACCAAGCGGGCGCGCTGTTAAAGACATAGCGCATGATGATTTGATATAAAATCGCCAGCACCATCAATGCGATTGCGATCATGGCAAGATACATGCAGATTTTTAAAAATCGTTCTAAAAATCCAGAAAAATAGCCATATATCTTTAAGGTTGTATTCAATGAATTCCTCCCCCGCAATTCATATTATATATGCTTTTTTAAAACATCATGGCAATTAGCCTACGCCCAAACAAACCCCCAAGTCAATGACTTTATTTTAATTTTTTCCTGTTTGGATCAATATGCTTTATGCTTCTTGGTGGAATTTTATGGCCGCGCCGCCGCCAAGCGGGCAAGCCACCAATGATAATATCAGCAATGCCCCAAGGATTAAAAAATGGGGCGCGGGGTTTAAGCTGGTCATTGCGGCTTCAACGCCCGTGACGGCAAAAATCAAAACGGGAATATAAAGCGGCAATACCAGCAGAGTCAATAAAATCGCAGAACGGCGCGCGCCAACGGTCAAGCTTGCGCCCAGCGTGCCAATCAGGCTTAGGCTTGGCGTTGCAAGCAACAGGCTGAGCAATAAGGGCAAATAAGCATTTAAGGGCAGGTTTAAAAACATTCCAGCCAAAGGTGTAATCGCAATTAACGGCACGCCTGTGCTTAGCCAATGGGTAAAGGCTTTGGTTAGAATAATCATGCTTGGCGGCACATTGCTAAGCAATAATTGCATCAACACCCCATCATGGTGATCTTGATGAAACAGCCGATCCAGCGACATTAAAACCGCAATCAGCGCAATCACCCAAATAACGCCGCTTGCCATCAAGGAAAGGCGCTGGGGTTCAGGCCCAACCGCAATGGGAAACAGGCTGGTTGCGATCAGCATAAAGCCAAGCGCGATTCCAATATCTTCGGCGCGCCGCCATGCAACGCGCCATTCGCGCAAAAACAAGGTTTTGAACAGAAAAATCATGCGCTGCCTGCCCGATAATCATCCAGTTTCAACTGTTTGCTGGGGGAAAGCGGCAAATCATCATGGGCGCTAACAATGCACATTCCGCCCGCATCAAGATAAGCGGTAATAATCTGCGCCCATGCGCTGCGCGATTCATCATCCAAACCGCTTAAAGGTTCATCCATCAACCATAAGGCTTTATCGTCAAGCAGTGCCAAGCGCGCGATTGCTGTCCGCCGCTTTAACCCAACGCTAAGATCGCTAACCCGTTGATCTTTACGCATATTAAGCCCTAATGCTGTCAATAGAGATGGAATACGCCCCGCATCCCCGCCTGCTAATTCGCCCCCATATAAATGCGCCCAAAAGCTTAAATTTTCATTGATTGTTAAATCGGATTTTAAATTATCTTGATGACCCAGATAGCCAATATGATCGCGGTAAGCGGCTTGATCTTCAATAAGCGACACCCCGTTTAAACGCGCATCGCCTTGATCTGGGATGCTAAGCCCCGCCAAAATTTGCATCAAGCTGGTCTTCCCCACGCCATTATTGCCTGTAAGCTTTAGCAATTCACCTGAATTTAGCCCAAAAGAAAGCCCGCGCAGCAGCTTTCTGCCACCACGGCTAATTTGCATATTTTCAATTATAAATTCTGGCATAAGAGCTGGGCTGGGCATCAATGATTTAAGATCAAGCCGCAACCGACTTGCTTGCTTCCTCGTTAATGCGTTCCTTGCGGGCTTTGCGTTTTAAGCGTTCTTGCTCAATCGCTTTTAATTCTTCATATTCGGTTTCAACATCGCCCAGCCCAACCATATCAGAAGTGACCGTTACATCACTTCCCCATTCTTCTTCAAGCTGTTCCTTTTCAGCGTAAAGGGCTTTTAACCGCACATGATAGGCAATTTCAAGATAGGATTCAACAAAGGGCGGAACGATTAAATAAAGGCAAAAACCAACCGCTGTGCAGCTGACAATGATCATCCAATTAATCCAATCGCTTAATAGTGAAATCGCGTTTGAAAAACTATGTTCGCTGATCCATAGCTGCATCAAAATAATCATACAGCCAGCAACATTCATCCAAATGGTGGTTTTGCTTAAAGTACGCTTGGGGGTAATATCAATGAAATAAATCAACATGGTTGGCATCAACGCAACCATAATAATCAAAAAACTTGAAAAATAACTATAGATCATCAGAAATAACAGGGCGGAACTTAATAGCATTAAAGTTACCCGCTTCTTGCGTCCAGCCGTTTGTGGAATTGTTTTTGATTGTGTTTTTACTTTGCTGCGCTTTGCCATGCCTTTATTTCCTTAATCCGCCATTTTTCCTAAAACGCCATAATTACAGCAGCAACAATGATAATAAGCACGGCAGTTGCACTTGAAATAACCGAAGAAATTTGCGCCCCCATACGATCCGCAATTTTCCCCTTATTAATTAAATCTTGTAACAGCAGCACCAAGCGATAGACGGTATGGGAATAATCAATTTGCGCTGTTCTAAATTCACTTTCATCTAATTCAATTTCTTTTTTTGAATCAATCGCGGCGATCACAGATTGCAAACTGCCTTGCCGTCCCACTTTTTTAAGGCGGCCCAAGATGGTTTCACGCATTTGCCGATTATGGAATCGCTCCACGCAAGGCTCCAGCAAAATTGAAACGGTCTTGGAAAGATTGTAAAAGGGTGTGCCATTATTTTGTTCGCGCTGTAAATGCGCCAGAATTTTAACCTGAGTGACGCGCTCTTCGATAATATTCTTGCCTTGATCAAGCGCATAAAGATCGGTTTCCAGCGTGTTTCTTGGGCTTTTTGCAACAAGGAACGCCGCAATATCGCGATCTATCAAGGATTGCGGTTTAAAATTTTCAAGCCCGCAAACACGGTCCAAGGCGGGCAGCAAATCAGCGGTTCTAATGACAAAATCACGCTCTAGCAGCGGCGATTGGCATGGAAATTCGGGGTTAAATTCATAAACAACCCGTTCAATGCCTTGACCAATGCCCGTTCGCGATAGATAAAGCTTGATCCGCTCAAGCTTTGTTGCTTCCTTAAAATGGCGCGCACCCATATCTGGCAGCCCAAGCTGAAATTGCGCAATTTGAGACGATATAAAGCTTTTAAACAGCTCGCGTGTTGATGGCTCTTTGTGATAAAAAGCAAGAAATTGCGTGATGGCTGTAATATGCACTGATATTTCGCGATATCTTAGCGGGCCTGCCGTGTGCATGGCAATGATAATCCGCCCCAAAGCGCGATCATAATCCAAATTTTCATGGACATAGCTGCCCCCAGCCGCAATATTGTAATCTTCAAGCAATTCGGCATCATCAAGATAGCGCCTGATCCAATGGCTTGGATGGTTGGTTCTAACCATTGAAATGGCTTGATCCCAGTAAAGCTGGAATGCCTGCGCAAGCTCCATTGATGTATAATAATCCTTGCCCGCAAAGCGCAAGGGCCGCGTGGCTTTCATGATTTTATGGGGCTGTTTTGGGGTCTGGCGGCGACCATCCGCCCAATCAATCAGCGTTTCAATATCCCAGCGATCTTCTGGAATATCGTTTAGCAGCCCGCGCAACGGTTCCATCATTGCCATTGAAATGCGTTCTGATCCGATCAAAGCAGCATATGATCCTTTTGCCATTTTCAGCCGCGTTACCTCTTCATCGCCCAGATCATTCAGCGGCACTTTTCCCGTTAATAAGGCAACAAGCGTCACGCCAAGCATATAAAGATCGCCATGCTCATCCGCAGAACGCCCCGCTGGCGTTGCAAGGCAATTTTCCAGCATTTCATAAATGGCAGGCTGTGCAAGCCCTGGCGGCGATGACACACATTCACCAAGCCAAATTTCAGTTAAGCTGGTATCTTCATAAAAAATATTATCCGCGCGAATCATGCGGTGAAATTGACCATTTTCATGCATTTCTTGCAGCATAAGCGCATTTGGCTGGATGAAATGATTGATGATATGATCTTCGCTTAGGGGCTTGATCACCGATTGCGGTGTTGTAAACAGCTTTGGCCCTGCTGGAATTTCAAAAATAATTGCGGGGCAGCGCCGCTGCTCGCTTGGCCAATCAATCACGGCTTGATCATAAATAATGCTGATGCTGCGATTGGTTAATTTTTGAAGTTCCGCGATCATGCGCCGCCGTGGGGGGGCTTTTGGATCGCAGACAAGCGCATAGCCAATCACTTCTTCTTCGTTCTTGCGCGATACGGCATAGGCAAGCGCGGGCAGCTGATGAAATTGCTCCATCGGGCGCTGGTCATCAATGACATAGCGATCATTAACCAATATTTGTGTCATAGACTTTCTGTACCCACAAACAGCTTCATATCACTGTTTCATATCAGTGTGTTTATGTTCGTGTAAATCACACTTTTTAAGATTCTTCTTATATCGGGTTTAAAGAAAAACACTTTAGAGAAATTTAAGGTTTTTCAAACCACGATCATTTATACTATATATAAATATAAAAATCCAGCCTTGATTTTATTTTCAATAATAAATAAGTAATAAACACAGATATTACTTTGTTAATATTTATAGTTCGGTAAATATTCATGGTTAAAAATTTAATTCAGCAAGCGGTCATTCATCATCAATCGGGCAGGCTTGATCGCGCAATCGCACTTTATCAGGCAATCATTGAAGCAAACCCCAACGCATTTGATGCCCATCAGCTGATGGGCGCGGCGTGGATTGCGATGAATGATTTGGATCGCGCCAAAATCGCGCTGGATAAGGCGCTGGATTTGCGTCCGTTTCATCCTGCGGTGGTATCAAATTACAGCATCATGCTACAAAATCAAGATAAGGCACAAGCTGCGCTTGATCTTATTAATCAGGCATTGAAGCATCATCCGCAAGACATGCAATTATGGTCAAAAAAATCATTATTGGCGTATCATCTTGGGGATTTAAAGGCTGCGCAGGTCAGTTTAGATTTTATTTTCAAACAGAATGCCGCCCCGCCACCAACAGAAGCACTTAATTTGCAAGGCGCTTTATTTTTAGATCAAAAACAATATGAACAGGCATTGCCCTATTGCGCCAAAGCAGCAGAAAATGGTGCGAATGATGCTTCCATTCTGTCCAATTATGCGCTGGCACTTTCAAATTGCGGGCAGCATCAAAAAGCAAAAGAAATCATCGCGCGGGCACTTGCATTAAACCCAACATCCCTTCAAACGCGGCGCAATGATTGCCTGATTGCGCTGAGTTCTGGTAGGGATGAAGCTGCCACCCGCAAGCTTGCCGCATTGGTTGAAAGCAACCCGCAAGATGATGATTTGAATTATTTTTATGGGCAGACTCTGTTGGCGGCCGCCACGCCTGAACAGATGCTTGATGGTTTCACGCGGTGCGAACGGCGTTGGAATTGCAGCTTTATGCGCAAAGAATATTGCAGAATGCAAATTATAAATTCACCGATTCCCTATTGGGCGGGAGAGCGCGCACAAAAAATCACCCATCTGGCTATTTTTCCTGAATTTGGCTATGGTGATTTTATTCATATGCTGCGTTATGTGCCGCCTTTAAATAAGCTTGGCATCAAGACCACTTTAATTTTGGGGCAGCATTATAAAGCGATCGCGCCGCTATTAAGGCAATATTCATGCTTTGAAGATTATGTTGAAACCCTAAGCGATGCAGAAATGCATGCACGCGGCATTGATGGCATCACAGGCGTGATGAGCCTTCCTTTGATTCATATGCGCCAGCTGCGCGTTGCTGATCCGATCATCGGGCCTGTTCGTCTTACATCCGATCCAGCCAGCGAAGGGCAAATGCAAACGCTGTTATATCAAAAGGGATTGCGCCCCACCGACAGGCGCATTGGGCTGGTGGTGCAAGGCAATCCAGATCATGTCAATGATCATTTTCGTTCAATCGATCTTGGCTTGGCATTCAATAAATTTGCAAGCGCATTAGAAGATAAACCCCACGAAAACAGCATTAAATTTATCTTAATCACCCCCGACAAAACAGGTTTAGGCGATCAGCAGAGGGATCAAAAAATAATTAATATGGGCGGCGCAGTTAAAAATTTCGCAGATAGCGCGGCTTTAATCAGAAACCTAGATCTATTGATCACGATTGACAGCGCACCCGCCCATTTGGCAGGAAGCTTGGGCATACCCACTTGGTTATTGCTGCCCCAAAATGCGGATTGGCGCTGGCAATATTGCAGCGATCCTGAAGCGTTTGCGGCAAGGCGAACCAGATTATATCCAGCCTTTCAGCTTTTTCGGCAATTTGACGCTGAAAAGGGCTGGCCGCCTGTGCTTGAACAAGTCAGCCAAGCCCTTAAAACAACTTTATAGAATTTTGATTGCGCGTTATATTTTAAAGCGCAGCCAATACGGATTCCGCCGAAGACACATCATATGCTCCGCCTTCTTCAACTGCCAAATGCGCAACCGTTCCATCATTGACAATCATCGCATAACGCTGCCCGCGCATGCCAAGCCCTGCTGCAACCAAATCAAGCTCTAGCCCAAGGATTTTGGTGTAAGCGCCAGATCCATCAGCAAGCATCGTGATTTTATCCCCCACGCCTTGGGCTTTTCCCCATGCGTCCATCACAAAACAATCATTGACGGCAAAACAGATAATTTCGTCAACACCCGCTGCTTTTAACGCATCATAATGCGCAACAAAGCTTGGCACATGCTTTGCCGAACAGGTCGGCGTATAAGCCCCTGGCAGCGAAAAAATTACAATTTTACGCCCTTTGGAAAGTGCCGCTAGGCTAATGTCTTCAGGGCCATTCACGCCCATTTTCTTCAAGCTGCCTTCTGGCAATTTATCCCCAGCTTTGATCATCATCATTCCTTTCAGTTATGTTTTATATCGCTTTCATATAAGCAGCCATAGGCTAATATTTCAAGGCATATACTTAAAATTCCTTAATAATAACACGCTTTGGTGATAAATGATTAACGAATTTGTTTAAAAAGAATTGTTCGGTTTGCTATGAAGCCGCGATTATTGATAGCTTTACCTTTATGATAAAGGCATTTCAATCAAACGGGTGACAGAGCATCAAGATGATAGGAGGTGAAAATGATGGAACTTGAAGATACTTAACCGTAAATCATATGGCGCACCCCGGAGGATTCGAACCCCCAACCTTGTGATCCGTAGTCAGATGCTCTATCCAGTTGAGCTAGGGGTGCGCAGTATGATTTTTTATCCTTATGCCATTAATATTTTATGACAATTTTTGCGATCGTAAAATTGGCGACCCCTACGGGATTCGAACCCGTGTTGCCGCCGTGAAAGGGCGGTGTCCTAGGCCTCTAGACGAAGGGGTCGTCTGATGATGATCATAGAAGAAATACGCACTTCCAACAATCATAGCCAAATATAAGCGTTAATTATATAAAATAGATATAATTAACATTTCTAATTAAATAACAGGTAAAAACAATAAAGCGTTGGTGTGATTAATAGCCTTCGCGCTCGAATCTTTTGCGAAGCAATTTGCGATAACGGCGACCCGCCTCAGCTGTTTCGCGTGCTTTTTTCTCAGAAGGTTTTTCAAAATGACGACGCAGCTTCATTTCACGAAACAAACCCTCTCGTTGCATTTTTTTCTTTAAAACCCTAAGGGCCTGATCTACATTATTATCGCGAACCACAACTTGCACGGTATCAATGCTCCTATCTTTAATATTTTTCTTAATATTATTTTTTGCCACCAGATTTTAAATTTATTTTAAATCCTATGACCATAATTGATGTGCTGAATTAGCATGGCTTAATCCTTTTGAAAAGCAAAAAAGCGCACCAATTATAAAAATTTTGCAACAATATGTGCATGGCACGCAATGGCGCGGGCTTCGCCAATCGCATCTAAGCCTTCCATGGTGGTGGCTTTGACGCTAATTGCGCCGATTGGCAGCTGGGTTATATCTGCTAGTCTTTGGCGCATGGCGCTGCGATGGGGGGCGATCTTGGGCTTTTCTGCAAGCAAAGTAAGGTCAATTTGCGCAAGATTTCCCCCTGCTTGTTGCAACAGCGTTAAGGCATGGGTTAAGAAAATATCTGAACTTGCCCCGCGCCATTTAGAATCGCTGGGCGGAAAATGATCACCAATATCGCCCGCCGCAATCGCCGCCAAAATCGCATCAGTTAAGGCGTGAAGCGCGCAATCTGCATCGCTATGCCCAATTAAACGCAAGGTTTTATCAATGTTTAAACCGCACAGATAAAGCCCGCTTTCAGGGTCATGTTCCGCGCTTGATGGTAAGGATTCAAGCCGGTGAATATCATACCCATAGCCGATTTTGAAATTTAAGGGGTGATCGGCTTTACTCGCATCTAGCAGCGTTGCTGCCTTACTAGTATCTAGCAGCCTTGCTGCTTTGGTAAAGTCGGCGGGAGCCGTGACCTTGAAATTTGCCTCTTCGCCGTCAACCAACGCAATCTTATTGCCCATTGCCTCCATCAAGGCGGCATCATCATCGGCAATCATTTCTGCGTGACGATCATGGGCTTCATAAAGGGCTGAAAATTCAAAACATTGCGGCGTTTGCACCCTAAAAACGCGTTCACGCGCTTGGCTTTGTTCAATATGATTCAAGGTTGGGTGCGCGCGCTTTAAGGCATCAACCACCGCAAGGCTTGGCACTGCCGATCCTTTGGCAAGCAGCGTTGAAAGCAGGCGGTCCAGCAATGCCTGACTTAAACAAGGGCGCGCGGCATCATGCACCATGATATGTGTTGGCGTTTTATGGGCGGGCTTTGCGCTTTCTTTTAAATGAACAAGCCCATGATGCACCGATTGCTGGCGCGTTTTCCCGCCTGTCACCAGCTCAATTTGTGGAAAGGCTTTGTTTAAATCATCCATCAAGGGGCGATCATCATCATTGATCACCACCACCACCCGATCCAACAGCGGGTGATTGCAAAAGCGCGACAGGCTGTAATAAAGCATGGAATGATTGCCAATGGGCTGAAACTGCTTCGGCACATCGCCGCCCGCGCGCGTTCCCGCGCCAGCTGCCACAATAATTGCTGCAATAGAATTCATGTGATCCCTTCAAAAACAAATAAAAGATTGTGTTTTTTATAAATATTTACTAATATTCAACAATATAGACACTAACATAATTTTACATTTATCGGCAAACCATAAAGCGATAAAAGCAGTAAGTTTAAGAGCAAGCATGATGAAAACACGCGCCCAAATGATCCGAAGCAGCTTGCTTGCACTTAGTGGCTTTTTGTTGTTTTTCTATATCATCTATCATGCGTTTGAGGGGCGTTATTCGCTGGTCAGCACCATCAAAATGGAACAAGATGTTGTGCGCGGCAAAGCGCTTTTGGATGATTTAACCCAAGAGCGCCGCCATTTAAAAATGCTAACTTTAAACATTGATAAAGTGGTTGATCTTGATCTGGTAGAAGAGGAAGCCCGCAAGAACGGACTGATCTTACCAAAGGAAATTTTGGTTCCCCTTCCCTAAATAAAAGGAAATTTGGTATCATGCTTAAACTTATTGCCGCCCCATTTTTATGCTTATTCATGTTAAGTGCATGCGTGCAAACGCCGCCCACCCCAACCTATCCTGATATCACTTTCAACCATCTTAATGAAATCCCGCTAGACATTGCAGCGATCACCAGCACGCTTAGCCATGCTGATCGTTTTGATGGGGGGCATATTGAGGCCTTAACCCCGATTTCACTGGGCGCAATGGCTGCAAATTGGGCGAATCAGCGGGTTGAAGCCGCTGGCGAATCTGGAATATTTACATTTGATGTGCGGCGTGCATCCATCATCCAGACCGACCTTGAAACCCAAAAAGGCGTGGTTGGGTTTTTTACAGTTGAACAAGGCACCCATTATCAGGCGGATTTGGAAATTATTATGGAAGCGATTGATGAAAATAGCGGCCGCAAGGCGGTTGCAAATTCAACGATCACCCAAAGCCTGACCGTTGCAGAAAATTTAAGCCTAACAGAGCGCAATAAAGAAATTTATAGCTTGATTGAAGCAACCTTAACAGCAATGGATCAGCAGCTAAGCAATGATATAGGTCTTTATTTCCAGCGATTTAACCCGCAATAAGATGGTTATTTCTTTAACATTATTATTTTTGAAATCGCGCAATGTCTGGAACGCCTGATCAAGCATTTAACAAACAATTCAGCCAGCAATTAAATCGGCGTGCGCTGCATTATCTTGCCCGTTATGCAGCATCAAGAGCAAAATTATCGACTTATCTTACCCGCAAATTCACCGAAAAATATCAACATGATCTGCCCGAAGCCTTTGACAGCCTGCTTAAAGCCTGTTTGGATCGGCTGGAAGCGCTTGCTTATTTGGATGATGCTGCCTATGGTCGCGGCCGCATCAGGTCATATCAAGCAAAATCATATTCATTAAGCACAATTCGCCAAAAATTAAGGCAAGATGGCTTGCAGCAAGATACCATTGATGATTTGCTAGAAAACACAATAGAAACAGAGCTGGAGACGGATGAGGTTTTGGCGCGCCGCTTTGCACAAAAACACAAGCTTGGGGCGTGGCAAATTACGCCCCTGCCGACAGATCCAATCATGCGCCAGAAATTATATCAAAAGCATCTTGCCAAACTGGCACGGCGCGGCTTTTCATTAAGCGTTGCCCGCCACGCTCTTGAAAGTAGTGATGATGGGGAAAATAATGATGATGGGGAATATGATGGCGCATAAAGAATTCACTTGGCGGGGGCTTGAAAAGTAACTATATAAGCGGGGCAATGAGAATCCTACAAATTTTACCCGCATTAAATTCTGGTGGCGTTGAACGCGGCACAGTTGATCTGGCGCAAGCGTTGGTGAAGGCTGGGCATCAGGCGTTTGTGGCATCAAATGGCGGGCGGCTGGTTCACCGTTTGGACCGGATTGGCGCAACCCATTATCAGCTTGCGCTCCACAGCAAAAACCCCTTTATCATCGCTTTAAACACATATCGGCTTAAACGCTTAATCAAAGATGAAAAAATTGATCTGGTGCATGTTAGAAGCCGCGCGCCCGCATGGTCGGCTTATTATGCAGCAAAGCAAACCAATACGCCCTTGGTTACCACCTTTCACGGCACTTATAATTTTAAAAATTATTTTAAAAAAGCCTATAATGCGGTGATGACCAAAGGGAACCGCGTCATTGCGGTCAGCAATTATATTAAGACCCATATATTGAGCCATTATGCGGTGGATGAATCAAAAATTACCGTGATTGCGCGCGGCATTGATCTTGAACAATTTCATCAAAATCGCGTGCGCCCCGATCATTTGCAATCCCTAGCACAAAAATGGCGATTGCCCGATGATCGCCCGATCATCATGCTGCCTGCGCGCATTACCAAATGGAAAGGGCATTTATTTTTAATGGATGCGCTTGAAAAATTGGCAGAAATGCTGCGCAGCAATGACCCAACGCTTGAACATCCGTTTCATTGTGTTTTGGTTGGCGATGAACAAGGCGCACAACCCTATGTTGCAGAAATTACCGCAAAGATTGATCGCTTAAAGCTACAAGGCATGGTGCAGTTTGTCGGGCATACGGATGATATTCCAACATCCTTGATGCTGGCGGATGTTGTGGTATCAACCTCGCTTGATCCTGAAGCGTTTGGACGAACAACGGTGGAAGCGCAAGCGATGGGCCGCCCCGTCATTGCCCCAGCCCATGGTGGCGCGCTGGAACAAATAGAAGATGGGGTGACGGGCTGGCTTTACAGGCCGCATGATGTGGATGGGCTTGCAAATGCACTGCGCCAAGCAATCGCGCTGCGCCAGGCGGGGCGCGCAAAACTTGCCTTTGCTGCGCGGCGAAATGTTGAAGCCAATTTCTCGCTTGCGCAAATGACCAGCAGCACCATTGCCCTTTACGAAGATTTAATTGCCCGCTAAAAGTTGGCAGATTCTCTAAGCCCACAAGCGTGGGTCGCCGCCAGTGCGGCGTAAGCCTGCGTGGTGTTTGAACGCAAAAGGATCATATATGATCCTTTTCAAGAAAGGAATAAAAATGGCGTTATCGCCTGACATGCCCGAATTAGCCCCTGATTTCAGGGTAAATCGCCCTGCGGGTCAAGGCAGGCAACGCTTTAAATTGGAATCAGACTATAAGCCAGCGGGCGATCAGCCAAAAGCGATTGCCAAATTGATTGACGGGCTGGGCGGCGCGGCGCAAGAAAACCCTGCTGATCGTGATCAGGTTTTGCTGGGGGTCACGGGATCAGGCAAAACTTTCACCATCGCGCAAGTCATCGAAGCGGTGCAGCGTCCCACGCTTGTGCTTGCCCATAATAAGACGCTGGCAGCGCAGCTATTTGCTGAAATGAAGGGGTTTTTCCCCCATAATGCGGTGGAATATTTTGTATCCTATTATGATTATTATCAGCCAGAAGCCTATGTGCCGCGCAGCGATACCTATATTGAAAAAGAAAGCTCCCTAAATGAACGGATTGATCGTTTGCGCCATTCTGCGACGCGGTCTTTGTTTGAACGGGATGATGTGCTGATTGTTGCCTCGGTATCGTGCATTTACGGGATTGGCTCGCCAGAAAGCTATAGCCAAATGGTGATCCCTGTTAAGCTGGAAGATCAACATGATCTGCGCGAATTCACCCGAAGATTGGTTGAATTACAATATAAGCGCAATGATCTTTCCTTTACGCGGGGCTGCTTTCGCTTGCAAGGCGATGTGATTGAAATATTCCCTGCCCATTTGGAAGATCGCGCATGGCGCATTTCCATGTTTGGGGATGAGGTTGAGAAAATCTTTGAATTTGATCCCCTAACAGGAGAGATTTACGGCGAATTGGCAGAAATTAGAATCTATGCCAACAGCCATTATGTGACCCCGCGCCCTACCATCAAGCAAGCCATCAGCGATATGAAACGCGATTTAAAGCTGCGGGTGGATGAATTTCAAAATGCAGGAAAATTGGTTGAGGCACAGCGATTGGAACAGCGCACCACCCTTGATATTGAAATGCTGGAAGCCACGGGCATGTGTTCTGGGATTGAAAATTATTCGCGCTATTTAACAGGGCGCGCGCCAGGGGAAGCTGCGCCCACCTTGTTTGAATATCTGCCCAAAGATGCGCTATTGGTGGTGGATGAAAGTCATGTGACCGTTCCCCAAATTGGCGCAATGTCCAAGGGCGATTTTTCGCGCAAATCCACGCTTTCTGAATATGGGTTTAGACTGCCCGCTTGTATTGATAATCGCCCGCTGCGGTTTGAAGAATGGGATCACATGCGCCCGCCATCAATTTTTGTTTCTGCCACCCCTGGCAAATGGGAATTAGAGCGCACAGGCGGCGCATTTATTGAACAGGTTGTGCGCCCCACGGGTTTGATTGATCCTGTATGCGATGTGCGTCCCACCCGCTATCAAGTGGATGATTTGCTGGCAGAATGTAAATTATGCCAAGAAAAATCAGAAAGGGTGCTGGTCACCACCTTAACCAAGCGCATGTCCGAAGATTTGACCGAATATATGGCAGATGCAGGAATTAAGGTGCGCTATTTACATTCCGATATTGATACGCTGGAGCGGATTGAAATTATCCGTGATTTACGCCTTGGCGTGTTTGATGTGTTGATTGGCATTAACTTACTGCGCGAGGGGCTGGATATTCCAGAATGTGCGCTGGTGGCAATCTTGGATGCGGATAAGGAAGGCTTCTTGCGTTCACGCACTTCGCTGGTGCAAACAATCGGGCGCGCCGCCCGCAATGTTGATGGGCGGGTTATTCTTTATGCTGATAAAATGACCGATTCGCTGGATTATGCGCTAAAAGAAACCGAACGCAGACGCGAACGCCAGCAAGAATATAATGAAATTCATAATATTACCCCCGCATCCATTCGTAAGAATATTGGTGATGTGATGGCATCCATTTACGATCAAGATCATGGCGGCGTTGAATTAAGCGAACTTGAATCGGTGCATTTAAAGGGCTTATCCTTAAAAGAATATCTAACAAAGCTAGAAAAAGCCATGCTGGAAACCGCCGAGAAATTAGAATTTGAAATGGCAGCAAAGATGCGGGATGAGCTAATGCGCCTATCAACGCTGGATTATGATCTGCCAGCAGCTGCCGTTGGGCTTGTAACTGACATTGCAGAAGCGGTATTTCATCTTGAACCATCAAAACGCGGCGGCAAGCATACAGGAAAGCCCAAAGCCACCCGCGCTGGCGGCAAAAAGAAAAAAACGGGCCGCCCCCGCCATTAAATCTGCCCTTAAATATATCGCTAGACGGCGTGACCGCTAGAGCATGTTGTTTTAAGATGATTTAGCAGCTTAAAAAAATATTATATAGGCACGCTTAATTTTGTGAAAATGCTTTTGCAGGTAAGGTTAGTGTAATCGCGCCTGCTTGTTCAAAGATCATTTCAATTTCTATGATGCTGTTTGCTGCAATCGCGCCCTTTAATCCCATAAACATAATATGTTTACCGCCAGGGGCAAGCGTGATTGAACCTTTAGCGGGGATGGGGATGCCATCTGCTAAGGGGCGCATTTTCATTACCCCATCTTCCATGATCATATTATGAATTTCTATTTTTTGGGAAATATCGGCATTGACCGCAATTAAGCGATCATCCTTATTCCCTTGATTATGAATGGTCATAAAGCCCGCACTTGCAGGGGCAACCGCAGGCATTTGGCGAATCCACGCACCCTCAATCCTTAAATCCCCAAATTGCTGTGCCTGTGCGGGAACATAAAGCATAAGGCTTGCCATGATCACGGTTAATAAACATAGAATTGGTTTCATCATAGTTCCTCAAGAAAAAATTAATGCTTGCGATAAATCATTAATCACATCATCCGCGCGTTCAAGCCCAATCGATAGGCGCAATGTGCCATCACTGATCCCTTGACGCTGTTTTTCAGCATCGCTTAACTTGCTATGGGTGGTGGTGGCAGGGTGGGTGATGAGCGATTTTGCATCGCCAAAATTATTAGAAATATCAATCATTTTTAAGCGATTCAACAGCGTAAAGGCGGCTTGCTTGGTATCATCCCTTAGCGTAAAGGCAATCAGGGTGCTAAACCCCGTCATTTGGCTTGCTGCCAATTCATGTTGAGGATGAGATTTAAGCCCTGGATAGCTTAACCGCTGTAATTGCGCGCACGATTCAAGAAATTGTGCGACTTTGCTGGCGGATTTACTCATCGCATCCACCCGCACATGCAAGGTTTCAAGCCCCTTTTCAAGCAACCACGCATTAAAGGGGCTAAGCCCTGGCCCTGTATGGCGCACAAACGGGCGCAAATGATCTTCGATGAAATCCTTGCTGCCAAGGATTGCCCCGCCCAATGCCCTGCCCTGTCCATCAATATGCTTGGTCGCAGAATAGGTAATCACATCCACCCCAAAATCAAATGGGCGTTGATAGCAAGGGGTTGCAAAGACATTATCCAGCATCACAATCGCCCCTGCTTGATGGGCAAGGGTGCTGATTGCCTTAATGTCCAAAATATCCAACATCGGATTGGTGGGGGTTTCAAAAAACACAATATTTGCTGGTGTGCTTAACGCTTCTTCCCATGCGTTTAAATCCGTGCCGTCCACAAAGTCAACCTTTACCCCAAAGCGCGGCAATAAATCAGATAGGATATAATAGCAGCTATAGAATAATTGTTTTGCCGCAACAATACGATCCCCTGATTTTAAGCTGCATGCTAGGGCAGCATAAACGGCTGCCATGCCTGTGGCGGTCGCGATGCAGCCAATCTCGCCGCCATTCACGCCGCCTTCAAGCCGCGCCATTTTCTTTTCAAACACGCTGATGATTGGATTTGCATAGCGCGAATAAATATAATTATTGGTTTCCCCTTTAAAGGCAGCTTCCGCCTGTTCGGCATTTTCATAGACAAAGCCTGAATTCATAAAAATTGCTTCATTGGTTTCTTGATAATGGGTGCGTTGATAGCCGCCGCGCACCAAATAGCTTTGCGCGCTGATCGCGTTCAATTGATCGGTTGAATTTTGTTTTTTTACCATCATCTATTCCAATATACGAAAAAGCCTAGCGTTTAGGATGTTTTTTAAGATTAAATTGATCTTTTAGCAAGGCATTTTGAAAGGCATTTTATATGTGATTGCGCTTGCCTAAAATAAAAAACGCGGTTAAGGATAAACACAATAAAATTAAGGATATGCCGTGAGCAAGGATATAAAAATTGATCTTCAGGCACTTCGCGGGCTGCGCGATGGAGGCTATATTACGGGCAAGATGCTGATTGCAATGCCCCATATTGAGGATGCGCGCTATAAGCGCAGCGTCATTTTACTGTATGAACATAATAAAGAGGGCGCAAAGGGCTTTTTGCTTAATCGCACCACGGATCGGGTTAGCTTTCTGGAATTGGCGCGCCAACTCAGCATCGTCTGTCAAAACCCGCCAGAACCGCAATTATATCATGGCGGCCCGATTGAGAATATGCGTGGCTTTGTGCTGCATTCTGCGGATCGGCAATATCGCAGCAGCCTAAAAATTGCGGACGGCATTATGATGACCAGCTCGATTGAGCCGTTAAATGAAATTGCCAATCGGATTGGCCCATCATCACGGATGATTTTATTGGGGCATAGCGTTTGGGCAAAAGATGAACTTGAACGCGAATTGGCTGAAAATTTCTGGCTGGTGATGGAATGTGATCTTGGAATTTGTTTTCAAGAGGATGTTCACACAAAATGGCTTGAATCCATGAAAAAATTAAAGCTTAACCCCGCTGCCATTTCCAGCATGATGGGGCAGAGTTAACCCTTATTATCTTGGTAAATCCATGATGACATCGCAGCAATTATTGGATCAATTTATCGCATTGCACCCTAAGATCATTGATTTGGGGCTGGATCGGGTCGTGGATTTGCTGGATCGTTTGGGCCGTCCCCAAGACCAGCTGCCCCCCGTCATCCATATTGCAGGTACAAATGGCAAAGGATCAACCCTTGCCTTTATTCGCGCGATCTTGCAAGCAATGGGCTATAAGGTGGATTGCTATAGCTCGCCGCATTTGATGGATTTTCACGAACGCATCCTTTTAAATGGCACACCGATTGATGAAGCGCGTTTGGTTGAATTGCTGCGCGATGTGGAAAGAATCAATGATCACCGCCCAATTACTTTCTTTGAAATCACGACTTGTGCCGCCTTTTTGGCATTTAAAGACAGCAAAGCGGATTTTTTGTTGCTTGAAACGGGGCTTGGCGGCAGGCTGGACGCAACCAACATCATTGAAAAGCCTGCTTTAACCATCATCACCCCTGTTTCCATGGATCACCAGCAATATTTAGGCGATAGCTTGCCCAAGATCGCCACCGAAAAAGCATGGATTCAAAAACCCCTTACCGATTCTATCATTGCAAGCCAACACCCAGATGCGCTGGCTGCGATTCAAACGGTTGCCGCACAAATAGGCGCATCCCCCTTTATCTATGATAAAGATTGGCATTATGCGATTCGGCTTGATGGCGGGCTGGTTTATGAACGCAAACATCACGCATGGTATGATGCGCCCGCACCCAGCCTATATGGCGCGCATCAATATCAAAATTTAGCAACCGCGATTGCCAGCATTGACCGTTTGCATGCACAAGGCTTGATCGCGCGCAGCCATGAACAAATACAGCATGCGATCAAAGCGGGTGCGGTTGCTGCAAAATGGCCCGCACGGATGCAAAAAATTAATTTTGGTGCGCTGGCGCAAACTTACCCCGATGCAGAGATTATTTTGGATGGCGGGCATAATCAAGCCGCAGGCAAGCAGCTTGCGATCAATGTAAAAGCGTTAAATAAAAAACGACCTGCACCTACTGTGTTTGTGGTAGGCATGCTGAATAGCAAACAAGCAGATGATTTTCTAGCGCCCTTGGCAGAATGCTGCGATTATTTATTTACTGTGTCCATTCCAGATCAAGCCGCCAGCTTTACCGCATCGGAACTTGCCAATGTGGCAATCGGAAGCAACCATGGCGTGACCGTTGCTTTAACTGAATTTGACCAGCTTTATGATTATCTTGGCGATATAAATCTGGCGGCGGATTTTCGAATGATCATCACAGGATCACTATATTTATCAGGCTATTTGCTGAAAGAATGGGGCTATCAATGGTAAAAAACAATCAATCGCTTATGTGCTTGCTGATGCTGCCATTGCTCTTCGCGCTTGGTGCATGTTCTGCCTTCAATTTTGGCGCGGATATGGCGGAGACCTCTTTGGAAGTCCGATTAGAAACCGCACGGCTGATTGGCAAGCAAGCAGGGCTTGCACCGATTGAATTTTCATCCCGTGAGTTTAACAGCTTTGGCTATATTGACATTCAAGATAAAAATGCACCGCTAATGGTATATTTGGAAGGGGACGGTATTGCTTATGCCGCAAACGGGCTTGCAACCAGCGATCCAACCCCCCTTGACCCTGTTGGTTTGCGGCTGGCTGCGCTGGATAAATCCCCCAATCGGTTATGGCTTGCGCGCCCATGTCATTATTCGCTGCAAGCAACGGGCGATGATCTGATTGCTGGCACGCTGCCCGATGATTGCGAATCGCGCTATTGGACGAATGCGCGCTATAGCAGCAGCATCATTGACACGCTGGAACAAGCGATCAATGAAACAAGCATAGAGCATGGTTTAAAGGATATTCACCTAATCGGCTATTCAGGGGGCGGCGCGGTTGCGCTATTGCTGGCAGATCGCTTGAAGAATATTGCAAGCTTGCGCACCATTGCTGGCAATCTTGACCCTGTGGGGCTGGGCAAGCATCGCGGTGATTTTGCACTATCAGGCTCGCTTGACCCGACCGATATTGCCGTATCCATACAGCATATTCCGCAACTTCATTATGTTGGCGAAGATGATGACATTATCCCCGACTGGATCGCCAGCAGCTTTATCGACAATATGAACAGGATTGACTGCGTGAAAATTCTGCAAATTGAAGACGCAGATCATGTCAAGGGCTGGACAGAATTTTGGCAGCGCGCCCACGCCCATCTTCCCGCCTGTTAATTGCTTGGATATTAATATTTATCTGATGCCGTGATGATATTATTACAAGAAGCAAAAATTTCTGAGAAAATGGCAAGAGCAATTTTCAATAACGAGGCGGTATTTCGGTTTGCCGGCTAACGCGATTTTGCCGTAGTGATGAACTGGGTATAATCATCTTGAAGTGCTAATGAAGCATAAAACTGAGGAATTCTAGCATATTTAGCAATTTTATGTAATAGATCATCGGTTAAAGTAAGTTTGCGTAACTCTTTACGAACTTCAAATGGAAAAAGCAATTCAAGCGCCGCAACTTCTGCCAATTCATCGGAAATCTAGCCACGCTCAAGATTTCCTCCAGCAACACGATTATCATTTAACGCTGTGATGGCTTTTTCTATATGATTTATATCTAGAGGTAATTTTAATGGATCCTGCGCTTGCTCTTGCAACTTATTTTGCACAAGCTCAACCAACTTTAATACATCACCGATATTTTGCACGCCCCAGTTAACCTTTTATAAATGTAAAAAATTTGTTAATTAAAACCTAGTTTTTTAAGGTTTTTATAAAC
This sequence comes from Alphaproteobacteria bacterium, assembly GCA_045106055.1. Lineage (GTDB taxonomy): Bacteria > Pseudomonadota > Alphaproteobacteria > CBDDJK01 > CBDDJK01 > JBGCED01. Next base: position 39,111 of record JBGCED010000028.1, read on the forward strand.
GCACCCACTTGCATTTGCTTTTGTTCGCTAACTGGCCATGAAGCTATCTTAGAGCTTTCCTGAGGTTGCTCAATTAGATCAGCACCTGACACCATTCTATTGCTAATAAACCATTGTATATTTTTTAATTTTCCATAATTATTTTGAAACCCATTCAAAAAATTATCTACTTTTGCTCCTAAGCTGTTTTTCTGAGTCATGGCAGATTTCCTCATCG
>JBGCED010000029.1:0-4809 GCA_045106055.1 Alphaproteobacteria bacterium
TCTTGCAACACTTGAATGATTGTATTTGATTCATGGGTTTGTGAATCAACTTGCTGCATGGCTTGATGATGATCATAGGAAAATTTTGACCCAACGCCCGATACTTTGGTGATTTTATGGCGCGCCAAGCAATCTTGCAGCATTGTGTCGGTCATTTTAACCCCCTCTTGCAAGGGTTTCAGGTTTTCCTGCGCTGCAACCGCTTCATCATTCAGCGCATCTGCGGCGCGCCCAAGACTGTCGGCAACGCCCAATAAATCTTTTGCAAAATTGGTGATGCCATATTTTTGGGCATCTTCTTTTTCTTTTGTCGCGCGTCTGCGAATATTTTCAGCTTCGGCAGCAAGCCTTAACATGCGGTCTTTTTGCTCTTCCAGCTGCTGTTCAAGCGCGGTGATTTTTTGATTAAGCGCGGCAATCATTTGCGGATTGACATCCAGATCACCCTGTGGATCATCTTGCACATCTTCCTGCGCGCCATCAACGGCTTGTGCTTCTTCGCTTTCTGGCATCTGGTTAAGCGATTCTGGATTTAAGGCTTCTGTGTGAATAATATCATCATCAGGCAGCTGATAATTGAAATTTTTTGGCTGGTCTTCTGCTGGCTTAGCAGCCTGCGCTGCCTGCATTTCGGCTTGTGGTTGTTGTTGTGATTCTTTTTCTGTTTGCTTTTTCTTTTTTGCAGCCATTTTTTGTTCTCTCCGAATATGATTAGCGATTATTTCCGATAAATTTTGATACCATTTCAGCCGTATAATTCACCATGGGAATGATACGGGCATAATTCATTCTAAGCGGTCCTACAACCCCAACCGCGCCAATAATTTTATTTTCTTGATCTTGATAGGGGGATACGATCACCGAACAATCTGACATGCCAAACAGCCTTGTTTCTGCGCCAATGAAGATTTTAACCCCGTCTGCGCCCTCGGTCGCGGTTAATAATTTAAGCAGGTTTTCTTTTACTTCCAGTGCCATGAACAAGGATCTTACGCGCTCTAAATCTTCAAGCGCAGACACATCTTGCAGCATTTTTCCTTGTCCGCGCACCACCAGCACCGCATCTTCATTGCCAAGGCTTGACCAGCTTGCAAGCCCTGCGGTGACCAATTTGGTGGAAAGCGAATCAAGCTGTGATTGCCTGGTATTTATTTCACTTTCAATCGCTTGCTGGACGGCTTTTAAATCGCGCCCGACCAGATGGCTTGAAATATAATTGCCCGCACTTACCAAGGCTTGCGCGGGAATGCCCGCTGGAAGGTCAATGATGCGGTTTTCAACCATGCCCAATTCATCCACCATCACCACCAGCGCTTTTTCAGCATTTAGCCTGATGAATTCCATATGTTTTAGCGAGCGATTTAACGATGGCGCGACCACCAGCCCTGCACATAGGCTGATATTTGACATCACATCCCCCGCTTTTTCCATTAAGCGGGTAATATTGTCATTTTCACTGTGGCAATGTTCATCAATTTGCTTTTGTTCTTCTGGATTTAGCGTGCCAATTTCCAAAATACCGTCAATAAACAGCTTTAATCCTTGCGCCGTTGGCAGCCGCCCCGCAGAGCTGTGGGGGGCATAAAGCAGCCCCGCATCCTCTAAATCTGCCATGACATTGCGAATGGTTGCTGGCGATACCCCCAAATCTTCCATGCGCGATAGGGTGCGCGATGCCGTTGCCTCTCCCGTTTCAATATAACCAGAGACAATATGGCCCAAAACGGTGCGCGCGCGCTGATTAAGCTCGTTTAACATGAGATTTCATACGGAATGATACATGAAGTTTTGTGAAATATTTTTTCATTAGCCTATTGTTATATGGGCTTCATTAAGGCATTGTCAAGAAAACATATTTATCCCTTAAATCATAAAAATACCGCCATGAATACCCCTTTTTATACGCCGCCTGCGGCAAGCGATAATGTCAGTGAATATAGCGTCAAAGACCTGTCCAATGCGCTAAAGCGAACTTTGGAAGATCGCTTTGGTCATGTGCGGGTGCGCGCCGAATTATCATCGGTTAAAATTGCAGCGTCTGGTCATGGCTATATGAGCCTTAAAGATCAAGCCAGCAATGATGTGCTTGATGGCGTATGTTGGCGCGGTTCAATGGCAAAATTTGACTTCACCCCCAAAGAGGGGATGGAGGTTATTGCCTCTGGCAAGATAACAACCTATGGCGATCGCTCTAAATATCAAATGATTATTGATCATATTGCGCTTGCAGGGCAAGGCGCATTATTACAAAGGCTGCAAGAATTAAAGCAAAAATTACAGGCTGAGGGGCTGTTTGAGCAAAGCCGCAAACGCGCGATTCCCTATTTGCCTGATCATATTGGCGTGGTTACCTCGCCAACGGGGGCGGTGATTCGCGATATACTCCACCGTTTGCAAGACCGCTTTCCGCGCAATGTGCTGCTATGGTCAAGCTTGGTGCAAGGCGCGAATGCAGCCCGCGAGCTGGTGCAAGCGATTGAGGGGTTAAATGCGCTTCCTTCCGCCGCTTCAAACCAAGAAGATATTCCAACCCGTCCAGATGTGATTATTGTTGCGCGCGGGGGCGGTTCGCTGGAAGATTTAATGGCATTTAATGATGAAGCGGTGGTGCGCGCGGTTTTTAATTCTAAAATTCCAATCATCAGCGCGGTCGGGCATGAAACCGATGTTACCCTATGTGATTTTGCGGCGGATTTGCGCGCACCCACCCCAACTGCTGCCGCAGAAATGGCGGTGCCTGTATTATCGGAATTGCGCAATGGGATAATGGAATGGCAGCTGCGGCTGGATAAAGCAGCCGACCGCCATCTTATGCGGCAGCGGCAGCAATTTGAAGGCTGGGCGCGCGGCTTGCTTACGCCTGAAAATCTCATGCAAAATGCGCTGCAACGGCTGGATGACCGTTTCGAGCGGCTGCGTCAGGCTTCGCGCACCCTATATCGCCAGAAAATTCACGGGCTGCGCGCAGCGCAAGCAAGCTTGAAGCCGCCAAGCGCGATGATGCGCTATGCCCAGCAAAATCTTGCGGCGATGGATGCGCGCCTTGCGCCGTCCATTTTCAACCAACTTCACAAATATCAGCAAAAGCTTGATATTTTAAGCGATCGCTTGGAAGCAAATTCGTTTAAATCTGTGCTTGCTAGGGGCTATAGCGTCATTAAGGATGAACAAGGCAATCTAATCCAAGCTGGGAATCAAGCCCAAATTGGTCAAAAGCTTGAAGCGCATTTTCAAGATGAAGCTGTGCTTGGATTGCGGGTTGAATCCAAAACATAAATTTGTGATTTGCCCCTTAATTAATCCTCTCTTGAAAATTCAAAATTGCATCTTAAATGAATTTACATGATGGCTTGCCATGATGGGAGTCATTAAAAATTACGATTATTAACAAACTTAACTATTGCAACCTTAACTATTGCAACTTTAACTATTGCTCATGGAGGATAGAATTATGCCAAGTTTTGACTTAACCCCCTTATTTAGAAATTCGGTTGGATTTGATCGGATGGCACGGATGCTTGATAATCTTGCAACCGAATCCCAAATCTCATACCCGCCTTATAATATTGAAAAATTATCAGACTCTGATTATGCGATCACAATGGCGGTTGCGGGCTTTTCCCCAAATGATCTTGATATTACCGTGCATCAAAATCAATTAACCATTCAAGGACGCATTCGCCCAGACCCCCAGCCATCTCAAGAATCAGAAACAGCTGATGCGGGCGATTTATCCGCCCAGAAACAGCTAAATCAGCGCGTATTCTTGCATCGCGGCATTGCCGAGCGCAGCTTTGAACGCAGCTTTAGCCTTGCGGATCATATTAGCATCACGGGCGCGCAGATTGATAATGGCTTGCTGCATGTGTTGCTGCATCACGAAGTGCCAGAAAGCGCAAAACCGCGCCGCATTCATATTGAAACGCCGTCAAGCGCCGCAAGATCCGCGATGATTGACAGCAATATGCTTGATGCACCCCCATCAAAACCCGCAAAAGGCAAAGTCAAAATCGCCGAAAAAGTATAATTTTAATAACGCTTTAATATAGCATCAAAGCACCCTTTAAATTTACAGTTTGAAGGGTGCTTTTTTTATCAATGCCCATTTCGGGTTAAAATAAGCATTGAAAAGGCTTTGTTACTGTATTATAAGGGGTTTAATTGTAATGGGCTTTTAAGTGTTTACTTTATATATGTTTAACTTAAATCATAATATATGTGGAAAATAACATAAAGCCTGTTAAATTAAGGATAATTCCAAGCGATTTTAAACCTTATGCGCTTGATAAAACAATTATGCCTTAAAAAAATAAAATGAATTTTCAAAATATTATATGCAAATGCTTATAATATAAACCTAATATTTTAACGATGGGGGTGCATTATGCGCTTAAAATTAATTGCCGTTTTATCTGCTCTAACTCTGGTTGGCGCGTGTGCTTCACAATCTGAAACTGGTTCTGCAGGAAGTTCCGCAGGGGATTCCCAAGTGGGCGCATCCAGCGGTTCAGCACCTGCTGCAACTTCTGTATCACAAACACCTGCAAATGAAGGCGTTGATATGCTTTCTAAGAATTATTTCATTGCCAATGTTGGTGATCGTGTATTTTTTGGCTTTGATCAATCTGCAATCACTGCGGAAGCAAGCACCGTATTGGCACGCCAAGCCGCTTGGTTAAATGGCAACCCAACCGTTACCGTTCGCATTGAAGGTCATGCTGATGAGCGCGGAACGCGGGAATATAACCTTGCTTTGGGCGAGCGTAGAGCAAATGCAGTTCGTGAATATTTGATGAGCCAAGGCGTGTC
>JBGCED010000030.1:0-4915 GCA_045106055.1 Alphaproteobacteria bacterium
AGCGGGCTTTACCGCCGAAGATGATAATTTACCAAAACGCTTGCTAAAAGATCAAGCCAAGATCGGTCCTGCCAAAGGGCTTACCAGCGATCTTGAAAAAATGCTTCCAGAATATTATGAATTGCGCGGTTGGGATCGCCATGGCATCCCCACCAACCAAACCGTTGAACGGCTTGGTCTTTAATAACATAGAGGCGCTTTAACAGAGGGGCGCTTTAATTTTAATATAGGAAGATAATACGCTTCTCTCTTTTCCAAGCTGCCGCCTGCAATATAAATAACATTCCCCTGCCTAGAGTATCATGTCTGGAAGTACCATGTCTTGGAGTATCAACGATAATAGAATTGCTGGGTAATAACAGGCTTAGTTTAAAGCGCGGTTATTGTTGCTGGCGGTGTTCATCATCATTGCTTGATCTTCTGGAGGGGCGGTGGCGGGATCAAAATCATTGACCAAATCTTCGATGTTAATGCCAAGCTGCGCAGGCAAAATGCCCATTGCATAAGCATAGCCAAAGCTTGAAACAGCGCGATTATGCTCTAGATCAACCAGTCTAATTCTGTAAAAGGCGCGTTCGCGCAATGACCCAATCATAAAGGTTGCAGAAACCAATCCCGCTTGGAATAATCTTGTATTATGGCGAATGATTTGATCCGAAGAGGCGATCATGCTGCGCACAATGTCAATTTCTTGATCGGCCTGCTTCACTTCAATCAAATAGCGCAGGGAATCGCCTTTTGCGCGTGCGCCCAGATAATCAACCGCAAATTTGCTTTGCTTTAATTGCATTAATGCTTGTTCATAAGCAATATCCTGGCGGCCACCATCATATAAGGTCCAATTCATACGAAGCGTTCCATTTGCGCCCAAATCGGTTGTGTTGCCATTTCCTGAATTATCGGTGCGATAGCCTGAAACCTCAAGCGTGATATTGGGTTTGTCTTCGGCTGAAATGCGCTGAAGCTGGGCTTGACGGCTTGCAGCCTCCGCCCGCATTTCTTCGACTTGCGCCGATCTGCGTGCGGGTAAATTAACATCTGCAAGCTGGCTAATGCGTTCAACCGCAACCGATGGCATTGGCGCAAGCTGTTGCGGCCACACCCCAATTTCCTGTTCAAACGCACGGCGACCTTGGGTAATTCTGGAAGCAATTTGGGTTAGTTGCTGGCGTGCTTCGGCAAGTTGCAGCTGAACATATTCAAGTTCCGATTGCGGCGCTAAATCATTATCGGTACGGTCTTTCACGACCTTAAATAATTCAAGCCCTTGCGCATAATATTCATTAATCGAGCGATATTGAATGATGTTGCGGCGCACTTCGCCATAAAGGGTGACCATTTCCATCATTTTATCTTCAAGCGTCGAGCGGAAGCTGGCAGTTTGCCGCGCATAATCCGCCTGCGCTGATTTTAAGCTTTCATCGCGATAGCCAAAATCATAAAGCCGTTGGCGCAGGGTAACTTCAAGTCGATTGCTGTTAAATTGGTTCCATTCCCCGCCCACAATCTCATTGTCAGAATCGCTTTCTTCTGGATTTACACCATTGCGGGTGAATGATCCAGACACCACCACTTCTGGCAGATAATCCGCTTCTGCGCGATCAATATCAAGCTTAGAACCATGAAGCGACATTAAATCCGCTTTCATCTTGCGGTTATTCGCAACCAATGAAAAGATCGTATCATGCAGCGTTAAATAGGTTGGGGCGCCGCCTTGACCTTCGGGGCTGATATTAATGCCAAGCAATTCCCCAAGATTCATCATTTCGCTTTCACCGCCAACGGTTTGCTGGGAAAGCGGCAACTGGTTCTGCCCATTTTGCTGCAAGCCATTTAGCTGTGGCTGAGTTGAAGGCGGGCTGATCAACCCTTGCGTCGGCATTTGCTGGGCATTTGAATAAGGCGCAGACACGCCAATGGACACAGCCATCATTGCTGCCATCAACACAGCCTTGCTCGCGCAGCCGTTCATAACAGCTTTGCTTGCATAGCCATTCATAAATCCACGAATGGTATTGAAGTTTTTTAAAGGGAATTTCGCATAACGCATTTTATATTTTACCTTAGATCTTTCAGTTTCTACATGAGATCATATGTGATTTTGGCCTATTCAATCAATCGTAACAATATTTTTTAAACCAATTTCAAAGAAAAGGCAAGTATTAAATCCGCTTTCATAGTAATAAACGGATGAATACTTTAAAAATCAGGTATTTATGGGGGTTTATGCTTATTCTTGGATGATGCCAGCGGGCGGTTCATAGCGTTCTTCCCCCGCATCAAGCCCAAATAGGCGATTTTTGACTTCCAAATAATGCTGGTTTGGATCATAGCTTTCCCCGCCCAGCGTTAAGCTGCGCGAATTAAACAGCCCCATTGCAGCTGCCATCTGGTATTTTTGCAGCAAGAAATTGCGCTGTGCGCTTACAAGGTCAACCTCAACATCCATCACATCTTGTTCTGCGTCTAAAATGTCAAGCACTGTTCGTGATCCAACCATGGCTTCTTGCTCAATCCCTTCAAGGGTTAAACGATTTGCATCTAATTCTTCTTCAAGCGCGCCAATAAAAGCAAGGGATGAATTGTAATTTTCCCATGCAGAAGTTGCAGCCTCAATCACCTGACGGCGAACGGAATTCAAGCTGTGCATGCTGGATACTGCGGCGGATTGCGCCGAGCGCGCCCTGCTTGCGGTAATCCCGCCTTGATAGAATGGAAAATTAAGGTTAAGACCAATGCTATAGCCATCGGTTTCAACGCCCCTTCCAGCTGCGTTGCGTTGATGGTATAAAGACCCATTTGCGCTTAATCGCGGCATAATATCAGCCTTTGCAGAACTGGCAGAATATTGCGCCTGACGATAGGCATGGCGTTGCTGAATTAAATTAGGATTTTGCTCAATCGCAGCTTCAATCACGGCATCCGCATCTTTTGGCACATCAACTTCCACCATAGGATCGGAAATATTGGCGCTAATGTCTTGTGGGTAAATCCCAACCACCCGTTCATAGGCAGCTTGAGAGATTTTTAATTGACCTTGGGCTGCAATTTCATCTGATTTTGCGCCCGCCAATCGGCTTGAGGCAAGCCCGACATCGGTTCTGGTAACTTCGCCAACTTCAAAACGATCATTGGTGGCTTCCAGCTGGCGGGTTAGGCGGGTGACATTATTTTTGCGAAGGTCAAGAATGGCTTGATCGCGCACCACATCAAGATAGGCGTTGGCGACCGCAACAAATATATCCTGTTCGGTGGATAATAAGGCGGCGCGCCCCGCAGAGATTGCAGATTCTGCGGCTTCAATCTCGGCTGCGGATTTTCCTGAATTAAACAGGGTTTGCGAAATGTTAAGCTGCCCCACCTTGTCAGTTTCGCTTGTATCATTCACCCGCTGGGATGAATGATTATTGTTGCTGTAGGTTGCGTCAATGGCGGCACTAAGGGTTGGGCGTTTGATCCCCAAAGCTTGCGCCAGCAATTCATCGGTTGCCCTTAAATTTGCGCGCGCTGCCATTAAATCAGGATTGGTTTCATAAGCCGTGATCAAGGCATTTTGCAAATCTTGCGCTTGCAATGCAGGGCTGGCGATCATATTGCCAAGCAGCATCACGCCAATTCCTGCAAGCAGCATTGTTTTGTTCAAGGCGCGTTTGATGCCTTTTTTCGGCGGCATATTATGAATGTTATCGCGGGTTAAATTCATCGTTAAACTCATGTGATATAATGCCTTTCAAGCGCCATAGATTATGAAGCAAATTTAAAGCTTGGCTTGGGTTCAAAACCAGGCAGATAATCTGCTTCAACTGTTTCTTGTTCAATGATGCTGAGTTTTCCGTTGCTAGCCTTGGCGCACATAATGCCTGTAACGCCATTGCTATTATCAGCAATATAGGTAATGATTCCATCTTGTGACAGTAAAGATTGAATATGGGGCGGAATTTTTTCCAATTTTCCTTCAAAAATAATGGCATTAAAGGGGGCTTGCTTTTTTACAATCGCATTTGCATGTGTCTTTGCAAGCATATGTTCAATCATCATTACATTATCAATTTCAAGCTGACTGGTTACCATATCCAGCCGTTTTACCAGCTGGGCATCCTGCTCAACCGCCAACACAAAGTTTGCAATTTTCGCGCCAAGACTGGATAAATAGCCGTAATTCGCCCCAATCACCAACAAATTATCTTGGGGGGTGATTTCTGCATAATCCAATAATTTTGCTTGGGTTAGGGGGGAAAGCATGGTGCGTTTTATGCGTTTTGTTGCGGGATCAACGGCGATGATAGGCTTGCCATCATAGAGCAAAGGCAAGGGCGCATCGCTATAGGCAAAGGCTTGCTGGGCAGGGTCAACAAATCCCTCTCGCTCAAGCGTTGCCATTGCATTTAACAGGCTGGGGCTTTGGATGTTATTCACCCTAATCTGGCCTTCAACCATATTATGTCGTTTTACTGAAAATTGATTTGCATTGCTATTCATGCAAAAGCCCCTTTTTGGCGCATAGTGATGTGATTCATTAAGGATCTATATGGCAGGAAAAGTGAAAATGGTAAATTTTTCTATTTATTCTCTGTGCCAAGCTTGCTATAAGCATTTATTCTTAATGCAAGATTTGCAGATTTACAAGCATTTTTGATAAGATATGGAAGCGTGGCAGAGTGGTTTAATGCACTGGTCTTGAAAACCAGCGACGGTGAAAGCCGTCCGAGAGTTCGAATCTCTCCGCTTCCGCCATCCCCTTATTGCTTCAAGCTTTCTTCTTTTTCTCCATCCGCAGATTGTTCATCGGGTTCATCTGTTTGCGTATCCGCATCTGGATCATAATCATCTTGATAATATTCTGGCCATTCGGCATCAGGATTAAGTGCGGAGGCAACCGAGGATGCGCGCGCAGAAATGGGGATATAATTATTCT
>JBGCED010000031.1:0-5587 GCA_045106055.1 Alphaproteobacteria bacterium
TGCTGTGATTATCTGTGTGAGGGGGCTGGTGCTGCCGAAGAGGATTGAACTCTTGACCTCTCCCTTACCAAGGGAGTGCTCTACCACTGAGCTACGGCAGCAAATAGCATATATCCAAGCGGGCTTATGCCACAGCCTTAAAATTTTTGCAACCCTTCAATCATCATTCAACACAGGATTTTTTGCCTGCGTCAATCGGGGTTCTTGCCATTAAATGATTATTGGCGTATGAATTGATAAATATTTTTTTGAAACATCATGCAGGAGAGTTTGGCTCATGGGAATGGCAAAGGTAAAAAGAAATAAAATTGCGCTGGTTGGCGCAGGCAATATTGGCGGCACTTTGGCGCTGCTGGCTGGCTTGAAAGAGCTTGGGGATATTGTTTTGTTTGACATTGCAGAAGGCATCCCGCAAGGAAAAGCCTTGGATATTGCCCAAGCATCCCCCGTTGAATGTTTTGATGCAAAGATTGAGGGCGCAAATGATTATAGCGCACTAAAAGACGCTGCCGTCGTGATTGTAACCGCCGGTGTTCCCAGAAAACCAGGGATGAGCCGCGATGATTTGATCGGCATTAATGCAAAAGTGATGAAAGCGGTTGGCGCGGGCATTCGTGATAACTGCCCCGATGCGTTTGTGATTTGCATTACCAACCCACTTGATGTGATGGTTGGCTTGCTGCAAAAGGAATCAGGCTTGCCCGCAAGCCATGTGGTTGGCATGGCGGGTGTGCTTGATTCGGCAAGATTTCGGTATTTTCTGGCGGAACAATTTAAAGTATCGGTTGAGGATGTAAACGCATTTGTGCTTGGCGGTCATGGCGATACGATGGTGCCGCTTATTCGCTATTCAACCGTTTCTGGCATTCCTGTGCCTGATCTTATCCGCATGGGCTGGGCAAGCCAAGCCCAGATTGATGCCATTGTTCAGCGCACTCGTGATGGCGGGGCGGAAATTGTGAATTTGCTGAAAACAGGGTCTGCATTTTATGCGCCTGCATCGTCGGCGATTCAAATGGCAGATTCATATTTAAAAGACAAAAAGCGGGTTCTGCCTTGTGCTGCAAAATGCAATGGCGAATATGGGCTTGATGGGCTATATGTTGGTGTGCCTTGTGTGATTGGCGCGGGCGGCATTGAACGCATTGTTGAAATTGAATTAAACCCAGATGAGCAAGCCATGCTGGATCATTCAATCGCTGCGGTAAAGGGGCTAAATGACGCGCTTGCCAAGATCGAAGCCTAGGCATTAATATAACAATATAAAAAAGGTATCCTTATGAATATCCATGAATATCAAGCCAAAAGCCTGCTGGCAAGTGCGGGCGTTCCAGTGCCAAAGGGCGGTGTTGCTTTTACCGCCCAAGAAGCCGTTGCCGAGGCTGAAAGGCTGGGCGGCCCTGTTTTTGTTGTGAAATCGCAAATTCACGCAGGCGGTCGCGGGGCAGGGCGCTTTCAAAATGATCCAAATGGCAAGGGCGGGGTTCGGGTGGTTAAATCCATCCAAGAAGTCAAAGAAAACGCCGAAGCCATGCTTAATCAAATCTTGGTCACCAAGCAAACAGGCGAAGCTGGCAAAAAAGTGCAGCGCCTTTATATTGAAGAAGGGTGCGATATTGCGCGCGAACTTTATTTATCATTGCTGCTTGATCGTGCAACCAGCCGCGTTACCATCATGGCAAGCTCAGAAGGCGGGATGGAAATTGAAGAAGTTGCGATGCGCAACCCCGCTGCAATTTTAAAGGTGGCAATTGATCCATCAACAGGCATTTCAGGCTTTCATTGCCGTAAGGTTGGCTTTTTTCTGGGGCTTAAGGGCGGGGAGCTTAAAAGCCTAACCACATTCTTAACGGCTTTATATAAAGCCTTTTGGGATTTTGATGCGTCTTTGGTGGAAATTAATCCGCTTGTGATCACAGGCAGCGGCGAAGTGATTGCGCTTGATGCCAAGATGAATTTTGATGATAATGCACTTTATCGCCGTCATCAAATCGCCGAAATGCAAGATCCAAACGAAGAAGACCCGATGGAGCTTGAAGCGGCAAAGCATGAGCTGAATTATGTGAAATTGGATGGTTCAATTGGCTGTATGGTGAATGGCGCTGGGCTTGCGATGGCAACCATGGACATTATCCAGCTTAAAGGCGGATCGCCCGCAAATTTCCTTGATGTTGGGGGCGGGGCAACCAAAGAACGGGTTACCACCGCTTTTAAAATCATCCTTTCCGATCCCAATGTAAAAGGGATTTTGGTGAATATTTTTGGTGGAATCATGCGCTGCGACATCATCGCAGAAGGGGTGGTTGCAGCATCCAAAGAAGTGGATTTAAAAGTGCCGCTGGTCGTCAGGCTGGAGGGGACAAATGTCGCGCTTGGTAAAAAAATCATGGCAGAATCGGGCTTGCCGATTATTTCAGCCGATAATCTTGCCGATGCTGCAAGCAAAATTGTATCAGCAGTGAAAGGGGCTTAAAGTAATGGCCGTTCTAGTCAATTCAGAAACAAAAGTAATTTGCCAAGGCTTTACAGGCTCGCAAGGCACATTCCATTCAAGCCAAGCCATTGAATATGGCACAAAAATGGTGGGCGGGGTTACCCCTGGTAAGGGCGGCAGCACCCATCTTGATTTGCCTGTATTTAATACGGTTGAAGAAGCGGTGCATCAAACAGGCGCGAATGCGTCGGTGATTTATGTTCCCCCGCCCTTTGCCGCAGATGGTATTTTGGAAGCGATTGATGCCAAAGTGCCGCTGGTGGTGTGCATTACCGAAGGCATCCCCGCCCTTGATATGGTCAGGGTCAAGCGCGCGCTGCAAAATTCAGCAACACGGCTAATTGGGCCAAACTGCCCAGGGATCATTACCCCCGATGAATGTAAAATCGGGATCATGCCAGGTCATATTCATAAACGCGGTAAAATTGGCGTTGTGTCGCGTTCTGGCACATTAACCTATGAAGCAGTTGCGCAAACCACCGCAGAAGGGCTTGGTCAAACCACCTGTATCGGCATTGGCGGCGATCCTGTGAATGGCACAAATTTCATTGATTGCCTTGAATTATTTTTAGGCGATGATGAAACCCAAGGCATCATTATGATTGGTGAAATTGGCGGAACAGCAGAAGAAGAAGCGGCTGAATTTTTAATGCAAAGCAAGGTTCAAAAACCAACGGTTGGCTTTATTGCAGGCACGACCGCCCCTGCTGGGAAACGCATGGGACATGCGGGCGCGATCATTTCAGGCGGGCAAGGCACCGCTGAATCTAAGTTTGAGGCGATGAAACGCGCAGGGGTGCATATTTCCTATTCCCCATCCGATCTTGGGATTACGATGAGTGCGGCCTTGAAGGGATAGGGTTTATTTATCATGGCAAAGCAAACAGAAAAGCGCATGATTCCGCCCCCAATTCCGCCATCGCCTAATGCAAGGCTGGATGCAAGGACGCGCGCCGAAAATAAAAGCCAAGAAGCCCATCAGCAGCAAGCAGGTCAAAAGCAGGGTGAAAAACCTGTTGAGATTGGCGGCCCAAAAGGATTAGAGCCAACCCGTTATGGCGATTGGGAAAAGGCAGGGCGGTGTTTTGATTTTTAAAAATGTGACTTTTAAAGGTGTGATTTTTAATAAGGCGGAAGCATGATGGATAAAACCCAACCAAGCGCAGCCTTTATTGCGATTGGCAATGAATTATTATCGGGGCGAACGCAGGATAAAAATTTAAATTTCCTTGCGCTTGCCTTGGTGGATCATGGCATTAAATTATGTGAAGCCAGATTTATTCGCGATGATGAATCGGTCATTATTGAAACGGTGCGCGAATTAACCCGCATTTATGATTATGTGTTTACCAGCGGCGGCATTGGCCCGACCCATGATGATATTACCGCGCAAGCGGTTGCGGATGCGTTTGGGGTTGATTTGCCGATTAACAAACAAGCCTACAGCGTGCTGGATGCTTATTATCAAGTTCAAGACAAGCCCTTTACCCCAGAACGCCAGCGCATGGCGCGCATTCCCGTTGGTGCAAATTTGATCAATAATCCCGTATCGATCGCGCCAGGATTTAATATTGAAAATCTGTTTGTGATGGCGGGCGTTCCTGCGATTTTTAAGGGCATGGTGGAACAGACAATGCCAAGCCTAACGCGCGGGGCGGATTTTCACAGCAAAAGCCTAACGGCATTTTTGGCGGAAAGCGTGGTGACAACCCCGCTTGCTAAGATTGCGGATCAATTTATCCAATGTGAAATTGGCTGTTATCCAACATGGGGATTTGATCGCCCGATGATTACATTGGTGGTGCGCAGCACCGATCCGCAAGCGGTTGCGGATGCCGTTGCTGCGATTGAAGCCATGATTGAGACCATAACAGCAACAGCGCAGCGTTAGCATCAATGCTGTTGGATAAGATCAACATAAAGCAGCTTAAATCTTTTTCACGCCATGAATTTGTAAACCCAATCGGCATCAGCTCCAAGACCCTTAGCAATTTAAGATGGCTTGAAGCCTGTGCGCAGCTGATTTTAATCATTATGATCGGCATGGTCATGGATTTTCCAATTGCGCTGCAAGAAAGCCTTGCCTTGATCGGGTTTCATATGCTGGTGAATATTTATTTCAGCGTTTCAACCTATCGTCTTGGTCGCCTTAGCGAGGGGCGGGCGCTGCCAATGATGGCGATTGACATTATCCAAATTTCAGCACTTGCTGGCTTTAATGGCGGCATTGGCAATCCGTTTATCTTTATGATCCTGCTGCCGATGGTCATCAGCGCCGCCATATTATCGCGCATCAGCACTTTGATTTTGGGCGGGCTTGCCTTGATCCTTGTTGGCTTATTGGCAATCTATTCAGGCACAGTGCCATGGTCGGATTTCATCTTTGGCTATGCAACGGGCGCACAAATGCTTGAATTGCCATGGGCTTACAAGCTTGCGATTTGGGCATCGCTTAGCGGTTTGATTATCTTTATGATAGGTTTTATTTGGGCAACTTCCGAAGATTCGCGCCGCCTATCTTCTGCACTGGCAGAAGCAACGATTGCGCTTTCAAAAGAACGCGAATTATCCGCGCTTGGCGCGCTTGCAGCGGCGGCTGCCCATGAATTAGGATCGCCGCTTGCCACCATTTCCGTCATTACCAAAGAGTTAAGAAATCAGAATATCAAAGATTCAAGAAATTGGAACATCATCCAAGAAGATCATCAAATGCTGTATGAACAATCCTTGCGCTGCAAGGAAATTTTAATTGCACTTGCCGAAAAACCGCATAAGCATGGGGGGGATCCCTATGAATTGCCAACCTTAACCAATTTGCTCGAAGAAATCGCGCTTAATCATTTGCCGCAGCAGATTGAATTTGAATTAAAGATCGAACTTGAAACACGCGGCATGGAACCCGCCATTCAGCGCAAGCCAGAATTGTTAAATGGCATTGGCAATTTAATTTCAAATGCAGGGCAGTTTGCAAATAAAAAAGTAACAATGATGCTGTTTTGGGATTGGAATCACATTCGGGTAACCTTGCAAGATGACGGGCCAGGTTTCCCGCATCATATTTTACAAGCAGCGGGGGAGCCTTATAAATCCACA
>JBGCED010000032.1:0-13356 GCA_045106055.1 Alphaproteobacteria bacterium
TTGCTTTTTAAAGCTGATAATATAATTCACCGCAACATCATGCGGGGTTAGTGTAAAGCTGCCCGCAAAGGGGTTATAGCGAATGCCTGTCAAATCCACCGCTTCAAACCCTTCGGCTTGCAGGCTTGCAACCATTTGCGCAGGTTTTACAAAACGCTGCCATTCATGCGTGCCGCGCGGCAGCAGCCTTAACACATATTCTGCGGCGATAATGCCCAAAAGATATGAACGGGCGGTTTTGTTCAAAGTAGATAGAATAAGCATGCCGCCAGGGCGCACCAGCTTTGCTAAATCCACCAGAAATCCCGATGGGTCATCAACATGTTCAATCACCTCAAGTGCCGTGATGGCATCAAAGCTTTTCCCTTCTTCAACCAGCTGCGAAACAGTGGCATGGCGGTAATTAATGGTTAAAGGCGCAGGTGATGCTTGCAAATGATGCTTTGCTGCTTCAATCATTTTTTCGGTTGCGTCAATGGCGCTTACTGCTGCGCCCATTCTTGAAAGCCCCTCGCTTACCAAGCCTGCCCCGCAGCCCACATCCAATAGCCGCACCCCTTGAAGCGGTGTACCGGGATCATCGCTGTTTTTTTTAAGCACCAGATGGCGTTGATATTGCTGTTTGATATAATCAAGGCGCACAGGGTTTAATTGATGCAGCGGTTTCATAGGACCGTTTGGATCCCACCAGCTTTGTGCAAATTGGCTGAATTTTTGCTGTTCGGCAGGATCAACTGATTTATCGTTGAACGGCTTTATGACTTCGCTTTTATGTTCTTGAGATGGCTTCACCGTTATTCATTCCTCAGTTAAAATAAAATTATAAATCCCAAATCAAATAGGCAAGCACACTAAAGCTGACCCAGCATATCAAGATAAGCGGCACACCTGCCTTGATATAATCCACAAAACGATAACCGCCTGGCTCCATTACCAAAATGTTGGTTTGATAGCCAACAGGGCTTGCAAAAGAACAGTTAGAAGCAATTAAAACCGAAATTACAAAGGGCATGACGGGCGCGCCCACAGATTCAGCCAATGAAATTGCAATCGGTGTAAATAGCACTGCGGTTGCATTATTAGATAGAAAATTGGTAATAATGGCAATGATCAGAAACATCAAGGATAGCATCAAGGTTGGCGATAAATCATGCAGCCCGCCATAAAGATGGCTTGCAATAAAATTAGCCCCGCCTGTTTGCTGTAACCCAAGCCCCATCGCCAACGCAGAGCTGATGACCAGCATCACCTTATAATCAAGCGCGCGCGCAGCATCAATGATGGGCAATATGCGAAAAGCAACCATTGCAAGCGCGCCAATTAAGGCGGCAGTTACAATTGGAACAAATCCGCTGGTCATTAACAGGATTGTAACCCCAAAAATTGCCCCCGCAATCAGGGCCTGCTTGGTCACCACC
The DNA here is from genome assembly GCA_045106055.1 of Alphaproteobacteria bacterium. Taxonomy (GTDB): domain Bacteria; phylum Pseudomonadota; class Alphaproteobacteria; order CBDDJK01; family CBDDJK01; genus JBGCED01. The sequence goes on from JBGCED010000032.1 coordinate 1,419, forward strand.
GCATTGGTTTGTGTCCATTCCAGCAAGACAATATCTTGGCTGTTGCGAAATTGTTCAATATCCAAGCGTTTGCCACGAATAAGCAAGCTATCCCCCTCACCAAGCGGAATATCAAGCAATCTTGCATCGGATTGTTTTTGCTTTAGCTGCACACCAAGCACCAAACTATGGTGATTTTTACGAAAATCAACCTCTTTCACCGTTTTACCAATTAGCGGGGAATAGGGGGGGATTATAATCTCAGCCGTTGTTTTGCGATCTTCAATCCATATTGCGGACACTTCGTCTTCTTGCCTGGTTGGTTGATGCACCAAATCGGTTGTCACCCGCTTGAAATCATGGCCAATCAATTTCATAATTTCATTGCGTTTTCCTACAACAACAAGAAAATCATTTAAACGAATTCCATGATCAAAGGGCGGGTGCAAAACATCCTTACCGCGCTGAATGGATTTAACCGATATGTTTGCAAGAAGGGGAAATGCGCCGCCAATAGGCTCTGCATCTTTAAAGGGCGATGTGTTCGTGACCAGAAATTGTGCCAGAAACAAACCGCCACCTTCATTGCTTTCCTCAACGGCTGTAGGGCTTAAATTGGGCAGAAAACGCGGCAATACCACAACAACATAGACAAAGCCGATGATTGCAATGATGCCGCCCATCACAAAAAAATCAAAAAAGCCGATGGCGGGATATCCTGCTTGTTCCAGTTCCGCCGAGACAAGCAAATTGGTGCTAGAGCCGATCAAAGTTGTCATGCCGCCCAAAATTGCCACATAGCTGAGCGGCATCATAAAGGCAGAGGGTGCATGCTTTGCCCGCAATGCCATGGTGCGCATCACAGGAATCATAATTACAACCAAAGGCGTATTGTTTAAAAAGGCACTAAACAGCATGACCAAAAACAGGGTAAACCCCAAAATTAAGAAAAACTGCCCCTTGCTTAGATCGCAAAGCGTTGTTGCAAGCTGATCCAGCACCCCCGTTTTATCCAAGCCATCCCCCAGCACCAGCAAGCATAAAACGGTAATCAGCGCAGGATTGGCAAAGCCCAGCAACACATCGCTTGCGCGCATTCCTCCGCTTCCCATGCTGGCACTTCCCATGCTGGCACTTCCCGCTTCAATGCTTGCCGCATCTATTGGGGCAAAATGAAACAGCAGCGTCAGGCTGATCAGGATCATCATCGCGGTAAATTCAATCGCAATCCGATCAATCATAAACAGAATGACGGCAACAAGGATGATTGCCATTACAAGCATCATTTGCAGCATATGCGGCGCGCCCACAGTTAAATGCTGGGCGAAAAACATTGAAACGCCGCTTATAAAATCACCATTTGATGCAATCAGCGTCATAGAATAATGTCCAACACCGCCATAATTTCGCGGCTGGCTTGTGCGTTTTTTTGCACCTCCATCACGCTTAACCCTTGCGCCATTGCTTCTGCGAACAAGATGCGGTTGCCCACGGTTTGATCCAGCAGATCGACATCTTTTTGGCGAATTTGATCGCTAATCTCAGCGGTTAATTTTGCTCGTGAATTGACGCGGTTTAAAAGGATTTTAGGGCGCTTTCCATATTTATGCGCTAAATCAACCGTGGATTGGCTGGCCCAAAGATCAAGCGGCCCTGGTTGCATCGGCACAATAATATCATCAGCGGCGCGAATGGATGCTTTTGCATCTTGATTGGCATGAGGCGGCGTATCCACAATGACAAGATCATAGCGTTGCTTATAAGATGAAAGCTCCCCCTCTACTTGCCAGCCCTTGATCGATTTAAACGCAAATTGTTGCAGCTGATCGGCGTCAGCGCGCGCGCTTCTAAGCTGATGCCATGCATTAAGCGAGCCTTGCGGGTCAATGTCAACCAAACACACCGAAGCCCCGCGCAGCGCAGCCCCCAATGTTAAATGTGCAGCAATGGTTGATTTTCCAGCCCCGCCTTTTTGTTGTGTCACAACAATAATCATTACAGCATCCCTTAACCATTAAAATAATTATTTAAATAATTTATAACGCCGCCCGCACAAGTGCAAGTAAAACTATTTCTTGCTTACCATTCGCGCGGTTGGGTTAAAGTGAGCGCGGGGGGAGGGGTGATGAATTGCGGCAATAATAAATAATAGCTGCCCGTTGATTTCATGCGCCCAGCCTCGCGCTGGGCATGGTTGCCGCTTCCCCAAAAAAAGTCCCCGCGAATAATGCCCTTGATGGCGTTGCCTGTATCTTGGGCGATCATTAAGCGGCGCAAATGGGCTTCGTTTGGATTGGGATGTGTGCCATCAAGCCAAATGGGAAGCCCAAGCGGCATAAATTCAGGATCAACCGCCAGCGATCGCTGCGGGACAAGCGGCTGACCAATGCTGCCAAACGGGCCTTCATTGCCATCATTAATTTGAAAGAAAATATAGCGGGGATTGACCTGCAACAAGCGATCCGCTTGATCTGGATTATTGATGATCCAATCCCTGATTTGATTCCAGCCCGCTTGGTGGCGCGATAATTCGCCTTGATCAATTAAATATCTGCCAATCGACCGATAGCGATGCCCATTATTGGCAGCATAGCCAATTCTTAATTCCGATCCATCTGGCAGCTCGCCAATGCCTGATCCTTGAATGTGCAAAATAAATAAATCCAGCGAATCTTTTGCCCATAAAATGGGCTGCTCTCCTTTTGCAAGGCGGGTTTGCGCCAACTGGTCAATTTGCTGCCGATTATAATAAGGCAGAAATTGATCACCATCAACCCGCCCATGGATGGTTTTTCCCGCAAGCGATGGGTCAAAATCAGCTAAATTAATGCGCAGCATATCTGTGGGTGCGCCCCAAATTGGATGGGGGTAAAGCGGGGATTGCTGCGTGCTAACATGCAATCGCGATTCATAATAGCCTGTAAATAATCCGCGCTTACTATAGCCTGATTCCAATTTTTCTTGAGATGATTTCTTGTCCAGCTTCCATATTTTATAGGGGGTAAAATGCTGTTCAAAAAAACCGCGAATGGCAGCGCTATCTGCGCCATTAATCGCACGGGCATTGATACAAACGGGTTTCATATCCACAGAACGAATCGACAGATCAATCCCTGTTAACGCAGAATCAACGCCGCGTTTATCAAAATAAATGCATGAATTCAAAAAGGCTTCAAGGCTGCCTTGAAGATCATCCTGCATCCAGCCATCAAGCTTATTAAACTCGGTTTGGCTTAATTTTACAGGGGGCTGCTTGATTTGGATTTCGGGGTGCGGATCAAGGGGCGTTTCAGGCTGGGTTTCAGGCGGTTGATCACATCCCCACAAGAAAACAAGCGTTAAACATAGCAGAAAACCCGTTTTATAGGATAAATCAATCTTCAACATGATTGCTTTGGGTTGCGCAGATCAGCCATGCGGGATCTTTTGATTTTAGATCGCGGGTAAAGGTCCAATATTCTTCAAAATTACCAGCGGCATCGCCATTACCCTCGATTAAATTATTGTTCCCATCATAGGTCACATTAATTTGTTCGGTCACAAATAACAGGGTGATTTCGGCAATATTGCGATCCAGTTCAACTTCGGTAATTTGCGTTTTTGATATGGAAAGCAGCGCATCTTTGCAAATATGCCCAACAGCTTCGCGCTCTTTAAGTGCCGCGTCAAACCCTTCAAACGCATCTGGGGTCAACAGCATTTCAAGCGTGTCTGGATCATTGCTGGCAAAGGCATCAAACGCCATTTCAAAGGCGCTGGTTGCATTCACAATAAATTCACCCGCATCAAAATCACGGTCTTTATTGGAAATTTTTGCAAGTGTTAGGGCAAGCGATGGATGCTGCAAATACCCCTCCGTCTGATCTTCCGCAGGTTCGGCATCTGAATCATCATTGTCGGTTTTAAGCTTTTTGGTATTATTTGCTTGCGTTTTTTTGGACAGATTACCCAGCGGGTCATCCATTTTTTGGGTATGCCCAATATTCTTACCCAGCATCCCTTTAAGCTTAAAGCCAAGCACGACCGCGATCACAGCATAAATCAACAGATCAAGTGGTATATTACCCATTCACTTTACACCTTTAATTTTATTTAAATTACCAATTCTTTAATATGAACCATCAGAACATAGGCGGTTTTATGTGATTTTACAAGTCATCACTGCGGGTTAGCTGCAAGAAAATATCTTCTAAATCAGTTTCAACGGTTGTAATATCTTTAATCGACAGATCAGGGGTTTGCGCTAGTCTGCCGATAATATCGCCTGCATGGGTTGCGCTTGGCTTATAGGAAAAGCTTAATATGGAATGCCCCGTTTCAGGGTTTAAGTCTAGTTGAGGGGCAAGATCAGCAAGCTCATCTGGAACAAGATTGATCGCGCTGCCAAGCTCAACCCGCATGATCTTAGCATCAAGCCGTGATATAAGCTGTTTCTTTTCTTCGTTGGCAACGACCGTTCCCTTATTGATGATCGCAATGCGATCACATAGCTGCTCGGCTTCTTCAAGATAATGGGTTGTTAATAAAACCGTTGTGCCTTGCTTGTTTAGGGCAACCACATTTTCCCATAATTGCTGGCGAAGCTCTATATCAACCCCCGCTGTTGGTTCATCAAGCACCAATATTGGCGGATTATGCACCAAGGCTTTGGCGATCAGCAAGCGGCGGCGCATTCCCCCCGATAGGGTGCGCGCATAGGAATTGCGCTTATCGGATAGTCCCACCATATCCAAAATTTCATCGGTGCGGCGCTCATGTTTGGGAACGCCGTAAAGCCCCGCTTGCACTTCCATTAATTCATAGGGGGTAAAAAACGGATCAATGTTTAATTCTTGCGGAACAACCCCAATGCAGGATTTAGACTGGCGGGTTTGACGGTCAATATCATAATCCCAGACCTTGACCGTGCCGTGTGTTTTCATCACAAGCCCAACCAAAATATTAATCAGCGTTGATTTTCCTGCGCCATTTGGACCAAGCAATCCAAACAGGCTGCCCCTTGGAATGTCTATGGTGACATCGTTAAGTGCAAGCAACCCCTCAACCCGTTGTTTTTTATTGGGCTTATAACGCTTGGAAAGCGCGCTTATTTCAATGGCGTTTTTTGGTAACATCAATCAGCATCACTTTTCATTTAATCGCGGAATAAGCTCAACAAAATTACAAGGGCGAAACCGATTATCCAGCTGATGGCTTAAAATTTCATCCCAGCCATCTTTGCATGCGCCAGGCGATCCTGGCAAGCAAAATAAATAAGTGCCATTTGCAACCCCTGCCATGGCGCGACTTTGAATCGTGGAGCTTGCAATTTTTGTTGCGCTGATGGCTCTGAAATATTCCCCAAAGCCAGGAATTTCTTTTGTAATAACAGCCGATAATGCTTCAGGCGTTGAATCGCGCCCCGTTAGCCCCGTGCCGCCCGTTGTAATCACAATATCGGTGTCATCATCATCAATCTTGGCATTAAACCATGCGATGATTGCATCAATATCATCCTTGATGATGCTGCGATCAATCGGGCTATGCCCTGCATCCAGCACCCTTTTCACAAGCAAATTTCCAGAAATATCATCTTCAAGGGTTCTTGTGTCCGATATGGTGGCAATCGCAATGTTTAGCGGGATAAAGTCACGGGTTAAATCAAGCGGCATGATTAAAGATTAAGCAAAAAGCGTTTATCGCCCTTAGCTTTTTAACCCAAAGCCAGCAAATTTTTGATTGAATTTGGCAAGTCGCCCGCCTTCAAGTGCGCGCGCAGGCCCGCCCGTCCATGCAGGATGCCCCGTTGGATCAATATCAAGGCGCAACACATCGCCTTCTTTGCCCCAAGTTGAGCGGGTTTTATAGCTGGTGCCATCGGTCATTTGAACCGTTATTTCATGGTATTCAGGATGCAAGTCGGCTTTCATTCTTTTAATCTTTCATAATCATAAATATTGTCATAACACAATATGTTTGAAGTCGGATATTTTAAATCGGATGTTTTAAGTTGGTTCTTATAGCGTTTATCCTTGAAAGTGCAACAAAAATTTTATGGCTGATGCATCCCTTATCAATGATCATCTTCTTTAAATTGCGGTTTGCCGTCTTGAAGTGCGTAATAATCGCCTTTATAATCGGTGTAAATATGGGCTTTGATGGCAATCCCAAGCGGGGAATCCATAGTGCCAGCTGTCACTGAAATTTTATCTGAATCGCAAGGCTTGAAAAAAAGCTGCCCGCCACAATATTTACAAAAGCCGCGCTTGGCAATGGCAGTTGATTCATACCATTGTAAGCCTTGCTGATCAATAAGTTCAAAATTTTCGGGGGCAACATCAATCGAGGCAAAATAATGCCCTGTTGTTTTGCGGCAAATGATGCAATGACAGGCAACAGCATCATTTAAAGGGGCTTTAACCTTATAGCGCACTTTGCCGCAAGCACAGCTGCCTGAATGGATTTGTCCTGAATCGATTTGTGTGATGTCTTTTGACATGATGATGATTCCTTATTATCGCCTGTTTAAGGATCAAAGCCTATGGGGATATTGCTGCCCTGTCAATATGATAAAAGGGTAAGAAGATTGAGCAAGATTGAAATTGTGTGTTGAAAAAAATGATGAACTCTGATTATATCGTAAACATTCTATAAATTCAGGAGCCCGTTATCCATAATGCCTATGCAAATGCACGAAATTGAAGCATTTATCAAACAAGCCCTGCCAGATGCAGATGTTGAAATTAATGATTTGCGCGGCGATGGCGATCATTATTCTGTATTTGTGAAATCCAGCGCATTTACAGGCAAAACCCGTGTTCAGCAGCATAAAATGGTTTATGATGCGCTGCAAGGACGGATGGGGGGTGTGCTGCATGCCATGGCGCTTCAAACGCTGATTAAATAAATGCGTTGCAGACGCTAGCCAAATAAATGCGTTGCAAACGCTGGTTAAATTATAACCCTTAATTAAAAGAGATAAATCATTATGAGCGATAAAAAACCATCTTCAAACGAACAGAATCAAGCGGCAAATCACCTTCCAGACCTTGATTATGTGCGTGCGCTATCGGCGATTATGGATCAAAATGGCATCACTGAATTTGAATGGGAAAATGAAAGCGCATTGTTGCGGTTAAGCACCGTTCAAGGTCAAGTGCAGATGATGCAAGCTGCACCGCAAATGGCAGCTTTGCCAACAGGGGAAGCAAGACCAGCTGCGGCAAATAATGCCGCGCCAGAGGGTGGGGGCGATGCCTCAGCCCCCTCCAACGCAACGCCGTCGCCGATGGTGGGAACGGTTTATCTTTCCCCGCAGCCAGGCAGCCCAAATTTTTCCGACATTGGCAAAGAAGTCAAGCAAGGTGATACGGTGATGATCATTGAAGCAATGAAGGTGATGAATCAAATTTCTGCGCCCAATGCTGGCATTTTAAAGGCGATTTTGGTTCAAGATGGCGAGCCTGTGGAATATGGTCAGCCTTTATTTGTCATTGAATAAGATAACGCTGCTAGAATAAGGGATCATTAAGTGTATGTTTGAAAAAATACTGATTGCCAATCGCGGCGAAATTGCGCTTCGAATCCATCGCGCTTGCCAAGAAATGGGCATCAAAACGGTTGCCATTCACTCAACCGCAGACCATGATGCAATGCATGTGCGCCTTGCAGATGAAGCGGTGTGTATCGGGCCGCCAGCTTCCAAAGATTCATATTTAAATATGCGCGCTATTTTATCGGCTGCTTTGCTTACCCGTGCGGATGCAGTGCATCCTGGGGTTGGGTTTCTGTCTGAAAATGCGCGCTTTGCCGAAATGGTTGAAGAGCATGGCATTGCCTTTATTGGTCCCACCCCTGAACATATGCGGGTTATGGGCGACAAGATCGCAGCAAAGCAAGCTGCGGTTGATCTGGGCATTCCCGTTGTGCCAGGCAGTACAGGGCAGGTGCAAGATTTTGATGCTGCGCGCGCAGTTGGCGATGAAATTGGCTATCCATTAATCATCAAAGCGGCGGCGGGCGGCGGCGGGCGCGGGATGAAGGTTGCAAATAGCGCAGAAGAATTACATGAAGCCTTTGATCTATGCCAAGCAGAAGCACGGGCAGCCTTTGGCGATGATGCGGTTTATATGGAGCGTTATTTAACCAAGCCCCGCCATATTGAAATTCAAATTTTGGGGGACGGGCTTGGAAATTGCGTGCATTTGGGGGAACGCGATTGCTCATTACAGCGCCGCCATCAAAAAGTGGTGGAGGAAACCCCGTCGCCTGGCCTTAATGAGGATTTGCGCCGCCAAATTTGCGAATCATCTGCAAATGCGATGGCAAAAATGAAATATCGCGGTTTGGGAACGATTGAATATCTATATGAAGATGGTATTTTTGCCTTTATTGAGATGAATACCCGCTTGCAAGTGGAACATCCCATCACCGAAATGGTCACCAATATTGATCTGGTGCGCGAGCAAATTAAAATCGCCAATGGCGAAAAATTGGGTTTCACGCAAGCCGATATTTCGTTTGCTGGGCATTCTATTGAATGCCGAATCACGGCTGAAAATCCTGTGAATTTCATGCCCACCCCTGGTAAGATTAAGGATTATTATGCCCCTGGCGGGCTGGGGGTCAGGGTGGATTCGCAGCTTTATGGCGGTTATAAGGTTCCCCCTTATTATGACAGCCTAATCGCAAAATTGGTGGTTACAGGAAAAACCCGCAATGAATGCTTGATGCGGCTGCAACGCGCTTTAAAAGAATATGTGATTGCGGGAATTGATACAACTTTGCCGCTACATCGTGATATTATTGAACAAAAAGACTTTATTGATGGTGCTTATGATATCCATTGGCTGGAAAAATGGATGGCATCGCGCTAAGTCATGTTGAAGATGTCACTTATGAAGTGATGCTGGGCGGTTATGCCCAAGGCATTTTTCCAATGGCGGAAGCACGCGATTCCCAAGAATTAATTTGGATGCGTCCTGCTGCGCGCGGAATTATCCCGCTTGAACCCACAAAAACAGGGCGCAGCTTGCGTAAAATTGCACGCAAATGCGGCTATCAGCTTTCAATCGACCATGATTTTGAAGCGATTATCGCCTTATGTGCCGCACCTGCGTTAAACCGCGAAGAAAGCTGGATCAATCTTGCGTTGGAGCAGCTTTATTTGGATTTATTCAAACGCGGTCACGCCCATTCGGTGGAAATTTGGCAAGATCAAATCTTGGTTGGCGGGCTGTTTGGGGTAACGCTTGGCGGGGCATTTTTTGGCGAAAGCATGGTCAGCCGCGCGGATAATGCCAGCAAAATCGCGCTTGGTTTTTTAATTGATCGATTGCATCAGCATCATTTTAAATTGCTGGATACACAATACATCACCCCGCATTTAAGAACATGCGGCGGGGTTGAAATAAAACGCCATGATTATGAGCAGCAGTTAAAACAGGCATTAAAAACCGTGCCGCAAGCAAATTGCTTTAAAATGGCACTAACCGCCGTTTCCGATTTAACATGCTGGGATTAACCCGCTATAAAATCTTGCGCTGCTGGGGGGATAATGTTATTTAAGAGATGATTTAATCATTTTTTAATGCTTTAGGAGATTTTAACCATGACCAATTCATCAAATGATGTCGTTATTGCCAGCGCAGCGCGCACCCCTGTTGGGGCATTTAATGGTGCTTTATCATCACTTGCCGCCGATGAGCTTGGCGCGGTTGCGATCAAAGCCGTATTGGCGCGCGCAGGCGTTGCCGCGAATGAGGTTGATGAAGCAATCATGGGGCAGATTTTAATTGCAGGCACAGGGCAGAACCCAGCACGCCAAGCCGCGATGAAAGCAGGAATGCCGCAAGAGGCAACAGCTTGGCAGATGAATCAATTATGCGGTTCTGGCTTGCGTGCGGTTGCACTTGGCATGCAAGCGATTGCCAATGGCGATGCGGATATTATCGTTGCGGGCGGGCAGGAAAGCATGTCGCTTGCCCCCCATTGCGCGCATTTAAGAAATGGTACAAAAATGGGCGATCTTAAATTTGTGGATACCATGCTAAAAGATGGCTTAACCTGCGCGTTTAATGGCTATCATATGGGCAATACCGCTGAAAATATTGCTAAAAAATGGCAATTTACCCGCGAAGCGCAAGATCAATTTGCGTGCGCATCCCAAAATAAAGCGGAAGCTGCACAAAAGGCTGGGAAATTTAAGGATGAAATCGCACCTGTTACCATTAAAACCCGCAAAGGGGAAACCGTGGTAAGCGATGATGAATATCCCAAACATGGCACAACCATGGAAAGCCTTGGCAAATTGCGCGCGGCGTTTGACCGCGAGGGAACGGTAACTGCGGGCAACGCATCAGGGATTAATGATGGCGGTTCAGCAACCTTGCTGATGAGCGCGGATAACGCAAAAGCGCGGGGCATTACACCGCTTGCACGGATTGTATCATGGGCAACGGCGGGGGTTGACCCTGCCATTATGGGAACAGGCCCCATTCCATCATCCAGAAAAGCGTTGGAAAAAGCGGGATGGAAACCAGAAGATTTGGATTTGATTGAAGCAAATGAAGCCTTTGCAGCGCAAGCCATGTCGGTTAACCATGATATGGGCTGGAATCCTGATCTGGTGAATGTCAATGGCGGGGCGATTGCGCTTGGGCATCCTGTTGGCGCAAGCGGTAACCGCGTTTTGGTAACTTTGCTGCATGAAATGCAAAGAAGGGATGCGAAAAAAGGGCTTGCAACCTTATGTATTGGCGGCGGCATGGGCATTGCCCTTTGCGTGGAGCGGGACTAAAAAAAGCGCGCACACGCGGGACTAAAAAAAAGCGTGTGGAGCTGGACTAAAAAAGGCGCGCACACGCGGGATTAAACCGAAATACACGCTAGATTGCCTAGTCAAAATCAATCGCTTTCATCGAAAGCGAACATTAAAATAGTGGAGTTTTTTTAAATGGGTTATAAAATTGCCGTTGTTGGTGCAACGGGTAATGTTGGGCGCGAAATGCTTAATATTCTGGATGAGCGCAGGTTTCCAGCGGATGAGGTGGTTGCGCTAGCATCATCAAGTTCAATTGGACGCGAGGTTGCCTTTGGGGATCGTAATTTAAAGGTGCAAGCACTTGAACATTATGATTTTACAGGCATAGATTTTGTGTTTTCATCGGCAGGCGCAAAAATCAGCGAAGGCTTTGCCCCGCGTGCGGGCGCGCAAGGCGCAATTGTCATTGATAATACATCCCATTTCAGAATGGATGAGGCTGTGCCGCTGGTCGTGCCAGAAGTAAATGCCCATGTGTTAAAGCCTTATTTTGCACAAAATGAGCGCAAAAACATCATTGCCAATCCAAATTGTTCAACCATTCAAATGGTGCTTGCCTTAAAACCCTTGCATGAATTGGCGGGGATTGAGCGAGTGGTGGTTGCAACCTATCAATCGGTAAGCGGTTCAGGGCGCGCGGGCATGGATGAATTATTCAATCAAACGCGCGCGGTCTATGTCAATGATCCGTTGGTGCGCGAAAAATTCACCAAGGAAATCGCCTTTAATGTCATTCCCCATATTGATAGTTTTATGGAAGATGGCAGCACTAAAGAAGAATGGAAAATGAAGGTTGAAACCCAAAAAATTCTTGATCCTGCGATTAAATTAATCGCAACTTGTGTGCGCGTGCCAGTGTTTGTCGGTCATAGCGAGGCAATTACGATTGAATGCAAGCGCCCAATCAGTGTGGAAGCTGCGCAAAAGGCGCTTAAATCCACCGCTGGTATTGTGGTGGTTGATCTGCGCGCAGATGAAGGCTATGTGACCCCAAAAGAATGTGCGGGCGAAGATGCCACCTATATCAGCCGCATTCGCGCCGATGATACGGTTGAAAATGGGCTTGCTTTTTGGGTCGTCAGCGATAATTTACGCAAGGGCGCGGCCTTGAATGCGGTTCAAATTGGCGAAAGCATCATCAAGCAAGGCTTGCGTTAA
>JBGCED010000033.1:0-4313 GCA_045106055.1 Alphaproteobacteria bacterium
TCGCTTTATATGTCAAGCATTGGCATGGCATAAGCTGCATGATGGGAAATAAATGGCAAAAGGCTTGTAATTAAGCTTGTGTATGCCGCCAATTATAGTAGAGTCACAGGCTGCCAATCGAAATTTATACTTACCAAATAAGCTTAAATTGGTTCACACTATATTTAATTTATTAATAATTTGAGGAGCTTCTTAATAATGAGCAACATGTTACAAAAGTCACTTTACGGTGCCGCCGCCATTGGGATTGTTATACTTGCTATATTCATGCTAAAACCCCAATTCATGGACGATATGAAATCTGAAGGCGATATAAAAATTGGAATGGTCATGGGATTAACGGGGCCCATTCCTGATTTGGTAAAACCCATGGCGGATTCAGCGCAAATCGCCATCAGCCAAGTCAACGAACAAGGCGGCATTCTTGGCGGAACGCTGGTTGTTCCTTTGCTTGATGGGCAATGCGGACCACAAACCGCAGTGGATGCCGTAGAAAAATTAATCAATGTTGAACAAGTTGCCGCAATTGTTGGCGAAGTATGTTCTGGCGCAACGATTGCAGCGGCTGAAACCGTTGCCGTCCCAGCAGGGGTCACCATGGTATCGCCTTCTGCATCATCCCCCGCCATTACGACCTTGAATGATAATGATTTATTGTTCCGCACCGCACCTTCAGATGCATATCAAGGGGTTGCGCTTGCAAAATTCGCCCTTGAAAACGGCATGACATCGGTTGCCATGACCTATGCCAATGATGATTATAATGTCGGAATTGCAACTGTGTTTCGTGATGCCTTTGTAAAAGCAGGCGGAACGATTGTTGGCGATCAAGTGCATGAGCCTGAAAAAAGTTCTTACCGTGCAGAACTTGCAACCCTTGCAGGGCGCGGCGCAAGCACATTGGCAATTTTCTCCTATTATAATAGCGGGGGAACAACCTTGCTGCGTCAATCTTTGGAAATGGGCACTTTTGACAATTATATCGGCGCAGATGGCATGGCAGCGCAAGCCATGGTTGACGAAATTGGCGGTGCGAATTTAAAAGGCATTAGCTGGTGGACAGCCAATACGGTTGAAGTTGAAAACCCATCCTATCTTGCATTTGCGGACATCTTGAAAGATGCTGGCTATGATTATAAGCCAGAAGGGCCATTTCTTGCAACAAGCTATGATGCAATGTTCCTTGCTGCACTTGCCGTTGAAAAAAATGGGTCAACGGATCGTGCGGGTGTGAGTGCTGCCTTACGCGAAGTTGCTTCTGCACCTGGTGAAATTATTCGCCCCGGTGAGTGGAAAAAAGCAGCTGATCTTATCAAAGCTGGTAAAGCCATTAATTATGAAGGCGCATCAGGATCACTTGATTTTGATCCCGCTGGCGATGTTCAAGGCGTTTACAGCGTTAACATCGTAAATGATGCAGGTGAATTATACAGCGCCCAAACTGTGCGTTAATTCATTATCAATCATATTTCTGATTAAAAAAGGGTGCCAGATTTCAAAATTTGGCACCCTTTTTCATGTTTATAATTCCAGTTGTTGAATTTCATTAGCATATTTTACTGTTAATATAATTCAGCTTTGTTTTTCATGCGCTTAAGCGATCATGCCCATCACCATGCCCATTCCCAGCCCATCACCATGCCTTAAATCAAGGATGATCTTTAAGTTGATGCCTTATTGGCGATCAAATGAAGCGCGCCAAAAAATTAAAATGCTGTGATTGGATATGATGGAATATGAGGGTGGCGGGAGTGACGGGGCTCGAACCCGCGACCTTCGGCGTGACAGGCCGACGCTCTAACCAACTGAGCTACACCCCCTCAAGAAACGATAAACCGTCATTAAACCAGCAATCCCCATGCGTCAAGCATATTTTAATGATCCGCAAGATTATTTGAAGCTTAATGCTTGAATGGCAGCAATTTTAAATGCTATTAAGCTGGAATGAGTGATAAAAATAAAACATGGTGGGCGCCAGAACGCCTTGATAAGGATGCGGCGATCTTGGCGTTGCGTTCAAAGGCGCGGGCGCAAATTTCAAAATTCTTTGATGCGCAGCATTTTGTTGAGGTTGAAACCCCTGCCTTGCAAATTAGCCCTGGGATGGAACCTCATATTGCTGCCTTTGCCACAAGATTAATGCCGCCAGGCGCAGCCTTTGCCGATACACAGCCAACCAATATAAATATCGAGGGGGTTAAGCCCGAAACAGGCCAGCAATTTTATTTGCATACCAGCCCCGAATTTGCGATGAAAAAGCTGCTTGCGGGGGGATTGGAGCAAATTTGGCAATTCACCAAATGCTATCGCAATGGCGAAGCAACCAGCTTGCACCACCCCGAATTTACGATGATTGAATGGTATCGGGCAACTGCACAGCAAGATAAAAAATATCGGGCAACTGCACAGCAGGACCACAAATATCAGCAGGAACAGCTTGCCGCAGAACAAGCGACCTTAGAGGATATAAAGCTGGATTTGCTGGCATTAATCCGCAGGGTAAGCGGCCTATCCAAGGATCATCTGTTACATTATAAGGGGAAAACATCTGATCCGTTTAAAGATTGGCAAGTTCTATCGGTTGCCCAAGCCTTTGACGAATATGCACAGCTTGACCTTGAGGCTTTAATTGGCAGCAATGTTGAAAACCCTTGTGTTGAGGCGATTGCCATAGCAGCGCAAAAGCTTGAAATTAATGTTTCGGCAGATGATCAATTTGAAGATGTTTTCTTTAAAATTATGGGCATGGTGATTGAACCCAAGCTTGGCAGCCCCGTTCCAACCTTGTTAACCCATTACCCAATTTCAATGGCAGCATTGGCGCGCCCTTATGAAAATGATGCACGCTGGGCAGAACGCTTTGAATTATTTATCAATGGGGTTGAGCTTGCAAATGGCTTTGGCGAATTGACCGATCCTGATGAACAGCGCCGCCGCTTTGTCAAAGATCAGCAGCTGAAGCAAAAGCTTTATGGGGTATATTATCCGATTGATGAGGATTTCATAGAATCGCTGGAACATATTCAAGCAGCAGCAGGGATCGCGCTTGGCTTTGATCGGCTGGTGATGTTGCTTGGTGATGCGGATCATATTCATCAAGCTTTATGGGCGTGGGTTGATTGAATTTGGCTTGACAATTCCCCATCATCCATCACATGAATAATGATGGGAGGAACGGAGCGTAAAACAACAAGCACGACTGTGCGCCGCCGATTATTCGGCGTAAGCCTAGCGGCGTGTGAGTGTAAAAGAACAAACACGACTGTGCGCCGCCGATCATTCGGCGTAAGCCTAGCGGCGTGTGAGCGTAAAAAAAAGAGGATTAATTTTGGAGCGTATCTTTAAAAATACTGGTGCAGGCACAGATCATATGGTGATGGTCTTGGTGCCAAATTTCTCGATGAATGCGTTTACCAGCATGATTGAGGCGATGCGGCTTGCCAATTATGTTGCCCAAAAAGCACTTTATAGCTGGGAAACGGTAAGCCGTGATGGCGAACCCGTGATGGCTTCCAATGGGCTTTTTGTTGGGGTCAGCCGTTCAGTGACACAATTTGAGCGCACCCCCGATACGATCACGCTATGTGCGGGCATTGATGCCCATATTTATAAAGATAATGCCGTCATTGGCTGGCTTAGGCGCTGGGCAAGAGAGGGAAGCCATATTGGCGCAATTTGCACGGGCGCGCATGTATTGGCGCATGCAGGATTGCTTCAAGGCTATCGCTGCACGGTGCATTGGGAAAATTTAGATTCAATGGCAGAAGAATTTCCAGAATTGGATCTGCGCGCTGAATTATTTGAAATTGATCGTCAGCGTTTTACCTGCGCGGGCGGCACAGCAACGACGGATATGATGCTGCAAGATATTGCGGTGCATCACGGCACAGAAATTGCTGCCGAGGCTGCGCGCATGTTCATGCATGAACGCATCCGCGAGGGAACGGATTCTCAAAAATTACCATTACAAGTCAGATTGCGGGTGGCGCATCCACGGTTAATCAAAGCCATATCCGAGATGGAGAAACATACCGAAGAAGCGCTTGAACGCGATGAAATCGCCAGCAGGGTTGGCTTATCACGCCGCCAGCTTGAACGGTTATTTCGCCGTTATTTGAATACCAGCCCCGCGCGTTATTATTTAAAGTTGCGGCTTAACCGCGCAAAAACCCTATTGACCCAAACCAGCATGCCCGTCACCGAAGTTGCCTTTGCGTGCGGCTTTACCTCGGCTTCGCATTTTTCAAAATGCTACCGCGATATGTTTGCAAAAACCCCGCGCCATGCCCGCGGGCTATCCAATCAACCAAGCG
>JBGCED010000034.1:0-3133 GCA_045106055.1 Alphaproteobacteria bacterium
CAAGGTTAAGCCCGCGCGGCGCGCAATATCAAGTGAAATGTCGGGGCTGCTGGCTAATCTTTCATAAGGAATATTTAAAAACCATTCTGGATCAAAATCCTGTTCATGGATGATTTCAGGAAACAGCAATGGGATCACCCCATGCGCAGCAAGCAGCCCCATAAAATCTTTAAGCTGATTGGCGGGCAGCAATAATGATTTTAATAAAATCTTACCAATGCTGGCGGGGTTTAACGCAGTAAGCTTTGCAGCATTCGCCATCAATAAGGCGGAAAGATCATGTGCAACATCGCCATTTTCAAGCAAGGCATGATAGTAAAAATAACGCAATAGCCGCAGCGGGTCTTGTGCAATGCTGATGCTTGGATCATCAATAAAGTCAATATGGCGATTTAAAATCGCGTCAATCCCGCGATGATCATCATAAATATGCCCCGCCATATCCGCATAAAGCGCATTGCAGTTAAAATCACGGCGCAGCGAATCTGTGTGCCAATCCTTGTTGATTGCAGGGGAAAAACCAATATTCACCCCACGCCCCAAATTGGTTTTTGCAAGATCGCTGCGCAGGCTGGTAAATTCAAATTGAAACGGGGGATCAGTCAATCCCACCATCCCATATTTTAAAAAGGGCTGTTTTTTAAGATCATATCCCGCCGCTTTCAAACGCGCTTGAATGGTTTCAGGCAGCGCAGCGACCGCAACATCAATATCGATTGGGCGGTGTGGATTGGCGTTTAAATTTTGATTATTTGCCGCTGCCCATATGCAATCCCTGACAATGCCGCCAACCAATCTTGCATCTTGGGGAATGTCTGTTGAAACCGCTTTCAAGATGTGCTTGATGCGGGCTGCATTTTCGCCAAAAACAGCATCATAATCAAAATAAGCAACGCCTTTATGATATATCTTATCGTTAAAATTAGGCTTGATCATATCCGCAATCCAAATATAGTAAATGCTTTACATCATCTATAAACCATAAATGAAAGCGCATCAATGACCCTAAGCCCGATCACACTTGCTTTGGTTGCATCAGGCGGTGCAATTGGATCGCTGCTGCGTTTTATGCTTATATCTTATCTTAGCCATCATGGGCTATTGATCGGCAGCCGCTTTCCTTTTGGCACATTTGCGGTTAATCTTATCGGGTCGTTGATGATGGGGCTGGTTGTGGGGCTGCTGTTAAAGCATCAAGCCTTGCTGCAAGGCTGGCATCATTTGCTGTTTGCCTTTTTGGCAATCGGGGTGCTTGGCGGATTAACCACTTTTTCAAGCTTTGCCTTTGACCTTGTGAATTTGCTGCAAAAAGGCGATCATTGGCTTGGTGTGCTTTATATGTTATTTTCTGTTATATTTTCTGTGTTTGGGCTTGCGGCGGGCTTGAGTTTGACTAAACTATATTAAACATATCTTTATTTTAAGGGGGGCATCATGCCAGCATCATCATCCAATACAGCATCCATCACCCTAAATGACCCAAGCTTGCTGCAAACCGCAAGCTTGATTGGCGGGGCATGGCATGATCAAGGCGCAAACTATCAGGTGACAGACCCTGCAACCCAGCAAGTGATTGCCATGGTCAGCGATCACGGCGCAGCCGAAATTGATGCAGCCGTCGCAGCCGCTGATAAAGCACAAGCCGAATGGGCTGCAACCCCCGCAAAAGCGCGCGGCGCAATTCTGCGCAAATGGGCGGAACTCATGCTTGCCAACCAAGCCGATTTGGCAATGATTATGACCCGCGAACAAGGAAAACCGCTTGCAGAATCAATGGGCGAGATTGTCTATGCTGCATCTTTTATTGAATTTTATGCCGAAGAGGCAAAGCGCATTTATGGCGATATTATCCCATCCCCCACCAATGATCGCCGCTTGCTTAGCATTCGCCAACCGATTGGAATCGGGGCGGGCATTACCCCATGGAATTTCCCCGCAGCCATGATCACCAGAAAGGCAGCCCCCGCAATCGCAGCTGGCTGTGCAATGGTAATCAAACCCGCTGAAGGCACACCGCTTTCCGCGCTTGCGCTTGGCGAGCTTGCAAACAGAGCAGGGCTGCCAGCGGGGATTTTAAACATTGTTACAGGATCAAACCCAGCACCAATTGGCGCACGCATGTGCGAACATGATCGGATTAAGGCAATCAGCTTTACAGGCTCAACCGCGGTTGGCAAAAAATTATTACAAGATATGGCAGGAACGGTTAAAAAAGCATCGATGGAGCTTGGCGGCAATGCGCCCTTTATTGTCTTTGATGATGCCGATATTGACGCTGCGGTGGATGGCGCGATGATGTCCAAATATAGGAATGCAGGGCAAACTTGCGTTTGCGCCAATCGCATCTTTGTTCAAGACGGCATTTATGATCAGTTTATGGATCGCTTTCGCGCAAAAATCGCTGCCTTAAAGCTTGGCAATGGGCTAGATCAAGGCACAACCATCGGTCCGCTGATCAATCAAAAAGCATTTGAAAAAGTATCCCAGCTGGTGAATGATGCGCTAAGCGCGGGGGCAAAATCCACCATTGGCAGCCACGGTAATGATTTGGGCGGTAATAATTTAGGGGGCAGCTTTTATACCCCAACCCTGCTTGAAGGGGTAACCAGCGATATGGACATTACCCGCAATGAAATTTTTGGCCCCGTTGCGCCCGTTATTCGCTTTAAGGATGAAGCATCCGTGATTGAACAAGCCAATGATACCCCCTTTGGGCTTGCTGCCTATTTTTATTCCAAGGATTTGGCGCGCAGCTGGCGGGTTAGCGAGAAGCTGGAATATGGCATTGTTGGCGTAAATTGCGGCATTGTTGCCAATGAAGTTGCCCCCTTTGGCGGCATGAAGCAATCAGGGCTTGGGCGCGAAGGATCAAGAATGGGCATTGATGAATGGGTTGAAGTGAAATATATCGCCATGGCAGGTTTATAATTTTTTTACGCTGCGCGTTTTTTTACGCACTCACACGCTTACACGCTCACACGCCGCTAGGCTGCGCTGCACTAGCATTTTAGCAAAAGTGGACTTTTTTATTTGCGCTCACCTAGGTGATGCACGCGGTTTTGCGTTTAAAAATGCGATAAAATAAAATAGCAGCGACCCGCAGTCGCGGGCTTGAAAAATGCAGTCGCGCTTG
>JBGCED010000035.1:0-23372 GCA_045106055.1 Alphaproteobacteria bacterium
CAGCAATCACGGGCTTGCGGCATTTTGCAATATCTTCCCAGCTTGTGGTGATAAAATCTTCGCTGTAAACTTGTTGAAAATCCTTTGCTGCCATTTCCTTAATGTCTGCGCCCGCAGCAAATGCTTTTTCAGAACCGATGATTATAATCGCCCCGATTGCAGCATCCTGTTCAAAGGCTTTTAAGGCTTCCGTCAGCTCATCCATCAATGCAGCGCAAAGCGCGTTTAACGCCTTTGGGCGATTAAGTGTAATCACCCCCACAGATTGCTCGGTTGAAACCAAAATATTTTCATATTTCATATCATATGCCACAGCTTTTATCCTTATGAATATTTAATATTAACCTGTTAGAAACAACTGGTAAAACATTCATCCCGCCATGTCAATATATGGTTGCGGATATAAGGGTAAGCATCTATATCCAAGCCTTGTTCAAGAAACAGCAACAAGATAAAAATGGGCAATCATTTTGCATTGGTTTTTCCAAAACGAACAGCATCAAATCCAACATAGCCGCCTTAATCAGCCCTAACCATATTCAATGAAAAAATTAACCCGACACATGATGATATAAGAAAAATACGAATGAACAAAAACCCTTTCGCTGTTAAATATTTTATAACTTTGTCAGAGTCACCTATCATTGCAAATTATATGCTAAAGTGCCTTTTTTGAATGTATTATCGTTCCCTTAATGCCTCTTTTGCACCCCTTAGCATGGGATCAAAGAAAAAAGATATGATGCGGCGGCTGCCCGTTTTAACTTCGGCAGTTAGCTTCATGCCAGGGGTAAGCTGCACAATGCGATCTGCGACCTGCATACTGGTTTGATGCATTGATGCGCGCATATGGTAAATAAGACCGCGCCTTTCATCTTCAATGGCATCGGCGGAAAGATGGGTAACTTTCCCCTCAATCAAGCCATAGCGTGTGAACGGAAAGCTTTCAATTTTAATTTCAACGCTTTGATCCTTTTGGATAAAGCCAATATCCTTGTTAAGCACCATCGCTTCTACTTCTAGGGGGGCATCTTCTGGAACGATCAGCATTAAAGTTTGCGCTGATTGCGCAACCCCGCCGATTGTATGAATCCCAAGCTGCGAGATCACGCCATCAACCGGAGAGACAAGGCGGTTTTGCGCTTCTTGCTTCATGGCTTGGCGCAAAGCAAGTTCCGCTTGATCGCGTTGTTCGTGCATTTCAACAAGCTCGCCCAAGGTTTTTTCGCGTTCGGTTTCAATCAATTCTGCACGCTGGCGTGCAATGGCAGAAAGTGCAATTTTGGCTTCTTTCAACCGTTCAACTTGAACCCTTAACCCATATTCCAAATCAATTAATTGCTGTTTTATTTCCAGCCATTCAGGTTTACGCCCAATGCCTTTATCCAATAGCTGCTGTAAGCTTGCTTCGCGTTCTTGCAGCAAAGGTAACACCGCTTGTGATTTTTCAATTTCTGCTTGAAGGGCAAGAATATTTGCTTTTGCCGCTATTTCCTCGCCGCTAAACCGAAATAACCGTGCCTTATGCAATGCTTTTTGGCTTTTTAAACGCTGGATTTGATCTTTTGCCAATGCAGCTGGCACATTCGCAGCGGCGCGATAACCCCCGATCCCTTCATTAAGCAGCCAGTCACTGTAAGCTGCTAAGCGTGCTTCACTTGCCATTGCCATATTATATTCATATTGCAGCTGGGCAAGGTTTACCTCAGCTTCTGTTGGGTCAAGCTCAACCAACAAATCACCTGCTTTCACCCGTTGCCCCTCCTTGACATGAATCGCCAAAATGATCGCAGGCTCAAGCGGCTGTATTTGCTTAACGCGCCCACCTGGAATAATTTGCCCTTCTGCGACAACAACGGTATCAATTCGCCCCAATGAAGCCCAGCTTACAGCGCTTACCACCAAAATCAAGATTAGCCATAAAACCGCGCGCCCTGCAGGTGATGCGGGGGTTTCCAGCACTTCTAAAGCCGCAGGCAAAAATTCTAGCTCATTGCCTTTGCGTTTGATTTTTGGGCGTGCTTTTTCCGCCTTGCTGGCTTCGCGCCAAATGGCGATAATTTTTCTTAACCCGTCAAACATTATATCGTCTGTGCTTTCCATAAATTAGCGTAAATTCCATCAGGCATTTCAATCAAGACCCCATGCGCCCCTTTTTCCTGCAATCGGCCTTGCTCCACCACAATGATGCGATTGGCGTGCCGCACCGTGGATAAACGGTGTGCAATGATGATCACGGTGCGTCCTTTACAGATTAAATTCATATTATCTTGAATGATCCGTTCTGATTCATAATCCAATGCGCTGGTGGCTTCATCAAAAATCAATATTTGTGGATTGGTAATCAGCGCGCGCGCAATGGCGATCCGTTGGCGCTGTCCGCCAGAAAGATTTGTTCCGCGCTCTTCTATTTGGGTGTCATAGCCTTCTGTAAGCTCCAAGATGAAATCATGTGAGCCTGCCATTTTTGCCGCTGTCGTCACCGCTTCCATTGATGCGCTGGGCATTGAAAGCGCAATATTATCTTTCACCGAAGCTGAAAACAGCATATTTTCTTGCAACACCACCCCAATTTGACGGCGCAACCAAGCAGGATCAATTTGCGCAAGATCCACGCCATCAACAAGCACCCTTCCTGTTTCTGGCACATGAAGACGCTGTAATAATTTTGCCAGCGTGCTTTTGCCAGAACCCGAACGCCCAACAATCCCAATCACCTCGCCCGCATCAATTCCCAAGGTAAAATCATGCAATATCTGGCGGCCTTCGGCAGAATAACGAAAATTAACATGATCAAACTCTATTTTGCCTTTAATTTGCGGTAAAGAGGGGCGATTGGGATTATGCCCAGGTTCTGTTGGGTGATTAAGCACATCCCCCAACCGTTCAACAGAAATACGAAATTGTTGAAAATCTTGCCATAATTGCGCAAGACGCAACACAGGGCCATTTACTTGCCCTGCAAGCATATTAAAGGCGATCAACTGACCCATGGATAATTCTCCGCCAATCACCATCTTTGCGCCCATCCACAAGATCAATGCCGTCACCAAACGGCTGATCAACTGCACCCCTTGCGAGCCAATGGTGCCTAGAATGACCGCGCGCAGCCCCGCCTTGACATAGGCAGCCAGCTGTTCTTCCCAAATCTTACGCCGGCCTGATTCAACCGCCATTGCCTTTAAAGTTTCAACGCCTGTCACGCTTTCTACCAAAAAAGCTTGATTGGCCGCGCCGCGTTGAAATTTTTCTTCTATGCGGCGGCGCAAGGCTGGGGTGATGCCAAGTGACAATGCAGCATAAAGCGGAATCGCGCCAAGCACAATCATTGTTAATGTTGGCGAATAAAACCACATTACCGCCAAAAAAACGACTGTAAACAGCAAATCCAGCACAACAGTCACCGAAGAAGAGGTTAAGAAATCACGAATATTTTCCAATTCGCGCACGCGTGCAACCGTTTGCCCCGTTGGTCTTGCATTAAAATAAGAAAGCGGCAATGCCAGCAAATGGCGAAAAAGCCGCGCCCCAAGTTCAACATCCACGCGGCTGGTTGTGTGGGCAAAGATAAAGCTTCTTAATCCGCCTAAAATAATATCAAAAAATGTGATCGCAACAAGCCCAATCACCAGCACATCAAGCGTCGTTAATCCTTGATGGACAAGCACTTTATCCACCACAACTTGAAAGAATAACGGAGTTACCAGCCCAAAAAGCTGCAAGAAAAAAGAGGCAAGCAACACCTCGCCAAATAGTTTTTTATAACGCACAATCGCTGGAATAAACCAGCTAATGTCAAAAGCGCCCGCCGCCCCAGCGATCATTGCACGGCTGGTGATGAAAATCAGCGTTCCATTCCAAAAATGCGCAAACTCATCTTGGCTTATCACCAAAGGCGATGCGCCTGGATGTTGAACAAGGATCTTCTCATCGGCAATTTTTGCCAAGATAAACCAATCGCCATCATTATTTTGCGCCATCGCAGGCAAGGGCTGTTTTTCCAGCTGATCCATCTTTACGCGTGCTGATTTTGCCTTTAAATCCAACCCCTTTGCAGCCCGCAATAACGCAATTTCATCCATGCGCCCTCCATCGGGCGAATATTCACGCAATATCTGTTCAGGATCGGCTGCCTTTTGATGAAATTGGCACAGCGTCACCAAACATAAAGCACCTGTATCTGGTCGTGCCTTAGCCTCTAAGATTTCATTCATATAATAAACCTGCTATTTGTGATGATAATTTATGCGTGATGATAAATCATATCGCCAATAGCATTTATCCCCAGCACTGTCACCCGATTATTATATTACAATCAATGGGTTATGAAAGCATGGCAGCAAATATAAAATAGGGTTATATTTGAATGGCAGCAGAAACGCCAATAAATTCATTATAACGCACTAAATTTATGGGGGGAAATTTATGGGGGGATTTTATTTGAGAAGATGTTGGTGCGGTCGAGAAGACTCGAACTTCCACGGGTGTTATCCCACAGCGACCTCAACGCTGCGCGTCTACCATTCCGCCACGACCGCACTTTGTAACATATTAAAAGAGGTAATCAAAATAAAGAATACGCGTTTGCATCCTTAAAGCATTCAATAGCAAATCCCAATCCGCCAATCAAGCAGTCAATTTACCATTTCTATAAATAAAATCACGCAAATCCGCATCCAGCAAAAATAGCATCCCCTGCCAATCATTAAAAACAGGCTGGCGGTAAAGCATGATCGATGGATACCAAGGGCTGCGGCGTTTATTCACCCCCCATCGCCAATCATTGCGTTTGGTGATCATTACCCAGCACGGCTTGCCCATGCTTGCCGCCAAATGCGCAACCGCAGTATCGACGCTGATCACCAGATCCATCTGATCAATGATGCAAGCTGTGTCTTGAAAATCATTGATTTTATCATCCAGCAAATGCACCTGTTGAATTTCCTTAAGGGCTTTATAATCCCTAGGTGTAATTTCTTTCTGCAAACAAAAAAAATCGGCATCAGGCGCGTGTTTTTCCAAGATTATCTTGAAATTTTCCAAGCCCAAAGAGCGGCGCTTATTCGCAGGATTGATCACCCCCCCCTCATAGACAAAGCCGATCTTAGTCCGCGATGAACCAAGATCATTAATGCGCTTTGCCCATTCTGATAATTTTGGGGCAGGCAATTTATAGGATAAGGGCGGCGGCAAATTACTTAGATCGCTTCTGAATAGGTTGGGAAAATCCATTAGCGAACATTGGAAATCATGGGGGTGAAGCGTAAGGCTGGTTGTGTTTGCCGGCATTTCTATAATGTCAAAAAGATCAGGATCACGCAGCTTGAATAACGAAACCAGCGCATCATACCCTTTCATCAGCAAGCTGATTTTGCTTGCCCCATATTGGCGCAATAGCGGCAGGAATCTTATGAAATGAATCGCATCGCCAAGCCCTTGTTCACAATAAACGATGATCGCTTTTCCCTTTGCTGCATCAATATCGCTTAGAACGGGAAAGGGAAGCATCGCGCGAATAGAAACCGCATCGCTATTGCCGTCATTTTTCAATTTCCAGCGTTCACCAAACACCGCGAACCCGTGTTTGTAATTACCAATCTCCAATAGATTAATCGCATAATTGCGGTTTAAATTAACAGATTCAGGCGTGATTTTAAATGCGGGCGCACTCTCGCGGATGGCAGCACAAAATAAATTAACTGCCCCAAGTCCAAACGATACTCCAGAATAGGTTTCAGCTGATTTTTGCAGCCGCAACATTGCTTCATATAAAGCAAGCCCTGCGCCAAATTTCATTCGCGCCATCATATCTGTTGCGCGCTGATGAATCATATAAAGATTATTGGGGGCAAGCATTTCAGATTCCCAAAAAATTTGATCCTTCAGCTGGTGATCCGTACCAGCGCATGCAACCTTATAATAAGACTTTAGAAATATGTTATAATTATTTAATTTTAAGAAAGATTTTAAATCCTTAGGTCCCGCCTTAACCAAGCTTTTAGCTTCATCAAATTTATCATTTTCTGTCAATGTTTGAAAGCGCATGATAAAATTTTGAGGCGATGAATTTGCAGGCGCATCCAGAAAGGATAACGCATCCAATGCAATTATCTTTGCATCATGCACAAGCATTTGGCGAATGGCTACCAGAATATTACTGGCAATATATTGCTGATCTTTCATTTTTAATTTCAACAAAACACTTTGCGCCACAGGCAAAGCCTGCCCATTTTTTGCAAGCACACCCCAAAATTCAACAATGATTTTTGAATCAAATGGCAAGGTCAATAGCTGATCGGCAAATAGAATGCGCAGCAATCGATATTTTTGTAATTTTTTCAGCGATAAAAGCACATTTACATAAATTGAATGATCTGCTTTTGAATTTCGCCAAGCCCTTATGAAATTAAGAAACGCCTTTCGGTACTCTTGACGATGCTGCAACACCATGCCCGAAATATTATATGCGATCACAAATTCTGGTTTTTGTTGCCTCTTTAGCTGTTTTGCCGCATGATTGATTGCAAGCTGTGCATAATAAAAGGCATCATCATATTTATTTTCTTTTAAATAGCAAAAACTCAACCGCACCCAAGGATGATCATCATTAAAGGGAAATTTTAGCGGGTCAGCCGCAATCAGTAATTTTTGCCAAAACGCAATCGCTTCCAACCATGCTTGTTGCGCCATCAAGCCCGTTGCGACTCCCCTTAGCCCTATGGGGTCTGCTTGGTTTTCAGCAAGCAATATTTTAAAATACTCAACCGCACGCACGAGATCAGGTAAGTCTTGATAATATTGACCCAGCGCCCGCGCTGCATTGATGCGATAAGTTTTAAGCGGGGCGCGCCGCGCAACCCCATCCAATAATTGCTGCGCTTGCAAGACCATATTGTGATCTTTGGCTGCAAGCCCCTGATTAAGCGCCAAGATGCCTTTATAAAGCTTTAACGATTCATGGTTTTCTAGGTCGCGTTCCAGCTGCTTGATGTGTAATGCCGCCTGTTGACCATAGCCTTTATTGATCAAGGCGCTAAGCTGTTTTTCCCATTCCATCATTTTATGCTAATGCGCCTAATCTATGGTCAAAATTACCGTGAATGTTACTTATCCACATCCTTTGCAGCACCCTTATGCAGATGATCGACCGCCCCATTGGCTGAAATCATAATGGCAAGCAAGCGCGTGGAGGGATATTGCGCACTAATGACCATGGCAATCACCGTTAAGGGAACGGCAAGCACCATCCCAACAATGCCCCATATTGACCCAAAAGTCGCAAGGCTTAACAATAAGACAAGCGGGCTAATATTTAGTGATTTTCCCATCACTCTTGGTTCAATAAAATTACCAAAGCTAACCTGTATGATCAGCAAACCTGCTGCTGTCACAAGGATTGGAAACGGGCTTGCAAATTGCAAAACACTTAAAGAAATCGGGAATAAAATCGCAATCAAAGACCCAATATAGGGAATGAAGTTTAAAATAAAGATCAGCATTGCCCAAAAGCCTGGATAATCCAGCCCAACCACAAGCATTAACCCATAAGAACAAAGCGCAGTGACGCAGCTGACCAATGCTTTTGTACCAATATAATTTTCAAGCATTTTAGAAACATAGGCAACGGAATGGCGCATCGCCATTTCATCATCTGTATTTTTAGCCAAATGATGCAACTTGCCTTTAATGCTGGTGCGCTCCAGCAAAATAAACACCATAAATAAAATCACGGTGAAAATATTTCCCGTAATGCCTGTCACGCTGCTTACAGATTGTGTAAATAGGCTGCGCAGCGATAATTGGCTTAGAAATTCTTGAAAGCTTGGCAATTCCAAGGCTGCAAACAGGCTGGAATAGCGCTCTATCAAAGCCTTTAAATTGCTTTGATAAATTCCAATATTGTCATTTATTTTTGCAACATTGCCAATAATGATCTCCATCATCATCACCAGCCCCAGCAAAATTAAAATAAGCGCCAAGCTGTAAGCAGCAAAATAAGGCAAGCTAAACCCAAACAGCTTAATCCGCATTAAAAAATTGGCAATGCCATTTAAAACCAGCACCAAAAAGGCTGCTACAAATAGCGGCTGCAAGATATTCTGCCCGATCCATAATAAATATAGGCTGATCGCAACCACACCAAACCCGCCAAACCATGCAACTGGGTTTTTGCTCATTTGGCTTATGCCCGCTTGGTTGGCGGGGTTTGAATCAGCAGAAGCATTGGGCTTATTCATCAAAGATCAAATCTTAATCTGCATTATCAGCAGTTTCAAGCTCGTAGGAATCAACCATTTTTGCGCTTTCACCTGCTTTTGCTTTATGTTGAGCAATTGCAACTTTCTTGCCCGTTTTCACTTCCACCAAAACAGTGCGATAGGTAATCGCGCAATGTTCTTCGCAATAAGGACGCCCTGTCTTTACGGGTTTTCCGCAAAACACAAAATCCTTATCCCGTGGATCTTGATATGAAAATTCGCAAGATTTTAACATGCCAAGATTAACAGGCGCAGGGCGATTTGTTTTTTGCGCAGTTTGCGGACGCTGCGATAATCCCATCCGATGGGCTTTGCCAATCACCGAATTGCGGGTTGCGCCTTGACCCAATTTTTGTGCGATTTGGCGCGCAGTAAACCCATTTTGCCACATTTGGGTTAAGCGCGCGATATTTTCTTCAGACCATTCCATTGCAACCCCCTAAGGTTAATATTTATTATTATTATATGAAATCGGCTATACAGCCCACCAATTTCAAGCTCAACCAACTATATATAGGTGAATGCGTTGCTATCATGCCGATTATAGCATAGATTTACGCGTTCACCATAAATATGGTGGGTCTGGCTGTTATTCATACTATATACAGGGGAAGGCAGAAGAGAATCAAGCATAAAAAACAGGCATTAACATGATTCTTGTGGAAAACAATCTGTGAAAAAATACGCGAAAAAATTGCTTGTTGGATTGACGAATGGCGATGAAAGCCTTATCAGTATTTTAAAAAATTTAAACCTCTAATGATTGGATGCCCCATGCCAAAAAGAACAGACATTGATACCGTCATCATTATTGGCGCAGGCCCCATTATCATTGGTCAAGCATGCGAATTTGATTATTCGGGGACACAAGCCTGCAAAGCGCTGCGCGACGAGGGATACCGCGTTGTTTTAATCAATTCAAACCCCGCCACCATTATGACCGACCCTGATATGGCGGATGAAACCTATATTGAGCCGATTACCCCAGAAATTGTTGGCAAAATCCTTGAAAAAGAGCGCAACGCGCATCCTGAAGCAAGGCTTGCTTTATTGCCGACCATGGGCGGGCAAACCGCGCTTAATGCCGCGCTTGCTGTTGAGCAGATGGGGTTTTTGGAAAAATATAGCGTCGAGATGATTGGCGCAAAAGCCGATGTGATTGACAAAGCCGAAGATCGCCAGCGTTTCCGCGAAGCGATGGACAAGATCGGGCTTGAAAGCCCCAAATCGGTTCAGGTCAACACGCTTGAAGAAGCCTTGGATGCGCTGGAACATACGGGGCTGCCATCCATCATTCGCCCTTCTTTTACGATGGGCGGAACGGGGGGCGGCATTGCTTATAACCGCGATGAATTTGTGGAGATTGTTAAGGGCGGGCTTGATGCCTCTCCTGTTAATAATGTGCTGGTTGAAGAATCCGTCTTGGGCTGGAAAGAATATGAGATGGAGGTCGTGCGCGACAAGGATGATAATTGCATCATCATCTGCGCGATTGAAAATATCGATCCAATGGGGGTGCATACGGGGGATTCAATCACGGTTGCCCCTGCCCTTACCTTAACCGACCGCGAATATCAGGTCATGCGCAATGCTTCGATTGCGGTGCTGCGCGAAATTGGGGTTGAAACAGGCGGGTCAAATGTTCAATTTGCGGTCAATCCCGATAATGGCCGCTTGGTGGTGATTGAAATGAATCCGCGCGTATCGCGTTCATCTGCGCTTGCATCCAAGGCAACGGGCTATCCAATCGCAAAAATTGCTGCCAAGCTTGCCGTTGGCTATAGTTTAAATGAATTGAAAAATGACATTACCCAAACCACGCCTGCAAGTTTTGAACCCACAATTGATTATGTGGTCACCAAAATTCCGCGCTTTACCTTTGAAAAATTTGCCAATAGCACAACAACTTTAACCACTTCAATGAAATCCGTTGGCGAAGCAATGGCGATTGGGCGCAATTTCCAAGAATCCGTTCAAAAAGCCCTAAGATCGCTTGAAACGGGACTTTCTGGCTTTGATGCAGTTGAATTGCCTGATGATGATTCACAAGCAATTGGGCTAATTGCCATGCCGCAACCAGAGCGCTTATTGCGGGTTGCCCAAGGCTTCAGGCGCGGCTTTAGCGTTGATCAGCTGCATCAAGCGACCAAAATTGACCCTTGGTTTTTAAGGCAAATCGAAGAAATTATTGCCAAAGAGAAATTGGTTGCAAGCGCGGGGCTTCCAAAGACAAGACAAGATTGGATTTTCCTAAAACAAATGGGCTTTAGCGATCAGCGGCTTGCCGATTTATCGCATCTGGATATTGAACAAGTCACGGCGGCGCGCCATCACCATCAAGTGCATCCTGCCTATCGTTTGGTCGATTCTTGTGCGGCTGAATTTCCCTCTCATACCGCTTATTTCTATTCCAGCTATGTTGGCACCGCCTTTGGTGAAGTGAATGAGGCTGTGATTTCCAATCGGCGCAAGGTCATCATCCTAGGGGGCGGCCCAAACCGCATCGGGCAAGGAATTGAATTTGATTATTGCTGCGTTCATGCAGCCTATGCCCTGCGCGATCAAGACATTGAAACCATTATGATTAATTGCAATCCTGAAACGGTTTCCACCGATTATGATACTTCGGATCGGCTATATTTTGAACCCTTAACCCAAGAAGATGTGATTGAAATTTGCATTGCCGAACAAAAAGCAGGGCAGCTGCAAGGGGTAATTGTTCAATTTGGCGGTCAAACCCCGCTAAAGCTTGCCCATGCGCTTGAACAGGCGAATATTCCCATTCTTGGGACTTCTACCGATGCGATTGATCTTGCTGAAGATCGCGAGCGGTTTCAAAAATTGGTTGAAGATTGCGGGCTAAAACAGCCGCCAAACGGGCTTGCCACCAGCAAAGCGCAAGCATTAAAAATCGCTGATCGCATTGGCTATCCCGTCGTCATTCGCCCATCTTATGTGCTGGGCGGGCGGGCAATGGAAATTGTGCATGATCCAAGCGCGCTTGAACGCTATATAGATCAAGCGGTAAAAGTATCGGGCAAAAACCCTGTCTTGATTGATTATTATCTAAAAGATGCGATTGAGATTGACGCGGATGCGCTATCTGACGGCAAGGATATTTATGTTGCGGGCATTATGGAACATATTGAGGAAGCGGGCGTGCATAGTGGTGATTCTGCGTGTTCGCTGCCAGCCTATAGCCTAGGCGATGACATTATTAAGGAATTGGCAAATCAAACCAGAATACTTGCCGCTGCCTTAAAAGTATGCGGGTTGATGAATGTGCAGTTTGCGGTGCAAGGGGATCAAATCTTTATCTTAGAAGTTAATCCAAGGGCAAGCCGAACCGCCCCCTTTGTTGCAAAAGCAACCCATGTGCCGATTGCAGCGATTGCCGCGCGGTTAATGGCAGGGGAAACGCTTGCAAGCTTCAAGTTAACCGAACGGCTAAGCCTTCCTTATTTTGCGGTAAAAGAAAGCGTATTCCCCTTCCGCCGCTTTCCAAAAGTGGATGTCTTATTAGGCCCCGAGATGAAATCAACGGGCGAAGTGATGGGCATTGATAAAAATTTTGAGCTTGCCTTTGCAAAATCGCAGCTGGCAGCGGGGGTTAAATTTCCGCAATCAGGGCGCATTTATATTTCAGTTGCCGATCATCATAAGCAAGCGATTATCCCGCTTGCTACCAAATTAGCGGGACTTGGTTTTGATCTTGGGGCAAGCCAAGGCACGGGCGATGCGCTGATTGAAGCAGGGCTTGAGGTTAAAATCTATAATAAGGTTTACGAAATGCACCCGCATATTGGCGATGCCATGATCAATGGCGAAATTGCGATCATGTTCAACACGACCAGCGGTGCAAAATCCCAAGAAAATTCAGCGCAAATGCGCCAAGAAGCCTTGCGGCGTTCCGTTCCCTATTATACCACGCTTTCAGGCATTAAGGCGCTAACGGGTGCGCTTTCAGCCCATATAAAAGATGGGCTTGATGTTGTGTCCATTCAATCCTATGCTAAGCAGCTAGATAAATAAGTGATGCTTTTATGGTAAAATTTATGCAGTAAAAAAGGTTAAAAAATGGAACATATAAATCAAGAAAACCCAATGCCAGACCCCAAAAACCTTGAAGCAGCGCAGCCAAAGCTTGGCAGCGATATTTGGGATCATCATTGCCGAATTGTGGATTTTAAGCTTGATGAGCAGCATTTTGTAAAACGCAGCCACGAGGTTGAGCATGAACGCGCGGTCGCGCTGGGTGATTTGCTGGATATGAACCGTTTTAAGCCGCTGGGAGATTTTAAAGGGCCTTATAAGGTCTCGCTTGGCATACAGGATAATCGGCGGTTAATCTTTGACATTAACGCCGAAGATGATGCGCCCCTGACCAGCATCAATTTACCGCTTTCCCCGTTTAGAGGGCTTATTCGCGATTATTTTCAAATTTGCGAAAGCTATTATGATGCAGTAAAGAAATTATCGCCCGCCCAAATTGAAACGATTGATATGGCGCGGCGCGGGCTTCATAATGATGGTGCGGATTTGCTAAAAGATATTTTAAAAGACAAGATACTCATTGATAAAGCCACTTCAAGGCGGTTATTCACCCTTGTCTGTGTGCTGCATATTTAGGCCTTAGGGGCATTTATCTATGCAAGGGGGGCGCATAAACATCATTGATTTTAAAAAGCTGGCGAATTTTGCCAAAGCTATGCTTGTGGCAAAAGCTGATGTAATTAAAGCTGATGTAATTAAAGCTGATGCGATTAAAGCTGATGTGATTAAGGTATTCGCCTA
The DNA here is from genome assembly GCA_045106055.1 of Alphaproteobacteria bacterium. Lineage (GTDB taxonomy): Bacteria > Pseudomonadota > Alphaproteobacteria > CBDDJK01 > CBDDJK01 > JBGCED01. Next base: position 13,053 of record JBGCED010000035.1, read on the forward strand.
ATGCCGCCCCCCTTCCCGCCCCTTGCAGATCATATTGAAGGGCTGGGAGATTACCCCATTGATGCGGTTTTATTTTGCTGCACGATGAATTCTGTGCGCTCGGTGATGGCGGAAACCATGGCAAAGCAGCTATTTGGGCAAAAAATATATTTTGATTCTGCGGGGGTGCGCCAAGGCAGTCCCGATTATTTAATGATTGAGGTGATGAAAGAAATTGGTGTTGATGCCAGCAATCATCATTCAAAATGCCTTGATGATCTGGAAGATAGCTCGTTTGATTTAATCATCACCCTATCGCCAGAAGCGCAGCATCATGCGCTTGAATTTACCCGAACCATGGCGTGCGATGTTGAATTTTGGAATACGCTTGACCCCACAACCTTAGAAGGATCACGCGACATGCGTCTTGATGCTTACCGCCAAATACGCGATCAAATCAAGGCAAAGCTGCAAGCAAAATTATCCCCCCTAATCACATAGGCTTTCAATATAAGTTAATTTTGCTTGCCATGAATCCTGTTCAAGCTGAAGCCAGTTTTGTAAAAATTTACTGCCCTGATTGCCCGCTTGATTTTTATTTGAAAGCGCCCTGCCCCATGCCATTTCTTTTTGTATAAGCTCGCGGTAAAGATCAAGCTGATCCAGCAGCATTTCTTGATCAAGATAAGGCATGAACCTTAATTTAATCAATAATACAAGCCGATTAACATCATTTAGCGGCACTCTTAAATCGCTGCCCATCAATGCTTTAAATAATGATTTGCCTTGATCTGTGATTGTAATATGGCGGGCGGCGGCATCAACCGATTTATCGCCTGAAATATCGGCAAGCCCTTCCAATTTTAAAATTTCAAGCGATGAGCCTAATAAATCCAGCGATGGACCAACGATTTTAGTGGTGAATTGCCGTATTTCTTGTGCAATTTCGCCATAATTGCCATAACCTTCCATCAACAGCCCAAGCGCAAGCAGCTTTACCGCTTCACTGGGCTGCAATGAATGATCTTCATACATTTATTAAAACAAAATGCATTAGCGCAGTTGGGCTTTGATGATTTTGCCTGGATTTGGCACCATCCCGCCTTGACCAACGCCTTTTGGCAGCGCATCAATATGTTCCATCCCTGAAATCACCTGACCCCAAACCGTATATTGCCCATCCAGCCAATCAGATTTTGCAAAACAGATAAAAAACTGGCTGTTGGCTGAATTTGGATCATTGGTGCGCGCCATTGATACCGTCCCGCGCAAATGCGATTCATTGCTAAATTCTTGATTTAAATCAGGATAGGTTGACCCGCCCGAACCCGTTCCCGTTGGATCGCCTGTTTGTGCCATAAAGCCATCAATGACGCGGTGAAACACAACCCCATCATAAAATCCTTCGGCGGTTAAGGTTTTAATCCGCGCAACATGATTTGGCGCAATTTCAGGCTTTAATTGGATCACAACATCGCCGCCATCAACCGTCAATACCAGCTGATTAAGGTCTGCGGCTGCAAGCTTAACAGGTTTCACCTTTGTTGTCTTTGCGGTTTTCGCCGTCTTTTTAGGGGCTGTTTTTTTAACCGCAGCTTTTTTGGTTGTGCTTTTTGCCTTTGTTGCCTTTGTGGTTTTCTTTGGGGTTGGAGTGGTTGCCATAGAAGCCGTTCCTTCGGTTGGAGATGAAATTAAGGCAGGATATGCTGCCAATGAAGTTTGCTGTGAAAAGGTAAAATAAGCGATGAAGCAATAAAGCATCATTGCCAGCAATGCAACAGGCAGCACCATAAATGCTGGGGCTGTTTTTTGTTTTATTGCCGCCTGCGGATGGTTAAACCGTGCATAAGCTGTGATCAGATTGCCGCCCATAAAATTACCCCCATTAAAAAATGATGTTTTCTTGCTGCCAGATGATTATATCCATAAGCAGCCCTTAATTTGATAGATCACGGAAACAATGTCAAGATTAAGATGCGTCAAGATTAAGATGCGTCAGTTGCATTATCCGGTTTAAATTGCTTTGACGAGGCTTCAAGAAAACTGTTATGATTTAATCATAAGGAGAATTTTGCAACCATGCCCGCTTCAATAAAAAACTACCCGCGCGATTTTTACGGTCATGGCAGCCCAAACTTGCGCAGCTATCCCAACGCCGCATGGCCAAATGGGGCAAAAATTGCGGTGCAGTTCGTCTTAAATTACGAAGAGGGCGGGGAACGCTGCTTGCTGCATGGCGATCATGAATCAGAAGCATTTTTATCCGAAATTATCGGGGCGCAGCCATGGGAAAATCAGCGCCATTGGAATATGGAAAGCATGTATGATTATGGCGCGCGCGCGGGATTTTGGCGGGTGCATGACTTATTCACCCGTCACAAGCTGCCTTTGACCATTTTTGGGGTTGCTACCGCCTTGAAACGCAGCCCTGCGCAAGTGCAAGCGATGCTGGATGCAGGCTGGGAAATTGCGTGTCATGGCTTGAAATGGATTGATTATAAAGATCATAGCCCCAAGGCAGAACAAGCAGATATGGATGCTGCATTAACCATACATCATGCTGCAACAGGCAAGGCCGCGCAAGGATGGTACACGGGGCGCTGTTCAGAAAATACGGTTAGCCTTGCCGCTGAAACCAATAAATTTCTTTATATATCAGATGATTACAGTGATGACCTACCCTATTACCATAAGCGCAAAGATGGCACAGCGCAGCTGATCATCCCTTACAGCCTTGATTGTAATGATATGCGCTTTGCAACCGCGCAAGGCTTTCATACTGGCACACAATTTTTTGAATATTTAAAAGACAGCTTTGATTGCCTTTATCAAGAAGGCGCGCAAGGACAGCCTAAATTAATGAATATTGGGCTTCATTGCAGGTTAATTGGCAGACCAGGGCGGATCATGGGCTTAATGCGATTCTTGGATTATATTCAGGAAAAACAAGGCGTTTGGATTGCAACACGCGCCGATATTGCGGAACATTGGCTGGCGAATCATAAACCGCAACGATGCGGCATCACGCCTGAATCAATAACGCCTGAATCAATAACGCCCGAATCAATGACACGGGATGAATTTATGGCGCTGTTTGGCGGGATTTATGAACATTCGGATTTCATTGCACAGCGCGCCTTTGATGATGAATTAAGCCCCGTTCACAATGATTTAACGGGAATCGCTGCCTTGCTTGCCTTTCACTTTAGAAGCGCAAGCCATCAAGAACGGCTTGGCGTATTAAACGCCCATCCAGACCTTGCAGGAAAATTAGCCGAAGCAAAGCAGCTGACCAAGGAATCAACCGCCGAACAAGCCGCAGCAGGGCTTGCCTTTTTAAGCGATGACGAAAAGCAAATCTTTACCGCTTTAAATGATCGTTACCGCCAAAAATTTGGCTTTCCCTTTATTCTTGCGGTAAAAGGCAAAAACAAGCAGCAAATCCTTGATTCTTTTCATAAAAGACTGGATCATAGCCAAATAACCGAATTTGAAACGGCTTGCCAGCAGGTTGAGCATATTGCATATTATCGGCTTGAAACCTTATTTGCCCAAAATGATACGCCTATTTAAGAACAACATGATTAAAGATCGGAAATTTCTATGGATGCAAATGCAATAATATGCCCGCCTGTGCGGCAGCTTGAATCCTGCCCTGATTTTGCAAAAAATGCGGTTAATCTTGCCTCATCTGGGCTTGGGGCAAGGGCTGTTTTTGTGACCGATGAATTTTTTGCACCACTTGCACGGATGCTTGATGATCAGCCGCCGCGCTTTATCCCTGATAAATATGATGATAATGGCAAATGGATGGATGGCTGGGAATCACGGCGCAAGCGCAGCCTTGGCAATGATTATGCAATTATCAAATTGGCAGCAATCGGCAAGCTTAATGGGGTTGATATTGATACCAGCCATTTTATTGGCAATTATCCAGCGGCGTGTAAAATTGAAGCCTGTTTAAGCGATCAAGATATGCCGCAAGATCAAGTCGAATGGATTACACTTGTCCCAATGATGAAGCTAAGGGCTGGAATTGGCGAAGCCGCGCATCATTTTATTGAACTTCAAGATCAGCGTTGCTTTAGCCATATCAGGCTGAATATTTATCCAGATGGCGGCATTGCGCGCCTGCGCGTTTTTGGACAGCCCAGCCTTGATTATGGCGATCAAAGCCTTGATGATAAACGCCCCAATTTGATCAATCTTAGCGCATCTTTAAATGGGGCGCGCATCATTGGTTTTTCGGATGCCCATTTTGGGGATTACACCAGATTGCTAGCCCCTGGGCGCGGCAATGATATGGGCGATGGCTGGGAAACCGCGCGCCGCCGCCGCCCTGGCAATGAATGGATCATCATTGCGCTTGCAGCAAAGGGCAGCATCACAGAAATTTTACTGGATACCGCCTTTTTCAAAGGGAATTTTCCAGATCGTTTTTCGATTGAAGCGGCTGATCTTTCTGATTATGATCCAGATTTGAATGATGCGATCATTACTTCTGCGTTATTTTGGAAGCCCTTAATGGATCAGCACCCGTTAAAAGCAGATCATATACATCATTTTTCTGCGGTTGACCATGATCTTGGCGCGGTAACCCATATTCGCTTAAACATTCACCCAGATGGCGGGGTCAGCAGACTTAAATGCTATGGCACACTTGCCAAATAAGCTTGTTTTGATTATCATTATGCTTTGTTAATGAAGGAAGATAGCATCATGCAAGAAATCATTGAAGAACTTGAAAAACGCAGGAGGCGCGCCCGTCTGGGCGGCGGACAACAACGGATTGATGCCCAGCATGCAAAAGGAAAATTAACCGCGCGCGAGCGGCTTGAATTATTATTTGATCAAGATAGTTTTGAAGAATATGACATGTTCGTTGAACATCAATGCCATGATTTTGATATGATCAATCATCAAGTGCCAGGGGATGGCGTGGTGACGGGGCATGGGCATATTAATGGGCGGATTGTTTTTGCCTTCAGTCAAGATTTTACGGTGCTGGGCGGGTCTTTATCCGCAACCCATGCCATGAAAATCTGTAAAATTATGGAACAGGCGATGCGGGTTGGCGCACCTGTTATTGGGCTTAATGATTCAGGCGGTGCGCGCATCCAAGAAGGCATAGAATCGCTTGCGGGCTATGCGGATGTCTTTCAAAAAAACATCTTGGCTTCTGGGGTTATTCCCCAAATTTCAATGATTATGGGGCCTTGCGCTGGCGGGGCAGTTTATTCCCCGTCAATGACTGATTTTATTTTTATGGTTGAAGACAGCGCCTATATGTTTGTAACAGGGCCTGATGTGGTAAAAACCGTTACCAATGAAATCGTATCTGCCGAAGCACTTGGCGGGGCGTCCACCCATACCACAAAATCAGGGGTTGCTGATCTTGCCTTTAAGGATGATGTTGACGCATTGCTTAGCCTAAGGCGGTTTATGGAATTTATTCCTGCATCCAACCGCGCGCCGCTGCCCATCAAGGAAAACCATGATCCTGTGAATCGGGTTGAACCCTCGCTAGATCGCTTAACCCCATCCAACCCCAATCAGCCTTATGACATGCATGAATTGATTGAAAAGCTGGTGGATGATGGTGATTTCTTTGAATTGCAGCCCAATTATGCGGGCAATATCTTAACGGGATTTGCGCGCTTTGATGGGTCGCCTGTGGGGATTGTTGCCAATCAGCCGATGGTGCTTGCGGGCTGCCTTGATATTGCAAGTTCGGTTAAGGCGGCGCGCTTTGTGCGTTTTTGTGATGCGTTTAACATTCCCATTCTAACGCTGGTGGATGTTCCAGGCTTTTTACCTGGCACTGCCCAAGAATATGGCGGCATCATCAAGCATGGCGCAAAATTATTATTTGCCTATGGCGAGGCAACGGTGCCAAAAGTTACCCTGATTACCCGCAAGGCGTATGGCGGGGCTTATGATGTGATGGCATCAAAACATTTGCGCGGGGATGTGAATTATGCGTGGCCAAGTGCAGAAATTGCGGTAATGGGCCCAAAAGGCGCGGTTGAAATTATTTTTCGCGGCGATCGCAATGATCCTGAAAAACTTGCCGAGCGCGAAGCCGAATATCGGGCAAAATTTGCAAATCCCTTTGTTGCGGGATCGCTTGGCTTTATTGATGATGTGATTTTACCGCGCAATAGCCGCAAACGCATTTGCAAAGCCTTTGCCATGCTAAAGGATAAGCAGCTTGAAAATCCATGGAAAAAGCACGATAATATTCCTTTATAGTAATTCTGGTTCAAAAATAACATTCAATTAAGGAAAAATAATGGTTGGTATCCCTAAAATTATCCATATGATTTGGATTGGTCCCTTTCAAATGCCGTGGCATTGGATGAAAACATGGCCAGAAAAACACCCTGATTGGGAATTTGTGTTATGGGATAATCAACGGATGGCAGCTTCCAATTTTTATAATCAGCATTTGATTGATGAATATATGCGCCGAAAAGCCTATGCTGGGGTTGCCGATTTAATGCGTTATGAAATATTATATCGATTTGGTGGCATAATGCCTGGCAGTGACTCCGTGTGCTTAATGCCCATTGACGAATTATTCCCCGATCCAAAAGCCTATGGTGTCATTGAGAATGAGCAAGTTGGCGAGGGACGAATAGCGCCGCTTTACGCTTGCCAGCCTAACAATAAATTTGCATATCAGCTAATCCACCACCTTCATGCGCTTAAACCAAAAGCACTTGATGTGCCATGGAAATCAGTTGGCAATAATCTCATGCGGGATTTAGTTGCTGAAATAAAGCCTGACATTACGCTATTTCCGTCTCATTATTTTATTCCCCATCATTTTTTAGGAGTGCATTATAAAGGGGATGGGCCGATTTATGCGGAACAAATGTGGGGATCAACCCGAAAAATATATGACAAGCCCCATCTTAGCAAAGAAGAGATTGAAAAAATAACATATCGCGTATTTACAATTCCTGAAGACAGTAAGGTTCAAAAAAATGGCAAAGCTTAAAAAATTTACAGGCAGAAAATTTCTGTTTCTGTTAATTTGCTTTTTTGGCGTGATGCTGGTTGCCAATGGCGCATTATTATATTTTGCGCTTTATGCTTGGCCCGGCCGTGCATTTTAATTATCCTATTTTTTAGTCATCCTATTTTTTAGTCATCATGGCATTAAAAGAACATATATTTGCGGTTGAAAATATGCATTGCGCATCTTGCGTGCGCCGCATTGAAGATGGGCTATTGGCGCAGGACGGCGTTTTAACTGCCAGTGTCAATTTAACCAATCACCGCGCCAAAATTCAGTTTGATCCTGAAAAACAAAATGAAATTGCGCTTTCAAAGCTGATTACCAAACTTGGGTTCCCCGCAAAGCCGCTGCAACCTGAAAGCGATCTGCAAAAGCAAGCCGCCAATAAAGAGCGCAGCTTAATCATTGCAATGGCGGTTGCTGCCTTTGGCTTTATGAATGTCATGCTGTTTTCGGTTTCAATCTGGTCGGGGGATGCAACGGGCATTGATCCTGTTACCCGTGATTTATTGCAATGGATCAGCGCGATTATTGCCATTCCTTGCATTGGTTATGCGGGGCTTCCCTTTTTCATTCCCGCGCTTAATGCGCTGCGCGTTGGCAGGGTCAATATGGATGTTCCCATTTCCATCGCCCTATGTTTGATCATTGGCTTGGGGTTAATGGAGGCAAAACGCGGCGGCGATACTTATTTTGATTCTGCGCTGGCGCTGGAGTTTTTTCTGCTGCTTAGCAGAGTGTTGGAGGCTAATTTACGCAAGAAAATTTGGGTCTATGCAGGAAATTTGCTTGCCTTTTTGGATCAGCCTGTGCGCAAGCTTATTTATAATTCTACCCATGCCCCCAGCCTTAATCAGCTACCAGATTATCAAGAAGTCACCGCAAAAACGCTTGAGCTTGGCGATTATGTTTATTTGCAAGATGGCGATATGATCGGCGCGGATGGCGTTATTATTGAGGGCAAGGGTCAGCTTGATACATCAAGCCTTACAGGCGAAAGCCTGCCTGCTGCAATCAATCCCGATCAACAGGTAAAGGCTGGCTTTGTCATGTTAAATGGTGAAGCCATTATGAAAGTATTATTGACGGGTAAAGCAACCGAGCTTGGCAAGTTGGAAAAATTGGTTGAATCGGCGGTCGATCACCGCAGCTTTTATATTTCAATGGCGGATAAGGTTGCAAGCTTTTATACGCCTGTGGTTCACGGGGTTGCGCTTGCTGCGCTTTTATTTGGATTATGGCGCGGGGAAATGTGGCAAGATGCGCTGCTTTATGCGGTTTCTGTTTTAATCATCACCTGCCCCTGCGCGCTTGCCCTAGCCATTCCTGCGGTTCAAGCGGCTGCCGTTTCAAAATTATTTTCACAAAAAATATTGGTAAAGACGGGTGGGGCTTTAGAAAAATTAGCATTGGTTAAAACCGCGCTGATTGATAAAACAGGCACGCTATCTGATCCTTTCATTGCGCCGATGGAGCAGGAAATCATTGCGCCGATGGAGCAGGAAAAGAAAATTATTTATGAACAGGCAGCATCCTTTGCGCGCTATGGACGGCATCCCTTATGCTATGCGCTTGTAAATGCGTTTAACCATGCCGAAACATTAAGCTTTGGCAGCATAAAGGATGTTTCAGGGCAAGGCTTATCAGGCTTTTATAAGGATAAGGAATGGCGCTTAGGCACCGCAGAATTTTGCGGCGCTGATATTTCAGGACTCCCTGATAATCCCAATCCTTGCATGTGGTTCACCCACCCTGATCAGCCGCCTGTTCCGATTTATTTCAATCAAAATCCAGCTTCAGGCGCAAAAGCAGCATTGGCGGGCTTAACCCAGATGGGGATTGATTTTAAACTGATTAGCGGCGATAATCCGCTTGCGGTAAAAATGCTTGCAAATATGCTTAATATCACAGAATTTGAGGGGGAGCTTAGCCCAACCGCAAAGGCTATTTACGCGCAGCAAGTCAAAGAAACCACGCCATCTGGCGGCATATTGGGGATTGGCGATGGGTCAAATGATGCGGGCATGCTTGCCTTTGCTGATGTTTCCATTGCCCTTAGCCACGGGTCGCCCTTGGCGCAATCCATCGCCGATATTGTTGTTCCAAGCGAAAAGCTTCATCTTATCCCCAGCATCATTCGCCATGCAAGCAAAGCAAGAGCAATCGCCATTCAAAATCTTGGTTTTTCTGCGCTTTATAATATGATTGCCATTCCCATTGCCTTTATGGGGTATGTCACCCCGCTGGTCGCAGCGATTGCAATGTCAGGATCATCCATCATTGTGGTTTGCAACGCCCTGCGCATCCGTTATCATAAATTGGATTAATTTAATGGAAATGAAAGATTAACGATTATGTCTGCGATTGCTTGGCTTATCCCGATTGCGCTATTGCTTGGGCTGGTGGGGCTTTTAAGCTTTATTTGGTCCTATAAATCAGGACAATATGATGATCTTGATCGCGCGGCGCACAGCATCTTCGAAGAAGATGAGTAGGATTAGCATCTTTGAAGAAGATGAGTAGGATTAGCATCTTTGAAGAAGATGAATAGGATTAGCATCTTTGAAGAAGATGAATAAGACCTTTTGGTTTTAATGAAACGGAATGAAAATATGAACTCGGATCACATACATCCCTATCAAGATCATCGCCCTAAATTTGGTGATAATGTATTTATTGCACCAGGCGCGCAAATTATTGGGCGCGTTGAAATTGGCGATAATAGCAATATTTGGCATAATAGTGTGTTGCGCGGCGATGTGAATTATATTGAAATTGGCAAACGGGTGAATATCCAAGACGGCACAATCATTCATGTTGCAACCTTTGGCCCGCCAACCTTGATTGGCGATGATGTGTCAATTGGTCATATGGCGCTTATTCATGCGTGTCATTTACAGCCAAACAGCTTTGTTGGCATGAAAGCGATTGTGATGGATGGCGCGGTGGTTGAAAGCGATGCGATGGTGGCAGCAGGCGCGCTGGTTGCCCCTGGAAAGCGGGTTGAAGCGGGCTGGTTATGGGCAGGCGTTCCAGCAAAACCCATCCGCAAATTAACCGATAAGGATTATAAGATGATGCGCTGGACTGGCCCTCACTATGTAAAGCTAGCAGCACAGCATATGGAGGGCTTAAATTTGTAAGCGTGACAGCAAATCACCTTTGAGGTGATTTCAACATAAGCAAGCAAATCACCTTTGAGGTGATTTCAACATAAGCAAGCAAATCACCTCAAAGGTGATTTTAATGTAAAAACCTGCGCCGACGCTAATTTATTTACGCATTTCCAAACGCAAAATCGCGCATTCATCGTGAAG
>JBGCED010000036.1:0-20783 GCA_045106055.1 Alphaproteobacteria bacterium
GGTTTCTTGTTAGATGACAAAGCCATTACAGTTGATATTAGTGAAACAAATATAGCAGAAAAGACAATGGACAGAGGTGAAGTTAGAGTGGGCGACACTTATAAGGTAAAATTAGAAGAGACGCAGTATAAAACACCAAAAGGACAATATAGAATAAGATATAAAATTTTAGAAGTAATAGATTTTATTAGAGGGAATAAGATTTAGTGAGTCAAGCGCATAAATCCCAAATTTTTTGCTTCATTGCGTGCTTTTTCTTGTCTGTTTTGTGATTTTTCAAGCGCATCCTTATCCCTAGCGCCAAGCGATAAATTGCGCGTGCTTTCAAGTCGAATTAAATCGGGTTTGCCATATTCACGAATAAGATTATTAACCACTTTTCGTAATTGGTTCAATGTGCGCTGTAAGGTTGGGTTGCGTAAGCTGGTAAGATAGCGCATTTCTTGCTTGCCTTGATGGGTTTGGTTCGGGCTTGGCAATAAATTATAAAGCTCGCCCGTTGGTTTTATGCGGTTTGGAAAGGCATCATTGCGCCATTCTTCAAATTCGGGGCTGTGCAGTAAACTGCCAAAGGCATGCCCTGCTTCCAATTTAGGCAAAAACGACATCATTGCGCCCTTAGAATAAGGCTCCCAGCCGCTCATTAGCTTAATATTGCCAATGGCTTCGGCTTGATCTGTTTTAAGGCCTTTTTCTTCTATTAAGCATTTTATAAACTTCTTGCGTTCGGCTTCGCGTGCTTGCTTGCCTAAAATTGCAATGCGCTGATCGCCAATGCGCTGATAATTGACCGAAAATAAGAAATCTTGTAAATTGTCTCGCAGCCAAGCTTGCTGTGTGTGACCTTGCCATTGTTCGCCAAAAATTTCATAAAGGCTTGCTTCAATTGGATTGCCAGGCATTTGCTTTAATCCGCCATTCACTTCCAAATTAAATTTGGTGGTTTTATGAAATTTCAATGCCTTGCGAATGGCAGCAAAGCTTAGCCCTTTGGATGTTTGCAGTAAGTTCAAAATAATTTCCCGCTCTTCGCTGGATAGCGGGCGATAATTATCTTGTTCAACCCTAAGATTATTCAAATTTTCAAGCATCCGCTTTTGGCAAGCCAGCCATGATCCCTTCATTAATAAGGGGTGATCGGGGTGAAACACGCAGCTTCCCAAAGTACTTAACCGCCAAAATACAGGCTTTTGTGCAAAGATGATATCCTGAAGCTGGGCTGAAATATGCTTTAAGCTTGGATGATAAACCATTTGGGTTTCTATGATGCGTAAAAATTCATTTTCAATTTGCACGCGATCGCTCAGCTTACCGCGTTTTTTCTGATCTGGGGCTAGGCGGCTTAAATATTCGCCAAAGCTTATTTTTTCTTGTTCTAAGATGCTTGCAGTGGCTTCGCGGACTTGATTTGCTTTTTGCTCTTCCTTTGCCTGCGCTTGCATCTCTTTATTTTGTGGTTTCTTGGACGCTTCTGTTTCTTCAATCAAGTCGCGCCCTGAAAATTGGCGGTGGGATGCCATATGATATAAAACACGCCCCAAATCAAACGCAGATAACCCATGGTCAAGGGCTGCGGCGCGAAGCGCAAACACGGTTTCGCGTGCGCCATTTCTATCATGGTCATTCCCGCTGCCCATCACGCGCTGCCATTCACCATGTGGATCAAGCGTTAATTTAGGCAAAAAGCCATATTCACACAAAATTTCCCGCAACATTGCTTTGCGTTGCCGCCGCCGTCTGATCACGCGGCGTGCCAAGCGTGCTGTGCGCCTTGCAACATTAATCGGTTGCTTGCTTTTTGGATCGCGCGGTTCGTCAAAAATACGAACCCCCGCCCCTAAAATCTTATAAGGCATTAGGGGGCTAAAAAATTGATCCGCGTCACCGAAACATAGTTTCTGTAATTTTGTTTCCGCTTGGGTGACACCCCATCCAATAGAAGTTGTTCCCAAGTCAAAACTAAAGATTATTTTTGCCATGATTGACATCCTCGCTTTTTTTCATCATTTGGTTATCATTATTTTTATAAATTCAACTTATTAAAAATATTTGACAAATAGCAAGTGTAAATTTATAAATAAACAATAGTAGATAAAGAAGCGAACGCTTTTCGTAGTAAAACTTCTCTTCGTGCGGGCTGGGCATCCCAAAGAAAATTTGCCCATTTATATCTAAAAACGGTAGAATCCTTAATATTTGGGATTCTGCCGTTTTTTTATGAATTTTTTTAACAAAAGGAAATTTAAAAGAGTTGGCTTGCTTTTTTGGTTTTTTCCGATAAATGTATCACATCGTAAACTCAATTTATCAGCGATTATTTCAAAATTAAAGGGAAAAACAAATGGGGATCATCCGCTCTATCACCGCCATTGGTGGGGCTTTTTTAAATTTGATCCTTGCCCTTGGCAGGCTTGGCGAATTTGCAGCATTGGTGTTAATTCGGCTGGTGCGCCCGCCCTTTTACCCGCGATTAATTATGCGCCAGCTGATTGAAATTGGCTATTTCTCGTTGCCTGTTGTCGGCATGACCACTTTATTTGCGGGCATGGTGCTTGCGCTGCAAAGCCATACAGGATTTGCACGCTTTGCCGCCGAAGGTGCGATTCCAAATGTGGTTGCGCTGTCCATCACCCGCGAATTATCGCCTGTGCTTGCGGGCTTGATGCTTGCGGGGCGCATTGGCGCATCCATGGCTGCGGAAATTGGCACAATGCGGGTAACCGAACAAATTGATGCGTTATCGACGCTTGCAACCAACCCTTATAAATATTTAATCGCCCCCAGATTGATTGCGGGGGTGTTGATGCTGCCCTTATTGGTGCTGGTTGGCGATATTATGGGGATATTTGGGGGCTATATTGTCTCGGTTTATCGGCTTGATTTTGTACCAGAGACTTATTTAATTAATACCATCGAATATATTCAGCTGGATGATATTATCTCGGGGCTTGTAAAGGCGGCGATTTTTGGATTTATCGTAACTTTGCTTGGCTGCTATCATGGATTTTATTCAAAAGGCGGCGCGCAAGGCGTTGGAACGGCAACGACCAATGCCGTGGTCTCTGCCTCTATTTTGATTTTGATCTTTAATTATATTGTCACAGAATTATTCTTTTAACCCTTATATGCGATTCATTAACCGATGAAAAACACAGCACAGCCCTTTATCAGCCTGCAAAATATTCATAAAGCCTTTGGCAGCAAAAAAGTCTTGTCTGGCTTTAATTTGGATATTGAAAAAGGCGAATCGGTCGTGATTGTTGGGGGATCGGGCAGCGGGAAATCGGTGCTGCTTAAAACCATCTTGGGGCTGCTGCTGCCTGATTCTGGACATTTGATGATGGACGGCGTTGATATGACCCGCGCAAGCAGCCGCGAACGCGAAGCCATGAACAGCCGCATTGGCATGCTGTTTCAAAATGCGGCTTTGTTTGATTCGCTGTCTATTTGGGAAAATGTTGCCTTTGGGCTAATTTCAGGCTTTGGCATGAAGCGATCGGCAGCAAAAGAAATTGCGATTGAAAAACTAGCAATGGTCGGGCTTGGCGCGGATGTCGCCCCGTTATTTCCAGATGAATTATCGGGGGGGATGCGCAAACGGGTGGGGCTTGCCCGCGCGATTGCAGGCGATCCAGAAATTTTATTATGCGATGAACCCACAACGGGGCTTGATCCGATTATGGGGCATGTGATTGATAATTTAATCGTTGAATCGGTTCAAAAACTGGGCGCAACCGCGATCAGCATCACCCATGATATGCCGTCCGCGCGCCGCATTTCAACGCGCATGGCGATGCTATATCAAGGGGAATGTATTTGGAATGGGGCAACCAGCAACATTGATCATTGCGATAATGATTATGTCACCCAATTCATCACAGGCAGCGCCCACGGACCGATTAAGATGGAATTGCGCAATCCCAAACGCTAATCTGATCAAGCTAAATTATCTTTAATCCGCAATTCATCCATATTAAAGCCTGATCATGCTATAGACTGGTTTCTTAAACCTATAGAAAATACAGGGCTTTGATGAAGAATATTGCGATTATTGGCGCATCTGGTGCGCTTGGCAAAGCGTTTGCAGTGCTTTTAAGGGATAAATATCCAGATGCTAGCCTTCATGCTTTTTCCCGCAATGGCGCGCGCCCGCTTGATTATCTGGATGAGCAATCCATTAAGGCAGCAGCCGATTTTGCTGCCAAAGAAAACCCGCTTGATTTGGTGATTGTTGCAACTGGCATCTTGCATGATGGCGACATTCAGCCTGAAAAATCACTTCAGCAGCTATCAGCCACAAATTTCAAACATCTATTTGAAGCAAACAGCATCGCGCCCGCCTTGATCGCAAAATATTTTGTGCCAAAGCTAAATAAAAATACACCCGCACGCTTTGCTGCCCTTTCTGCGCGGGTTGGCAGCATTTCGGATAATCAGCTGGGGGGCTGGTATGCATATCGCGCATCAAAAGCCGCGCTAAATATGATCATTAAAAATATTGCGATTGAAACGGCAAGGCGCAATAAGCAAGCAATCATTGTTGGGCTGCATCCAGGCACAGTGGATAGTGATTTATCAAAGCCTTTTCAAGGCAATGTCCCTGATGGCAAATTATTCACCGCTCAATATTCGGCGCAAAGCTTGCTGCAAGTGTTGGAAAATCTGACCCCAGAACATAGCGGCAAATGCTTTGCATGGGACCAGCAAGAAGTTAAGCCATAAATGCAAATTATTTGGTTTAAACGCGATTTACGGATTGAGGATCACCAAGCCCTAAGCCTGGCGGCGGCGCGCGGGGCGATCTTGCCGTTATATATTCTTGAACCCGAATTATGGCGCGAACCTGATATGAGTGCGCGCCATTATGCGTTTTTAACAGATTCACTTGCCGAACTTGATCAATCGCTTCAAATGCTGGGGCAAAGGCTGATCCTTAAAATTGGCAATGCAGTTGATATTTTGGCAGCATTGCATCAACGCCATGCCATAGAAGCCTTATGGTCGCATCAAGAGACATGGAATGGCTGGACCTATAGGCGCGATAAGGCGGTCAATAGCTGGTGCAGATCGCACAATATTCCATGGCACCAACCCGCCCAGCATGGGGTCATTCGCCGTTTGGGTAATCGCGATGGCTGGGCTGCCAGCTGGCATTGCCGCATGAATCAACCCGTTTTGCCCGCCCCCCCTGCGCTGCCCGCCATCACAGAATCATCCCAAAAGCTGCCCGATGCCGAAGCATTTGGACTGCCGCCTGATCCCGCTACCGCGCTACAACAAGGCGGGCGCAGCGCGGGGCTTTTATTATTAAACAGCTTTCTTGATGAACGCGGTCAATATTACACCAGCGAAATGTCATCGCCCGTTACTGCGTTTGACAGCTGTTCGCGCCTATCTGCGCATCTTGCCTTTGGCACCTTATCCATCCGCGAGATATTTAAAACCTGCGAGCAGCGAAGCCAGCAAATTAAGCAGCTGCCTTATGGCATGAAGGGCAAATGGCAAAGCGCGCTGCGCTCTTTTTCTGGCAGGTTGCGCTGGCATTGTCACTTCATCCAAAAGCTTGAGGATGAACCCCAGATTGAATTTGAAAATATGCACCCTGCCTATGATGGGTTAAGAGAAAGCGCATTTAATCAAGCTTATTTTGAGGCGTGGAAAGCAGGCAAAACAGGCTATCCGATGGTGGATGCTTGTATGCGCGCGCTAACCGCCACGGGATGGCTGAATTTCAGGATGCGCGCAATGCTGATGAGCTTTGCAAGCCAGCATTTATGGCTGCATTGGCGCAAGCCCGCGCTGCATTTGGCAAGGCTTTTCACCGATTACGAGCCTGGCATTCACTATAGCCAAGCCCAGATGCAATCTGGCACAACGGGCATTAACGCCATCCGCATCTATAACCCCATCAAGCAGGGAATTGACCATGATCCGCAAGGCAGCTTCATCCGCCATTGGATTCCAGAATTGCGCGATATGGATGATGCTTTTATCCATATGCCGTGGAAAGCTTTATCACAAATGAATGGATACCCCATGCCAATCATTGATGAGAAAACAGCCCGCAGAAGCGCCGCAGACCAGCTATATGGGCTTAGAAAAGGCAATATTGATCATCGGCAAACGGCAAATCAAATTGTCCAAAAACATGGCAGCCGCAAATCTGGGCTTCAAAAAACGCTTAAATCAAGCCGTAAAAAAACAGCGAATCAAGGCGCAATCCAAGGGGAACTTCCGCTATGAGCGCGCATAAACCCGTTCGCAATTTAAGGCTTATCTTGGGCGATCAGCTTTCGCTTTCAATCTCCAGCTTGGCGGGTTATGATTCTGAAACTGATGTGGTTTTAATGTGCGAATTATGGGATGAAGCAACCTATGTCAGGCATCATAAAAAGAAAATCGCCTTTTTATTTTCAGCCATGCGCCATTTTCGCGCGCAATTGGATCAGCAAGGTTACCGCGTAATATATACAGATTTGGATGATCCAGATAATCAAAAATCCTTTAGGGGCGAAATAAAAAGACTGCTGCAACAGCAACGCTTTGACCGCATCATCATTACCCATCCAGGCGAATATCGCTTGAAGGAAGAAATGAAAACTTGGCAGCATGAATTTAACATTCCAGTTGAGATCAAGCCCGATGATCGGTTTTTATGCACCATAGAAGCATTTGCTGAATGGGCAAAAAATCGCAAACAGCTGCGCATGGAATATTTTTACCGTGAAATGCGCAAGAAATATGATATTTTAATGGATGGCGATGCCCCGATTGGCGGGCAATGGAATTATGATTCGCAAAACAGAAAGCCGCCCGCGCAAGGGCTTTGCGTTCCAGCGCCCTATATCGGCAAGATTGATCCGATAACACAGCAGGTGATCAAGCTGGTTGAAGCGCAATTTGGCGATCATTTTGGCGATCTTGAGCCTTTTTATTTTGCGGTAACGCGCGATGATGCCTTGCAAGTTCTGCATCAATTCATAGAACAACGCTTGATCCATTTTGGGGATTATCAAGATGCGATGATCCAAGGCGAGCCTTTTATGTATCATTCACATATCAGCTTTTATTTAAATTGTGGGCTGCTTGATCCGCTGGAATGTGTGCGCGCCGCTGAAAATGCGTTCAAACAAGGCAATGCGCCGCTGAATGCCGCAGAGGGGTTTATTCGCCAAATTATCGGGTGGCGGGAATATGTGCGCGGCATTTATTGGCTTAAAATGCCCGAATATGCCGCCATGAATTTTTTTGAAGCAAAGCGCGATCTGCCTGATTTTTATTGGGATGCAAAAACGCACATGAATTGCTTGCGCCAAGCGGTGCTGGAAACCAAAAAAAATGCCTATGCGCATCATATTCAGCGCTTGATGGTGCTTGGAAATTTCGCGCTGCTGACTGGAATTGACCCTAAATATGTGAATGAATGGTTTTTAATTGTCTATGCCGATGCCTATGAATGGGTGGAATTGCCCAATGTTTCTGGCATGATTCTATTTGCTGATGGCGGCGATCTTGCCAGCAAACCCTATGCGGCAGGCGGCAGCTATATCAATAAAATGTCCGATTATTGCAAGCAATGCCGCTATAAGGTCACGGTTAAAAATGGTGCTGATGCTTGCCCCTTTAACTATCTTTATTGGGATTTTCTGGACCGCAACCGCGCAAAGCTTGCAAGCAATCCGCGCATTGGCATGATGTATAAAAGCTTTGATCGGATGAATGAAGACAAAAAAACCGCGATCCGCGATGATGCCGCCCGCTTTTTAAAGAATCTATAAAACCAGCAAAACCAGTAAAACCAATGAAAAAACAGCATTTGCCGCAAAAAACATGTCCCATTTGCAAGCGTCCCTTTTCATGGCGTAAAAAATGGGAAAAGAACTGGGAAACGGTCAAATATTGCTCCAAACGATGCAGCAGCCACAAGGATAAACACCTAAAATGATTACAATATATTATGACGGAAAATGCGGATTATGTTCAAAAGAAATTGATCATTATCGCAGCATTGCACAAGCTGGGATATTTGATTGGAAGGAAGTGCATAAAGCCCAAGATGAATTGGCGGCCTATGGCATCAGCCTTGCTGATGGGTTAAGATTGCTGCACGCGCAAGATGATCAAGGCGAGTTTCACAAAGGGGTTGATGCCTTTATTCTAATTTGGAAACAGTTAAAAAGATGGCGTTTGCTTGGCTTTATCATTGGTTTGCCGATCATATATCCCTTGTCAAATATCGCCTATAAGGCGTTTGCAAATTGGCGTTTTAACCGCCTTGATCATTGTAAATTATGATGGTTTCATAAAAATAATGACCGAGGCTTGGGTTAGCCCCGCTTCATCGCTTAGGCTGATTTCAATTCCCGTTTCCATGCCTGCTGGGGTGATCGCCTGTAAGCGTTTTAACGCACCATTATGAAGCTTCAAGCTGGGTTTTCCTGATGGCAAGGGGATAAGTTCCATATCACGCCAAAAGACACCTTGGCGAAAGCCCGTGCCAAGCGCTTTTGAACAAGCCTCTTTTGCAGCAAAAAGCTGGGCATAGCGCGCGGTGCGGCGCAGCAAATTGCGATTTGCCCGCTGCTGTTCCCCAGCCGTTGCAATGCGCGCGCAAAAACGATCCCCAAAGCGCGCCAAGCTGGCTTCTATGCGTGATTGCTTGCATAAATCAATGCCATGTCCGATAATCAAGGGATAACTCCAAATATAAAAGGCGAATGTTAATTTTTTTCAATGACCAAACGCGCCGATTGATCATCGGCATTTATTTCTTCCACAAGCAATTTATGCCCAACCGTTTCGCAAAAAGCCTTGAAATCTGCGGGCGCGCCTGGATCGGTGGTTAAAATTTCTAAATTGGCATTTGCTGGCATTTCACTTAATTTTCGCCGTGCCTTTAATACAGGCAAGGGGCATTTTAATCCCCGCGCATCCAGTAAAAACACCCCCGCTTTTTCCATAAGCCTTGCATCCCTATAAATATTATTTTAATATATGCGTTCATGTGCCGCGCGGGCTTCACGCCGCATTTTCAAATCAATATTTATAAATATTGGTTTGGTATTTAGCCATTAAAATGTATAATAGATAATCTATCTTATAAACTGTAACCAATCAAAGCTTATTGCAAGCGAAACCCAATTAAAAACATAATTTTATGATTTATTTGCCCATTGCAGAAATGTCGCTAAACATCTTGCTATTGCTGATGCTTGGCGGTGTCATTGGCGTGCTATCTGGTATTTTTGGTGTGGGCGGCGGTTTTTTAATGACCCCATTCTTGATCTTTTTTGGCGTTCCCTCGCCCGTTGCGGTTGCAAGCGGGCTTAATCAAATTCTGGCATCTTCGCTAGCAGCCTTTATTCCCCATCAGCAGCGCGGAAATGTTGATTATATGATGGCGGGCTTTTTATTATTTGGCGGCATCTTTGGCAGCGTTGCGGGCATCAGCCTGTTTAATTATATGAAAATAATCGGTCAAATCGATCTATTTGTGAAATTAAGCTATATTATTTTCTTAAGCATTATTGGCGGCTTGATGGTGGTTGAAAGCTTAAAATCCATCCGCTATGCAAAACAGAAAAAAGCGGGAAACCTTAAATTGCCGCCGCGCCGTAAGTTCGGCACACGGCTGATTACCCACGGAATGCCGCACCGTATGCGCTTTCGCAAATCAAATCTTTATATCAGCATTTACCCCCCGATCATTGCGGGATTCTTGGTGGGGGTATTAACCGCGATCATGGGGGTTGGCGGCGGATTTATCATGATTCCGATTATGATTTATATTTTGGGCATGCCCGCTTCAATGGTGATTGGCACATCCTTATTTCAAATTATCTTTGTGGCTGCATTTTCAACGATGATGCAAGCGGTTTTCAACCAAACGGTTGATCTTGTCTTGTCTTTGACTTTGATCATTGGCGGGGTGATTGGCGCACAAATTGGCAGCCATTATGGTCAGAAATTTCGCGGTGAACAGCTAAGACTTTTATTTGCTTTGATGATCACCGCCCTAGGGCTTGCCTTATTCATCACCCTAATCTGGCCGCCCGATGACATATATGAAATAAATGTGCGCAACACACCAAAATTGGATGGGTCATAAGCATTTATGAAAAATATCCGTCTTCATTGCTGGCTTGCTATGTTGCTTATGCTTGGTTTGGGCGGGGTTGCCCGTGCTGATTTATTAACCGCCGATTTAAACCAATATTTGGTAGAAGTGCATACAGGCTTCACAGGATCAAATATTTTATTATTTGGTTCGGTTGATCAGGAAGGCGAAATTATTGTGACCCTAAAAGGTCCGCCGCGCGATATTACGGTCAGCCGTAAGGCGCGAAAATTTTTGGCCTGGATCATTGAAGATCAGCTTTCATATCAGGGCGTTATTTCTTATTATGCCTATGCGGTTACTTCTGATCAGGCGCTTAATTTGCCTGATTCTGTATTGAAACGCCACCGTATTGGCATTGATAATATTTATATTCCGCCCGTTTTGGGGCTTGATGAAGCCGCCCGCGCTGAATTTAAACAAGGTCTTATCCGCAATCAAATCAAGGCGCAATCCTATCAAGCAGAACCTGGGATTATTGAGCGGCGCGGCAAGAATTTATTTCGCTTTGAGGTTCATTTCCCTGCAAATGTACCTGTTGGACCTTATCAGGTGGAAACCTTATTGGTCAAGGATGGGCAAGTGATTGGCGCGCAAACAACCCCTTTATTTATCAGCAAGGTTGGCTTTAGCTCCATGCTCTATTATAGTGCGCATCAATATCCCGTTATTTTTGGCATGGCAGCAATTTTTCTTGCCGCCGTCATTGGCTATCTGGCAAATATTTTCATGCGGGCAATCATTGCAAAATTTTTAACTTGAATTTTAAAAAAACACATAGGAAAAAACATGTTTATCGTAACAGGCGGCGCGGGGTTTATTGGATCAAATTTGGTCGCAGGGCTTGCAAAATTTAAACCCAACACCCCAATTTGCGTGATTGATCATTTGGGAAAAGCGCAAAAATGGCAAAATTTGGCGGGGGTGCGGGTTTCCCATATTGTGCAGCCCAGAAAAATGATGGATTTTCTGGATCAGCACCAAATGGATATTGAGGCGGTTTTTCATATGGGGGCATGTTCATCCACGACAGAAGAAAATGTGGATTATATTATCCGCAATAATTTCACCCTAAGTTTGAAATTATGGGAATGGTGCAGCTTGCATCAAAAAATATTCATTTATGCGTCATCCGCTGCAACCTATGGCGATGGCAGCCAAGGCTTTAAGGATGATCAAACCATAGAATATTTGGATCGGCTGCGCCCATTAAACCCCTATGGCTGGTCAAAGGCACTAACTGACAGTGAATTTATGCGCCGTGCGCATAGCGGACACGCCCCGCCCATTTGGATGGGCTTGAAATTTTTTAATGTTTACGGGCCCAATGAAGCCCATAAGGGCGGGCAGCGTTCGGTTGCCCATCAAATGTTTGAACAAATTGAAAGCACAGGCGCGGTGAATTTATTTAAATCCGCGCATCCCGATTATGAAGATGGCGGGCAGAAGCGCGATTTTGTCTATGTTCAAGATTGCGTGGATGCAATGCTTTATCCGATTCACGGTAAATCGATTAAAAATGGCATTTATAATATGGGGTCGGGCAAAGCGCGCAGCTTTCTTGATCTTGCGCATGCTTGCTTTGCAGCGTTTGATCAAACGCCCAAGATTAACTGGATTGATACCCCGCCCAATATTGCCCAGCATTATCAATATTTCACTGAGGCGCAGATGGGTTCTTTTATTAGCAGCCTATCCCAAACCACGCTTGAAGCAGGCATCAAAGCCTATGCTGCCCATTATTTAGGAAATAAAGCATGAATGAATATTGGGTGCATAATATTGACCCGATTGCGCTGGAGATCGGCATTTTTAAAATCAGATGGTACGGCATTGCCTATGCGCTTGGCTTTATCTTTGCTTGGAAATATGGGATGTGGCTTGCCGCGCATTATGGCAGCAAGTTAAAAGCAGATCATATTGATAAATTCCTGACCTATGCGGTGCTGGGCGTGATCATTGGCGGGCGACTTGGGCAGGTCATTTTATATTATCCAGGCTATTATTTCAGCAATCCTGCGCAGATTTTTATGATTTGGCAAGGCGGAATGTCATTTCATGGCGGGCTGGTTGGGGTGTTGGCTGCATCCTATTTATTTTGCCGCCGCTATCAGCTTCGCTTTTTTGATTTAACCGATAATTTAGCGGTCACCGCCCCATTTGGGTTAATGCTGGGGAGGATTGCAAATTTCATCAATGGCGAGCATGCAGGGCGCGTAACGGATATGAAATTCGCGGTGATCTTCCCCAACATATCGCCTGATCCGCGTCATCCAAGCCAGCTTTATGAAGCAGGGCTGGAGGGGTTATTGACCTTTATCATCCTGTTGATTGCCGCGAAATGGGGCAGCTTTAAGCATGCTGGGTTAAATAGCGGGCTGTTTCTGTGCTGCTATGCCATATCACGGATCATTGTGGAATTATTTAGAGACCCCGAGATCATGCATCCTTTTTTCCCGCAATATTTAACCTATGGCATGCTATTATCCCTGCCAATGCTTGGTGCTGGGCTGTTGATGGGGGCATGGGGAATTTCAAAAGCCAAGAAGCATAAAGCTTAATGCGTGTTGATAATGCGCTTGCAGGCTTGATCAAGCAAAGAATAAAAGCATCCGCTCATGGGATGGGCATTGCCGAATTTATGGCTTTATGCCTATATCACCCTGATCATGGCTATTATATGAAAACGGCTGGGATTGGATCTGGGCTTGGGGCGTTTAACTTTACCACCGCGCCTGAAATCAGCCCGCTTTTTGGCGAATTGCTTGCCTTTCATGCGCTTGAATCGCTTGAAGCATTTGCCCCAAAGGGGCGTTTTCGCCTGATTGAAATTGGTGCAGGTCGCGGCTCTTTGCTGCTGGATATGCTGCATATTTTTGAAAAGGCGGGCATCACCCTAGAATCGCTGGAACTGGTTGAGATAAGCCCTGTCTTGCAGCAAATTCAGCAAGAACGGTTGCATATGCATTACCCGCATTTAACGCCGCGCTGGCATCAAGATATTACCAGCGTGCCAACCGATTATCCATGGCTGTTCATCGCCAATGAAGTGTTTGATGCATTGCCAATTGACCAATTTTATCAAGATGGCACAGCGCGCAATATTTGCCATGATGGGCAAAATTTTCATTTTAACCGCGATGCACTGCCTGAAACCATTACAGAAAGCTCGGCAGCAGCAAATGCGCTTGCAGCAAAGCTTGGGGCGGGCTTGATCGATGCGGGCGGCATGGGGATCATCATTGATTATGGCTATCAAGGGGGATCATGCGGGGATACGCTGCAAGCCCTATATCAAGGGCGACCTTCGCATCCGCTTAGGCAGCTTGGGGATGCCGACTTAACGGCGCAAGTTGATTTTGATGCGCTTCATTCTGCCTTTTTAGCAGCAGGGCTAGCGGTAAGCCCCCTAGCCACCCAAGGCGATTTTCTACAAAAAATTGGTGCAGGTCAAGCATTGCAAATGCGGCTTGCGCAATTAAGGGAAAATGCGGCAACCCCAAATGCAGCAGCCGCGCTGCATCATGGTGCCTTGCGGTTAATTGCCCCCAATGAAATGGGAAATTTATTTAAAATATTAGAAATAAATGCACCGCCGCCTTGATGTTTCAAGCGTAATCCCCTAATTTAAAATCAATTCTTTTATATGATCAATGGTATATTATAACATAAAGGCAAATTTTATGGCGATCACTCCGCAATCTCCCTTATCACAATTATCCACATCACAAGATGCATTATCCCTATCCAATCAGCTGTTCTTTGAACAAGAAGCCTTCCAGCTTGAAGATGTGCAAAGATTGGTTAATCAAAATCTGCATGATATGGAAGATGGTGAATTATATTTGCAATATACCAGTTCTGAAATGTTAAGCCTTGAAGATGGCAGAATTAAATCCGCAAATTACGATATATCCAAGGGGTTTGGCTTGCGCGCGGTTGAATCTGAACGGGTGGGATATGCCCATGCCAGCGAATTATCCAAGCCTGCGCTTGCGCGGGCGGGGGAAACTGTGCGCTCTATTCGCCAAGGGCATCAGGGCAATCAAAGCTTGCCGCCAAATCTAGCCAATCATATCTTATATAAGCAGGATGATCCCGTGATGGCGCGTGCTTTTGCTGAAAAAGTGGCGATTTTGGAAGCAATGGATCATTATGCGCGCAGCAAAGACCCGCGCGTTGTGCAGCTAAGCGCATCTATGGCAGCCGAATGGACCGTCGTGGAGATTTTGCGCCCCGATGGATTTCGCATTGCCGATGTGCGCCCGCTAATTCGGGTGAATGCCAGCATCATTGTTGAACAAAATGGACGGCGCGAAGTTGGCAGCCACGGCACAGGCGGGCGCGGCAATGTTGATTTTTTCCTAACCGAGCAAAGCTGGAAAGCACAAATTGATGAAGCCTTGCGCCAAGCATTGGTTAATCTTGAATCAGTTGCAGCCCCTGCTGGGGAAATGACGGTCGTGCTTGGGGCGGGCTGGCCTGGCATTTTATTACACGAAGCGATTGGGCATGGGCTGGAAGGCGATTTTAACCGCAAGCAAACTTCGGCTTTTTCTGACATGATGGGCAAGCAAATTGCAGCAAAAGGGGTAACGGTGATTGATGATGGCACGATCATGGATCGGCGGGGATCGCTTAACATTGATGATGAAGGCACACCCACCAACAGAACAATATTGATCGAAGATGGGATTTTGGTGAATTATCTGCATGATCGCCAAAATGCGCGCTTGATGAATATGAACCCCACAGGCAATGGCAGACGGCAATCTTTTGCCCATGTGCCAATGCCGCGCATGACCAATACTTTTATGAATAATGGCGCGCATGACCATGAAGAAATCATCAAATCGGTTAAAAAAGGCATTTATGCACCGCAATTTGGCGGGGGGCAGGTTGACATTACCAACGGAAAATTTGTATTTAGCTGTACAGAAGCCTATTTGATTGAAGATGGCAAAATAACCGCACCGTTAAAAGGGGCAACCTTGATCGGCAATGGTCCTGATGCGCTTACAAAAATCAGCATGATTGGCAATGATATGCAGCTTGATCCAGGCATCGGCACTTGCGGTAAAAACGGGCAAGGCGTTCCCGTTGGCGTCGGGCAGCCCACCTTGCGCATGGACGGTTTAACGGTTGGCGGCACAGCGTAAGACATTTAAAAAAGCATCATAAAGGCATCATAAGAATAATGGCAGATCATTTGAAAAATTCATTAAGGTCAGGGCCCGATCAAGCGGGGCATTTTGGGATATTTGGCGGGCGTTTTGTGGCTGAAACCCTAATGCCGCTGATTTTGGAGGTGGAAGCTGCTTATGATCAAGCACGCAAAGATCCAAGCTTTCAGCAAGATGTGGATTATTATAATAAATATTATGCAGGTCGCCCAAGCCCCTTATATTATGCCCAGCGTTTGACCGAACATTTTGGCGGTGCAAAAATTTATTTTAAACGCGATGAATTAAACCATACAGGCAGCCATAAAATCAACAATGTTCTGGGGCAGATTTTGCTGGCGCGCCGCATGGGCAAAGGGCGCATCATCGCAGAAACAGGCGCGGGGCAGCATGGGGTTGCGGTTGCAACCGTATGTGCGCTGTTTAATGTGCCATGCAAAATTTATATGGGCGCGGTTGATGTTGCGCGCCAAGCGCCAAATGTGTTTCGCATGAAATTATTGGGCGCAGAGGTTGAAGCCGTGAAATCGGGATCATCCACCTTAAAAGATGCAATGAATGAAGCCTTGCGCGATTGGGTATCCAATGTGGATGATACTTATTATATTATTGGAACGGTCGCAGGCCCCCATCCCTATCCAATGATGGTGCGTGATTTTCAATCGGTGATTGGCAAGGAATTACGCGAACAAATTCAAGCGGCTGAGGGGCGATTGCCCGATATGCTGGTTGCCTGTATTGGCGGGGGATCAAATGCAATGGGCTTGTTTCATCCCTTTTTGGATGATTCCCAAATCCGCTTAATTGGGGTTGAAGCCGCAGGAAAAGGGCTTGATACGAATCAACATGCGGCTTCCCTGTTAAAAGGCGCGCCTGGGGTGCTGCATGGCAATCGCACCAGCTTGCTTCAAGATGATGATGGGCAGATCATTGAAGCCCACTCAATCTCTGCGGGGCTTGATTATCCAGGCATTGGGCCTGAACATGCGTGGCTGCATGATATTAAGCGGGTTGAATATGTGGCGGCGACCGATGATGAAGCGCTGGAAGCCTTTAAATTATGTGCGCGGATGGAGGGGATTTTGCCCGCGCTTGAACCCGCCCATGCTTTATCCCATGTTGGAAAAATTGCAGGGGATATGGATCAAGATCAGCTAATTGTGATGAATTTATGTGGACGCGGGGATAAGGATGTCCATACAATCGCAGAAATTTTTGGAGTTTCCCTAACATGACCACCCCATATGGCGCAGCGCGCATTCAGCATTGTTTCGATGGCTTAAAGGCAAAAAATCAAGCCGCCTTTGTAAGCTTTTTAACCGCAGGCGATCCCGATCCAGCAACATCGCTTTCATTGTTAAAATCCTTGCCCGCAGCAGGGGTGGATTTGATTGAGCTTGGCATGCCCTTTTCTGATCCGATGGCGGATGGACCAACCATTCAAGCCGCATCTTTGCGCGCGCTTAAAGCGGGCATGAATTTACAAAAAACCTTGGCAATGGTTGCCGCCTTTCGTGCGGATAATCAAACCACGCCGATTATTTTGATGGGCTATTATAACCCAATTTATCATTTTGGCGTGGATCGCTTTGTAACCAGCGCGATTGAAGCGGGGGTTGATGGGCTGATTATTGTTGATTTACCCCCCGAAGAAGATGATGAATTATGCGTTCCTGCAACCAAAGCGGGGCTTGCCTTTATTCGCTTGGTCACCCCAACCAGCGATGATGCGCGTTTGCCAATGATTTTGGATAAGGCAAGCGGCTTTTTATATTATGTATCCATGGCGGGGGTTACTGGCACAAAGGAAATTGATTTAACCCCTGTTGAAACCGCCTTAAAAACCCTATGCACAAAAAGTAATTTGCCAATCGCGGTTGGTTTTGGCATAAAACAGCCAGAACAAGCGCGCGCCATCGCCAATATTGCCGATGGGGTGGTGGTTGGTTCTTATTTTGTGGATCAAATTGCAGCCGCTTTGGCAGAAGATCAACCGCTTGATCACTTGCAACAAGCGGTTTTGCAAAAAGTAACGATGCTTGCCGATGCAACCCATCAGGCGCGCTTATAAACATTAGGAAGTAAATCTTATGGATAATTGGATTGCAAATTTTGTAAAACCCAAAATCAAGGGATGGGTTGGAACGAAAGCCGATCTTCCAGATAATTTATGGCATAAATGCGCTGGCTGCGAAGCAAGCGTTTTTCACCGCGATTTGGTGGCGCATCATTATGTATGTAATGAATGCGGTCATCATTTTAAAATTCCGCTTGAACAGCGAATTTCCTGCTTGTTTGATGATGGATCATGGAAAATTATCCCATCGCCAAAGGTTCAGCAAGACCCGTTAAAATTTAAAGATCAAAAGAAATATACGGACCGTTTGAAAGATGCGCGTGCAAAAACCAAATATGATGATGCGCTAAGCATTGTAGAGGGCACGATTGAAGGCAATAAAGTCATCGCTGCCATTTTCAATTTTGAATTTCAAGGCGGATCAATGGGGCTTGCCGTTGGTGAAGCTTTTGTCCATGCAGCCCAGCTTGCGGTTGAAACAAAATCCAGCTTCATCACCATCCCTGCATCTGGCGGGGCGCGCATGCAAGAAGGGGCGCTATCCTTGATGCAGCTGCCGCGCACTTTGGTTGCGGTTAAACGGGTAAAGAACGCGAATTTACCTTATATTGTGCTGCTTAGCGACCCCACAACGGGCGGGATTAGCGCAAGCTTTGCAATGGTGGGCGACATTCATCTTGCCGAACCTGGGGCAACGATTGGCTTTGCTGGCAGGCGCGTGATTGAACAAACTGTGCGCGAAACGCTGCCCCCTGGCTTTCAAACCGCCGAATATTTGCTTGATCATGGGATGGTGGATCAAGTTGTACCCAGAGACCAACAGCGAAAAGTAATTGGCAGCATGATTGACCTATTAACGAATCCATCCGCAAGCCCGCTTGAACCTGCTTTAAATAATGCTTAATAGAAGATGAATAATATGACGAATGAAATGATAAATTCTGCTGCCGATCAATCCTGGAATCCCCAAAGCTGGCGCGCAAAGAAAATCCATCAAATGCCAGAATATGAAGATCGGGCATTATTAGAACAAGTAACCCGCAATTTACAAAATCAGCCGCCGCTTGTCTTTGCACGCGAAGCCGATGCCTTAACAAATGCGCTTGCAAAAGTATGTTCGGGTCAAGCCTTTTTACTGCAAGGCGGGGATTGTGCTGAAAGCTTTGATGCCTTTAGTGCAAATTCCATTCGCGATACATTCAAAGTATTATTGCAAATGGCGGTGGTGCTAACCTTTTCAGGCGGCTTGCCGATTGTAAAAGTTGGCAGACTTGCGGGGCAGTTTGCAAAACCCAGATCATCCGATATGGAAACCAAAGATGGGGTCAGCCTGCCCAGCTTTCGCGGGGATATTATCAATCAAAATGCCTTTACCGCTGAAGCGCGCAAGCCAGACCCAAGGCGGATGCTGCAAGCCTATCATCAATCGGCATCAACCTTAAATCTATTGCGCGCATTTGCAAGCGGCGGACTTGCGGACCTTAACCATATCCATGAATGGAATTTGGAATTTGTTGCAAGCAGCAATCAAGGTCAGCAATATGAAGCCTTGGCAGCACAGATTGAACAAGCGCTTGGCTTTATGAAGGCGTGCGGGCTAACTTCAAAAACCGTTCCGCAATTAAGTGAAACCGAATTTTTCACCTCGCATGAAGCCTTGCTGCTTGAATATGAAAGCGCCCTTACCCGCAGGGATGAAATTGGCGATCAAGGTCATTATGATTGCTCTGCGCATATGTTATGGATTGGCGATCGCACCCGCAGCCCCGATGGCGCGCATGTTGAATTTTTACGCGGGGTTCAAAACCCGATTGGGATTAAATGCGGCCCAACCATGAAGCAGGATGATTTAAAACAGCTGCTGAACATTCTTAACCCCAATAATAAACCAGGGCGAATTACCCTGATTGTGCGGATGGGCGTTGATAAAGTCCAAGATGGGATGCCCCATTTAATCGAAACCGTTAAACAAGAAGGTGCAAATGTGATCTGGTCATCCGATCCGATGCATGGCAACACGATCACCAGCGATAGCGGGCGCAAAACAAGACCCTTTGACTCAATCCTGCGCGAGGTAAAACAATTTATTGCGGTTCATAAAAGCTATGGCACGCATCCAGGCGGGGTGCATTTTGAAATGACGGGGCTTGATGTCCATGAATGTATGGGCGGGGCGAATAATATTAGCAGCGATGATCTGCTTAGCGCGAATTATGAAACCCTATGCGATCCGCGTTTAAATGGCAGCCAAGCAATTGAACTTGCGTTTTTATTGTCTGAATCTTTGAAAAACGCCACATCTTAACAAGGGGTTCGCTTTAATATGTCTGTAAGCCCTCCCTTATCTCCCAATCGGGAAAACCATACGGATTCCAACATCACCGCTTGGACGGATAGCTATTTTAACCGCACAAAAGAAATCATCAAAGCAAATGGTGATTGCATTGTAACCTATGCGTTTTTCATGCGCCGCCCTGTGATTTGTGCGCCCAAATTAATGCTTGATTGGCTAAAAGAAACCGCAAGCAACCGCAACATCAAGATTGAGATAGAGCAGCTAGCGCCAGAAGCAAGCTGGGTTGGCGCGGGCGAACCCATGCTATATATTACGGGTTCTTTTTTGCATCTTGTTGATCTTGAAACCCTATTATTACAAAAATTAGGGCCTGCATGCGTTGCTGCCTATCATGCAGGTCATATGTGTATGGATTTGCCCAATACAGGCTTTTTGGCAATGGATGCCCGCCATTGCGCGGGGCTGGAAATGGCAGAAATGATGGCATATGCCGCTGCGGTTGGCACGCAATATGCTAAAAATGAATATGAAAAACAAAAGCATGACGGGGAATCTGCCGCCGCTCCCACTGGTTTTATTGGCAATGCAACCAACGCAACCGCCCATTATTTTGGTAATGATCACGGCTTTGGAACGATGCCCCATGCGCTGATTGGCTATGCAGGATCAACGCTGGAAGCTGCAAAATTATTCTGCGCGACCCATCAAGGGCAGCCCTTGACGGTGCTGGTGGATTATTTCGGGCAAGAAATCACGGACGCGCTTGCGGTGTGTCATTATTTCAAAGATATGGCGGCATCTGGGCAGCTATCGGTCAGGCTGGATACCCAAGGCAGCCGCTATTTAGAAGGGCTTGATCCCGCTGCATCCTATGCGGTGCTTGATCGCAACAGCCCGCGCTCTATTCGTGGTTTTAGAACCGAAAGTGAATTAAATTATTTAATTGGCAGCGGTGTTTCTGCGGCAGCCATTTGGCAAATGCGCACCGCATTGGATGATGCGGGCTTTCAGCGCGTTAAAATTGTGGCTTCTTCTGGCTTTGGTCCTGAAAAATGCAAGGTAATGGCGCTTGCCAATGCCCCGATTAATGTGGTTGGCACGGGATCATTT
>JBGCED010000037.1:0-10507 GCA_045106055.1 Alphaproteobacteria bacterium
CTATCTGCCTATGCGGATAAAATTTTAACCCTTGATCCTAATAATATCATTGGGCTTCATTTAAGGGCGGTTTATTTGCGCAGACAAGGAAATTTAGAACAAGCAGCCCAGCTTTGTCGTCAGGGAATTGCGTTACATCAGCAAAATGATCAATTATGGGTCACGCTTGGCATGATTAAATTGCATCAGGGTGATTCGCAGCAAGCGGTGCGCTGTTTTGAAACGGCGCGGGCGGTCAATCGGCATAATCAAGCTGCCATGATTAATTTGGGCATCACCCATTATGATCTGGGCAATGATTCAAGAGCATTGCTGGCGATTGATCAGATTTCACGGCATCATAGCGAATTTTTTGCTGCTGCTTGCTATGCGCGCGCGCAATTATATCTGCGCAGCGGCAAGTATGATCTGGGCTGGCAATATTATGAACAGCGCTGGGACAGTTATTTTTTTCCAGGAAAAATTTTAAAATATTGTCAAAAGCATATGTTAAAGCCTGCGGCAACGCCAGACCAGCTATCGGGCAAGCGGATTGTCATCTATACAGAACAAGGTCACGGCGATAATATGATGATGGTAAGGCTGCTGCCCTTGTTAAAGCAAGAGGTAGCGCAGCTGATTCTTGTGAATTTTCATGGGGCATTAACCCCCTATTTTAAGGCGCTGCCCGCATTAGAGATGGATATTATTCATGTTAATATGGATAATAATATTGAGGATCCAAAAGCGTTTTCGGATCATCTTAATGCGGTTCTGCCTGCTTATGATGTGCATTGCAGCATGATGAGCCTTCCTTATTTGTTGAGAATTGACCAACATAAAATTCCGCCGCCTTTAAATTATCAGCTTCCCTTGGATTTGCGCCAGAAATGGTATGATCAAGTCAAAAACTGGCGCGGGGATAATCCCGATGCCCGAATCTTTGGACTGGTTGCAAGCGGCAATCCCGCCGCCAAAGATATGGAGGCGCGCAACATCCCTATCACCCATTTTAAAGGCTGCTTCAAGCCAACCGACCGCATTATTATCTTGCAAAAATCGCTTGATGACGCGCAGCGAAGCTTTGTTGATGAACATTCCAATTTTATTTTTGCCGGCGATTTGCTTGAAAACTTTGCCGATAGCGCAGCCGCAATTTCAATGATGGATGCTGTAATTTCCGTAGATAGTGGCGTCGCGCATCTTGCAGGGTCAATGCGCGCAAAATTGGCGATTTTGCTGCCAAAACCCGCAGAATGGCGATGGCAAGAAAACACCGATACAACACCATGGTATGAAATAGCGGTGCTTATTCGCCAACAAAAGCAGGGGAATTGGCATGGCGCGATCAATCGCTTGCAATCTTTTATTGATGAAACCATGGTTAAACGCATTCATCCGCCAATGCCGCATTTGTTGGATTTAGCGATAACTGCCTTGGCGCAGCAAGCCCCAAATCAAGCCCCAGCTCAAGCGATTGATTATGCAACGCAGCTGCTGATTCTTTATCCCAATCACGGGCTGGGGTTACAAGTTTTGGCAGTTGCAAATGCCAATCTTGGCAGGCAGGACATTGCGCATTATAAGGTTGCGTTTGAAAATTTCGCCAAAGCCTGCCAGCAACGCCCAATGCAGAAAACTTGGAGAAATCAGGCGCTGCGCTGCGCTGACTTAATGATCCCTGCATTGTTTGAAGCACAAAATTATGATGAAAGCCTGTATTACTGCCAGCAACGGATAAAGCTTGATCCTGAGGATGTAAATAGTTTAAAATTTGCAATTGGGCTGATTCGCCAATATCATGGGAATCATCAAATGCGCTTATTTCAAGCGCTTCATTATTGCAAGCATTTGCTTAAAGCTGCGCCTGATGACCCGCAATCCTATGCGGAAAATGGGCTTACCTATGCCAAGCTTTATGATTGGAAGAAAGCTGCTGAAAATTTCAAACGCGCGCTGGATATAGCGCCGCATGATACTTATTATCTTGCATCATATTGCACAAGCCTGATGGAGCTGGGGCAGTTTGAACAGGCGTTTCCTTTGTTAAGAAACGGCATTGAAAATGAAGACCCGCCAAATGATGAGCATCAATTTTCTTATGGGGTTTGTCTGTTAACCCTTGGTCATTATCGTCAAGGCTGGCGCTTATATGAATATCGGGTTACAAAACGCCGTCCTGATTTATACCAAACCGCCAGATGGGCAAAAGCGCTTGAAGGATATGAATGGGACGGAAAGCAATCGCTTAAGGGTAAAATATTGGTGCTGATTGCAGAACAAGGTCACGGCGATAATATTATGTTTGCCCGCTTTATTCCCTTGCTGATCAAACGCGGCGTAACCCTTAAAATCATCGCAACCCAGCCTTTAGTTTCACTTTTTTCATCACTTGCGGGAATTGATAAAATTTCAGACCGCGCAGAAGATGTTACCGCAGGATTTGATTATTTTTGCCTGTTTGGCAGCTTGCCGCATAAGCTTAATATTGATTTGAAAACGCTGCCGCCGCCGATTGATTTTCGCGTTGATGGCGATTTCACAAAAGCATGGCAACATAAGGTTAAAGCGCGGATAAGTCCGCAATTTAACCCAAGAATAAACAAAAAATATTTAAAAGTTGGCTTTGTCTATCAAGGTTCAGCAAATCATGGCAAAGACGGCTTTAGATCGTTCAAATATTCAGATTTTCTATCGCTAAAACAGCGGATTGAGCAAAATACTGCGCAGCCAATTTTATGGGTTTGTTTGCAAAACCATATTTCAGCAAAAGATCATATAAAATTATCCCGCCATGATGATGTTGTTTTATTGGATGATCTGATAACAGATTTCAAGGATTGCGCAGCAATCATTAAGGGGCTGGATCATGTGATAACGATTGACAGCGCAATTGCCCATTTAAGCGGGTCGCTTGGGGTAAAAACGCAATTATTCATCACCGATCCCCCAGATTTTCGCTGGCTATTGGATCGCCCCGACAGCCCTTGGTATCCTTCCATTACCTTACACCGCCACCCCATTTCGGCGGGCTGGAAATTTGAACCCGATCTGCGTTTGACATAATGGCGCAAAACACAAGGTTTTTAGTCGCTTGCACGCGAATATGGACAGGCGGTTTGGCGTAGTAATCGGGTATAATTTTATTAATAAGGATGATGAATAATGGTTGATTCTGCTGATTCACATGATGCCCCAAATGATGCTTCTGCGACACGGTCAAAACGCGAAACGCGTGGCGGCGGACGCGAGGGAAGACGGGCAAGCCGCGCAAGCAGCGCAGCCATTAACGCGCCATCCATCATCAAACGCCAATTTCAGCCCTTTAATCTGTTAAGCGAGTCTCAGCTTGATCAGATTGAGGCAAATGCCAATAAAATCCTAACCCAATTTGGGATTGATTTTCGCGATGATCCTGAAACGCTTGATTTGTTGCGCGATGCGGGATGTAGCATTGATGGGGAACGGGTGCGGTTTCCAGACGGGCTATGCCAATCATTGATCGCACATGCCCCGCGCCAATTTACGCAGCATGCGCGCAATCCCAGCCGCAATGTAGAAATTGGCGGTGATCATATGGTGTTGGTGCCAGCCTATGGCCCGCCATTCATTCGCAATCTTGACGAGGGGCGGCGCTATGCCACCTTGGCAGATTTTGAAAATTTTGTGAAATTGGCGTATTTATCGCCTGGGCTTCATCATTCAGGCGGCACCGTGTGCGAGCCTGTGGATGTGCCAGTTCCCAAACGCCATCTTGACATGGTCTATGCCCATATGCGCTATTCGGATAAACCCTTTATGGGGTCGGTGACCGCACCAGAGCGCGCGCAAGATTCGGTTGATATGTGCAAAATATTATTTGGCGCGGATTTTGTCGATCAAAATTGCGTGATGGTGAATTTGATCAACGCCAATAGCCCAATGGTGTGGGATGGAACCATGCTTGGGGCATTAAAAGTCTATGCGCGCAACAATCAAGCCTGTATGGTTTCCCCGTTTATTCTTTCAGGCGCGATGAGCCCTGTAACCGCCGCTGGCACGCTTTCTCAGCTTTATGCCGAAGTGTTAAGCGGTGCAGCCCTTACCCAGCTGGTGCGCAAGGGCGCGCCTGTTATTTTTGGCACTTTTGCGGCTTCTATTTCAATGCAATCGGGCGCACCCACCTTTGGCACACCAGAAGCATCATGGGTGCTTTATGGCGCGGGGCAGCTTGCCCGCAGGCTTGGCATTCCCTTTCGTTCAGGCGGCGGGCTTAATGGATCAAAAATCCCCGATGCGCAGGCTGCGTTTGAAGCTGCAAACACTTTGCAAACTGCCATGCTTGGCGGGGTGAATTTCATGCTGCATACCGCAGGTTGGCTGGAGGGCGGGCTTGTCATGTCATATGAAAAATTTGTGATGGATGCAGATCAAGCCGCAATGATGTCACGCTTTGCAGATGGCCCAGATTTTAGTGAAAATGGTCAAGCAATGGATGCGATCGAAGAAGTCGGTCCTGGCAGCCATTTTCTGGGCGCGGGTCATACGCTGCGCAATTTTGAAACCGCATTTTATCGTTCGCCCTTAACGGATAATAACAGCTTTGAGCAATGGGAACAAGATGGCAGCAAGGATATGATCAAACGCGCCAATGCGTTCTGGAAAGCCGAGCTGGAGCGTTACCAGCCCCCGCCGCTTGATGTTACGATTGATCAAGCATTAAAAGATTTTATCGCGGCGCGCAAAGCCGAATTGCCTGATTCTAGCTATTAAAAATTAAAGCAAGTTGCTTATTAACCATCTGCAAGCGTTTTTGAATGGCTTCGCCTTGATGTAAGGGAATGGCGGGATCAGCAATCACCAGCTGAAGCTGCCCGCCGACCAGCGCGATGCGGTAAGCATTTAAAAAGCGATCCTGCCCCAAAGATAATAAATAAGCAAAGCGCAATGCCGCCCCCATCAGCAGGGAAAAGCGATAAAGCGGGGAAGTTTGAAAATCCGATAAATCAGGATTTTGCTTGGCACTGCCGCCAAAGCGCGTGCAAAGGGTTGCCGCCAGAAACATGCGTTCTTCATGTGACAGCCCAACGATGGAAGAGCGCAAGATGCGCATGGCGGCATGATCGCTGCGATAATCGGGATGTTCTTCGCTGCCAAAATCACACAGGATACAGGCAGCTTGCGCCAGAATATTTAAGCGCCATCCATTATAATATGGCGATGCTGCGGGCGGGGTTTGATTATCCAGAACCGCCGCGATTGCAGCTTCAATTAACGGGGAAAGCCAGTCATAAACCGCTTCGCCATCGATGAAATCCGCATCAAGGCTGTTCTGCCCCGCAAGCTTCCTGCACGCCAACATCAAGGGAAGCGATTGCGGATCATCGCCTTTTAACCCATTTTTAAACTGATCGGGTTTGAAATCATGCTGATCAACCGTGCGCTGCGCAGCTTCAACCACAATCCCCTCACGCAGGCCATTTGCCGAAAAAAACACGGTTTCAGGCTCAAGCCGCTTTAGCACCAAATGCAGCAAATAAGCAGAATATGGCATGTTAAGCGCACGCTTTTTGCTAATTTCAGGATATTTAAGCAGTTGATCTATGGTCATTTCGCTGACCATTTTGGTGAATTCCAACGCATGATCACCATCAAACCCATAATGATCAATGACATGTAATTTTGCTTTATAAAGCGACATATGCAATTTTGCCAAATTGCGCCATGCCCCACCAACACAATAAAAATTACGCCCGCGATAGGCTTGAAGCCAATCAAGCGAATCAAGTGCCTTATCAATAAGCGGGCGTGCGGCAATCGGATTTTCGCGGTAATGGGCGGCAAGCCGCACAGGGCCAAGTGCCAAGCTGGTGGTTTCATTGATCGCTGCAAAGCGCGATTTTTGTGCTGGGCTTGGGGCGTTAATGCCAACCAATTCCAGCGAACCGCCCCCTAAATCGCCCATAATGCCATGCGCATCCACAAAGCCCGCAAGCAGCCCAAGCGCTGAATAGCGCCCCTCAGACTCACCGCTTAGCAGCATCACTTTTTGACCGAACAAATCCTCAATTTGCTTTAGGAATATATCGCCGCCCACGGCATCGCGCGCCGCAGAAGTTGCCACAATATAGCATTGCTTTACCGCAAAGGCCTGTGTGATTTTTAAAAATCGCGGCAGGATGCGCATGGCTTGGGCGACACCATCAGGATAAAGTTCGCCTGTTTGATCCATGTTTTGACCAATGCCGCAAAGCTCTTTTTCATTAAAAACAGAGACAGGGGCAAGGTCTAGCTGGTCAAATATCACCAAGCGAATGGAATTTGACCCAATGTCAATCACCGCAATTTTATCTGAAATATCATTCATAAAGGATGCGCTTTCTTTAAAAAAACATAGATTGCCCCGCTGCCGCCATCTTGCGGGGTTGCATATTCAAACCCGACAATCAGCTTGCGAATATGGGGTAAATTTAACCAGCTTGGCACCGCATTTTGCAAAATGCCGCTGCCCTTGCCTGTAATGATCAGTAAAATACGGTGATGTAAAACATAATGATGAGATAGAAAATGATATAATTTGGCATAGGCGGTTTGTTGATCCATACCGTGTAAATCCAGCCTGGCATTGATGTTTATTTTTCGCTTTTTAACTTTTTGCAAGCGATTAATATCAAGCCCATCACCATGCACCAGCACAGGGGAATAATGCTTATTGATCTTTTGCTGCATTTTTGGGCTGTTATTGCTTTTGGTTGGCGCATGAGATAAGGCTTTATTCGAAATCGCCAAATCACGATGATCGGCTGGCGGCTTGCCAAATCCATCAAGCGCATTTCCTGATCGTGATCCTGATAGGGGCGTTATATTTTGGGTTACCTGCTGCCATAGGCTTGCTGCCTCAAGATGGGGGTCTTGAAAGAAATTAAGCGGTTGAGCGGGTTTATAATGATTTTTCTTTGCTGCCATCGTTCATCATTGTGACTGCATTACAAACTGCCCCGCAGCTTCAATTAAGGTGCGGGTGCCGGCTGGGGTGATTTGTTCAATTTCATAATTGCGCTCAATTAACCCATTTTGATTAAAGCGGAATAAGCCTTCTGCGCCGCGATAGCCTGTTTCATTTGATAATAGGCGATAATCAGCCTTATTTTGGGCAAGCCAGCGCACCGCAATCACGGCCATGTCAAACCCAACCCCTGCAAAATCAGGTGCGGGGCTTTGATAAAATTTATGATAATAATCAGAAAATTGCTGTTCATTCTGGCGGTTAATTCTGGGGTAAATCACATAATGAAGTGCGGGTTCTTTTTCCAAATTCGCCATGGCGCTAAAATTTTCTAAGCCCATAATCTGTACATCTTCAGAATCAATATCATAATAGCTAAGCTGCGCGGATAAGGTTAAAAGCTGGTTTGGGTCATTGATCGCCAGCAATAGGGCATCAAAGGGCGGCGGGCCAAAGCTTTCCGCCCCCTCCAGCGCCTTTAATTGATTGGCAGCAATTTGATCCCCGACTTGCGCAAGCGCGCTTAAACGCTGGCGTTCCGCCATTAATTGGGCGCTGCGCTGTTCAAAATCAGCAATTTGACGGGCAAGCGCATCAAAATCATTTAAGGCAGGATCAAATAATTTTGCTTCCACAAAATTCACCTGTGCAAGCGATAAATAGCTGGACATAACCTCGCCAATTAAGCGGCCATAAGCATTATCGGGTGCGATCAACGCAAAATTTTCCCGCCCTTGCGCGATTGCAGCATCCAGCACTGCAATCACTTGCTGATCAGGCAGATTCCCTGCTACAAAAATGCCATTTCCAGCGACTCTGCCCGAATTTGAAAAGCTTAATATGGGAATTTGCTGATCTGCTTCTTGCGAGAAAATTAATGGTTTTATTGCTTCAATATTTTGTGCCAATAACGGCCCTAGAATAATCTTAGCCCCTGCATTCACGGCCTTCATGGTTGCCCCGCGCGCAGCCTCAATCGCGCGTGCATTATTCTGCCCGCCGCCAATATCATAAGGGGTTAATGTGTAATCATGCGCGCCTGCGGTGAAAAACCCCAGTTCAGCCCCCTTTAACAATGAATCGCCAATCGCAGCATAAGGCCCTGATAGCGGTACCAGCAGCGCAACATCCACGGGCGGGGTTTGATCATCCCGATCCCCAGAATCGCGCGGTTCAAACAGGTTGCGCCCCCTATGATCTCCGATCGCACCAGTTTGTTCCGATTGGGGCGCAATGGTTGGGGATTGAAAATCTTGTGCGACACCCGCTAGGGCGCGTTCTTGATCGCTTGGCGCGGTAATGGTGCGCGGTGCAGATCCGCCTGCTTGTGCAGCGGGCAATGCGGGCTGGCGGTTGGGGATTAGGGCTTGAACGCCGCCTTTTAAGCCTGAACCCGCGCTTGTTTGCCCGCCGACATTTTGCTCGCGGTTATTTTGGGCGCATCCAGCAAGCATCACTGCCAATGCAATGACAGCAGCATAATATGTAATATGGCGATGCCGCGAAAAGACAGAAAATATCATGGTTAAGCTTTTGAACCGCCATAACCACCACTATAACCACCACTATAACCAATGGTTTGAAGTGCGCTTTTAAGCTCATCCAAAATCGCAGGATCATCAATCGTTGCGGGGATTTTAAATTCTGCGCCATCAGCAAGCTTTGCCATGGTTGCCCGTAAAATCTTGCCTGATCGCGTCTTGGGCAAGCGCGGCACCACCACTGCCAATTTAAACGCCGCAACAGGGCCAATTTGGGTTCTAACGCGGGTGATTAGCTCTTTAATGATGATTGCATGATCGCGTGTCACATTGGATTTTAAAACAATGAATCCCAGCGGCAGCTGCCCCTTTAACGCATCGCTTACCCCCACAACTGCGCATTCGGCAACATCGCTATGGCCGGATAAAACCTCTTCCATGCCGCCCGTTGATAGGCGGTGACCCGCAACATTGATAATATCATCCGTGCGGCTCATCACATAAACATAATCATCCTCGTCCATATAGCCCGCATCGCCTGTATTATAATAGCCTGGATGCTGCACCAAATAGCTATCAATATAGCGTTGATGGGCATTCCAAAGGGTTGCAAACGAACAAGGTGGAAGCGGCAATTTAATGCAAATATCGCCCATTTCCCCGCGTGGCACTTGGTGATTTCCTTCATCCAATATTTGAATATCATAACCAGGCACAGCGCAAGTTGGCGATCCTGGCTTAACGGGCAGCAATTCAATGCCCATGCAGTTTGCAGCGATTGACCATCCCGTTTCTGTTTGCCACCAATGATCAATCACAGGCACTTTTAATTGCTGTTCTGCCCAATTTAGGGTATCAGGATCGCAGCGTTCCCCCGCAAGGAACAAGGCGCGCAGCGTGCTTAAATCATAATTTTTGACATAAGCACCATCCGAATCTTCTTTTTTAATGGCACGAAAGGCGGTTGGTGCAGTAAAGAAGCTTGATACTTTATGCTGCGAAATTACCCGCCAAAATGCCCCAGGATCAGGCGTGCCAACGGGCTTTCCTTCGTAAATGATCGTGGTTGCCCCCAGCAATAAGGGCGCATAAACAATATAGCTATGCCCAACCACCCAGCCCACATCGGATGCCGCCCAAAACACATCGCCTGGCTGGTTGCCGTAAATATTTTCCATTGACCATAATAGCGATACCATATGACCGCCATTATCGCGCACCACCCCCTTTGGCTGTCCCGTTGTGCCAGATGTATAAAGAATATATAAAGGATCGGTCGCATCAACCCATGTAACGGGGGCGGGCTTCGCATCTGCTTCTGATGCTTGCCAATCAAAAAATGCTGTGCCAGCTTGGGGTGCACCCACATCCCAAGCAGCTTGGGGGCGCTGCCATATAAACACCGCTTTTACATTATTGCCAGCAAGCTTTAATGCTTCTTCGACCATTGGCTGATAGGGGATGATTTTATTGGGTTCAAGCCCGCAAGATGCAGTTAGAATAAAATTAGGGCTGCAATCTTGAATCCGCGTTGCAAGTTCATTTGCTGCAAATCCACCAAACACAACCGAATGCACAACCCCAAGCCGCGCACAAGCCAGCATCGCAATCGCGGCTTCGGTGATCATCGGCATATAGATGATGGCGCGATCCCCCTTTTGCGCGCCTTGGGCTGCCAGCATTCCAGCCGTTTGCTGAACCCGCTTTAGCAAATCTGCATAGGTTAAATGATGAATTTGCTGGGTTAGCGGGCTATCGTAAATAATTGCCGCTTGATCGCCCATCCCAGCAAGCACATGACGATCAACCGCATTATAGCAATTATTGGTTAACCCGCCCTTAAACCATTGATAATGATGGGGTGCGCCTGAATCGTCCAAAACAGCATCCCATGTCAAAACAGCATCCCATGTCTTGTGCCAGTGAACACGCTTTGCTTGTGCGCCCCAAAATGTTTCGGGGTCTTTTAAGCTGGCTGCAACAAGTGCGTGCTGCGATACGGATTGATCGAATAGGGATTGGTCGGATAGGGATTGATCGGATGTATTCATGGCTAAATACC
>JBGCED010000038.1:0-31727 GCA_045106055.1 Alphaproteobacteria bacterium
AGCAATTCATCTGGGGACGGATAGAGGATATTCAATTCCCCAACCACATCGCCCCAAAGGTTAAAGAAGCTGTCGGTTACATTTCCAGAGGCGTTGCCTGCGCGATCCTTGCTGTTGACATCAATGTCAATTTTATCAAGATGTTCAAATTTGATTTCACCAACATTCGGTTCTGTATTGGTCGCATCCAGCGTCCAAGCCCCATCCTTATCGGCTGAAAGCGTATAGATCGCCGTTTCAGAATCGCCATCATCGGTTAAGGTCAAGAACAGGGTTGAAAAGGCTTCTGCTGTTCCCGTAATCAAAGGCTTTCCAGAACCCACAAACACCCCATCCACGGGCGAGGTAATCGCAGGGTTGGAAGTATTAAGATCCATTTCAGCGGTTTCTGCGTCCGATGATTCGGATATATTGCCCGCTTTGTCGGTTGCCGTTGCGCTAACCGTGATCATTTCATCATGATCGAGCTTAATTTTTGCTTGATTTTCGTCGGTTGATAAATCCAGCGACCATTTGCCAGTTTCAGCGTCTGCGGCCACCGTAAAGATCGCGGAACTGACGCCATCCGCATCATCATTTGTGCCATCTGCAATGGTTACCAGCACGGTGCTGCCCGCTTCTGCTGTTCCCGTGATTGGTGCAGTTGCGTTATTCAGTAAATTATAAGGATCATTACCAAGCGCATCAACGGTTGGTTTGGTGGGCGGGGTTGCATCAAGCACAAGGTTAATCGGGTCTGTTGCCCCCGATACATTGCCCGCAACATCGCTTGCGGTTGCTGTGATCGTTAAGCTATCGCCATCATCAAAGCTAAAGTCGCTTTCCCCGACTTGGGTTGGCCCTTCTGCATCAAAAGTCCATTTTCCTTCGCCATCTGCGATAACTTGATAGGTTGCTTCGCTATCCGCATCCGCAACCGTTAACAAGATGGTTGATCCTGCTTCCGCTGTTCCCGAAATTTCAGGGGTTAGATCGCTGCTTGCAACATCATCCGCAGGGGATAGGATCGCGGGCGTATCTGGCGCAACCAAATCCATGGTATAGGTTGTTATGCGCTGCGGTGAAGGTTCATTCGCTTCCCCTTCTTTTGCAGAAACCGTAACCGTGATTACTTCTTTGTCCGCAAGCGTGATGCTGCCTGTTACCCCTTTATAGGTTGATGGATCATCCAAATCCAATGACCATGTTTCAGATCCAGCATCATATTGCACTGTATAGGTCGCGATTTCCGCATTATTATCGGCAATTGTTACCAGCAATTCGCCTGATAATTGCTCTTGCCCATCATACTGACTTGGATCCGCGCTATAGCGTCCCGAAATTACTTTTGAATTGACAATGCTGCCCTTTGCCGGCGCATCAATTTCAGGACCAACGGGAAAATCAATTGTAAATTCAGCGGTCGCCGTTTCGGATTTATTGCCATATTTATCGGTGGCAACCACTTCCATTGAAATTTCATCAAGATCATCAAAGCCGTCAAAGCCATCTGCTTTTACGGCATCGCCCAGATCAACCGTCCATTTGCCTTCGGCATTTGCGGTCACGGTCATGGTCACAACATCTTGATCTTTGCCTTCCCCTGCGCCTGTTGAGGCTTGTTCGGTAAAGGTCAAGGTTACAACCGCCCCTGCTTCTGCTGTTCCTGTAAAGCTTGGGTCAATCATGCCAACAAGATCAGGGATGGGGTCAATGATTGGCGTAGAACTGGAAAGATCCATTTTAACTGTGGTTTGATCGGATGCAGGGCTTACATTCCCCGCAGAATCAACTTGCGTTGCGGTAATGGTTGCATCTTCGCCATCGCTAAGCGTGATGTCACCGCCAACTTTTTCAGCTTCATCAAAATCGGTTGTCCAATTGCCATTTTCATCCGCCGTTGTTTTAAAGGTCGCGGTTTCTGTTCCATCGGTGACGGTGAAGAAAACGGTTGCGCCTGCTTCGCCCTTGCCCAGCAGCGCAGGCGTTGCATCCCCAACCGCCCCATCAATCACGCTTTCTTGTTCTGCGTTAATGCTGGGTTTTTCAGGGGCAACCGTATCAAGGGTAAAGGTTTTTGGATCGGCAGCTTCAACCTTGCCTGTTGCATCGGTTGAAGTCATGGAGATCGTGTAAATATCGCCATCGCTATCGGTGCTATTGGCAAGGGTAAAGTCGCTGGCATCATCAAAGTTAAATGACCAGCTGCCTTCAGAATCGGCTTGGGTGGTAAAGATTTGCGGCGCAATGCCTGTTGCGCTTAGGGTAATCAGCACCTTGCCTTCATTAGCAGCAAAGCCCGAGACATAAGGGGTGGTGTCATTGGTTGCAATGCCGTTTGCGGGTTCTGCAATCAGCACATCGCCTGGCATGCGATTATAATAAATTAAATTATAAGTTTCCGATGCGGTGGATATATTGCCAACGGCATCGGTTGCGGTTGCTGAATAATTTAACCGATCGCTGCTTTGAATGTCAAACTTAGCGGTATCTTCATCTTCAAAATCAAGTGTCCATTTGCCGTCATCATCCGCATTCACTGTGTAAATTTGATTATGCCCGCTTGTGCCATCCGCATTGGTTTCGCTTACAGTCACAAGAATGGTGCTGTTCTTTTCGGCTGTTCCCGTCACTTCTGGGGTAAGATCATCCGTGGTTGAACCGCTGGTTGGGTTCACAAATACAGGCGCATCGGGTGCTTTGGTATCCAAAGTGAAAATGACGGGATCGGATGTCTCTTCATTGCCTTTGCTGGTTGCTGTAATTGTAATTAAATCATCATCAATGCCGTTTTTAAACTTATTTTCATCAAGTGTGCTTGTCGGATCGGGCGTTGCGGTTTCAAGGTCCAGAGTCCATTTATTGTCCAAATCTGGCACGACCGTATAAACACCCTCCTCACCATCTTTGGTTTTAATGCGAATAACGATAATATCATTATCTGCGCCAATCCCTGTTACCGTAAAGGTTGGGTCATTTGAAGCCGAACCTGCTTCAGGGCTGGTGATGATCGGCTTGCCCGAGAAATCCAGCCGTTCAAAATTTGTGGTTTCCGCATCGGATACATTGCCTGCACCATCGGTTGCGGTCATCACCACGGTCATCACATCGCCCTTGGTGTCCGTATCATTTTCCAGCCCATTAAAATCATATTCGCCTGTTTCCGCGATGGGCTTGTCTTGATTCGTGCCTTCCGCTGGATTTAAAACAATATCCCAATCGCCCTTATCATCTGCGGTCAC
The DNA here is from genome assembly GCA_045106055.1 of Alphaproteobacteria bacterium. Classification (GTDB taxonomy): domain Bacteria; phylum Pseudomonadota; class Alphaproteobacteria; order CBDDJK01; family CBDDJK01; genus JBGCED01. The sequence goes on from JBGCED010000038.1 coordinate 3,222, forward strand.
TTGATAGGTTGCAATCCAGCCCCCTTCGGATAGGGTCACAAGCACCGTCGCGCCCGCTTCCGCCGTGCCTTCAAGTTTTGGATATTCAAATGTTGTGTTGCCGCCCGATGGGCTTGTAAGGGCGGGCTTATCAGGCGCTTCCAAATCAATCTTAATCGGATCGCCAACCGTTGCTGCATCGCCAACATTACCAAGCGCATCGGTTGCGGTGGCGGTAACGCCCATAGTCGCGCCATCTTTAAATTCAAATTTGCCGCCATCTAGGGCTTCGCCGTCCTTGGCATCAACCGTCCAATTGCCATTTTCGGCTGCGGTAACTTGATAGGTGGATTTATTATCGCCATCTGCCAAAGTGACCAGAATGGTTGCGCCCGCTTCTGCTGTTCCTGTGATCAGATTTTCATTGCTTTCAACAAAGCCATCCCCATCAAGATCAGGCGTGTTCAGGCTTGTGGCTGCGCCTTCTTGGTCAAATCCAAGGGTAATGCCTGTGCCTTTTTCTACGCCGCCAATATTTTTTGCTGATATTTCCGCTTTAATTTCATCGCCATGTTCAAATGCAAGCACATCGCTGTCATAATCCGCCAAATCCAGTGACCATGTTCCGCCAGCATCGACATCCAAAGTATAGATATGGAATTCAACATCGCCTGTATTATCGGTTAAGGTGATATAAACCTCTTCAAAGCCTTGCGCGAATCCTGTAAAGACCAGCGGATCGGGCCCGCCAACGATTGCTTTATCTGCGGGGGTTAAAATGGTTGGATCGGCTGGAAGGGTCGTATAAACGGTTGCTATGTTGTTGGCAGCATCCGAATCATGACCCGCCGCATCTTTTGCGGTTGCATTGATGGTTAGTTTTTCGCCATGTTCCAGCACAAAGCTTTCATTGCCATCATTGGCAAAATCATAAGTCCATGCGCCGTCACCATCCGCATCAATGATCGTAAAGATTGCGCCATCCACCGTCCCATCAGATACGGTTAGCAAAACGGTCGCGCCCGCTTCAACTGTACCCGATATAACGGGTTCAACTGAGGTTACAAGCCCGTCATTTGCGGGATAATCAATGCTGGGCGCATCAGGGGCTGCGGTATCGATTTTAATCCCTGTGCGGGTATCGGTTTTCGTTTCGCCATTATCTTCTTGTGATGCGGTAATGCTTAGGGTTTCGCCATCGCTAAGCGTGATTGATTCCCCTTTTACAAGCCCATTCGGCTCAAGCTCAAGATCCAATGCCCAGCTGCCATTTTCATCGGTAGTCACCGTTAAAGTGGCGGTTTGACCGCCATCATCGGCAAGGGTGACCAGCACTTCTGCATTTGGCTTCGCGGCAATCCCATCAATTTTTAAATGATCGCGAACGGGGTCAATAATCTCGTCCTTGGCTGGGTTGCTAATCTCAACATTTGCTTCCTTATAGGTAAAGCTGCTGGTTGCAGGATCGCTGACATTGCCCGCGCGGTCGGCGGCGGTGGCGTTAACGGTAACGGTTTCGCCCTTATCAATTGAAATGCTGCCAGAAAGCTGAACCGCATTATCGCCCAAATCCGCCAAATTAAGCGACCATTTACCATCACCATCTGCTTTGGTTTCATAGATTGCAGATTGCTTCGGCGTTGCATCATCGGTTAAGGTGACCAAAATGACGGCAGCTGCTTCTGCCGTTCCTGAAATAATCGGGTCATTCTTGGTGGTGGTGCTGCCCGCAGCAGGGCTTTCAATCGCAATCGCAGGGGCATCTTTATCAATGATAAAGCTTTTAGGGTCACTATTGCCTGATACATTGCCCGCGCGGTCGGTTTGACTTGCGGTAATGCTGATCTCTCCGCCATCTTCTAAGAATGCTTCGCTGCCCCCTGCAAGCGGATCAAGCGCTTCGGTATCAAGCGTCCATTTGCCATCATCACCGGCGGTTACCTGATAGGTTGCGGCAGCATCATCCCCCTCGCTAAGGGTGACAAGCACCGTTGACCCTGCTTCCGCTGTTCCTGTGATGGTCGGGGTAATATCATTGCTGCTTGCAACATTATCAACAATCGGTGTTGTAACCGATGTGTCAATGGTGAAAACCGTGGGTGTGCCATATTGTGGATCGCTGCGATTGTCGCCGTTAACGGTTGCATATACAGCGGTGGTTGCGGTAATGGTTTCGCCATCTGTAAAGCTGGTTAATATGTTAAAGTCAGCACTGTTGCCAATAATTTCAATTGTTTCATCTCCCAGATCCGCTACCCACACACCATCCTTGATGATTTGTGATTTAAAAGTCGCCGTATCTGTGCCGTCGGTCAAGGTTAGAAAGACAAAATTTCCTTCTGAATCTAAGGCAGACCCCTTAATGACCAGATGATCGCCTTGATTGTTGATCGCATCGCCATTTGAAGGATCGGTGATGGTTGGCACGCCAGGGGTGCTGGAAACAATATTGAAAATATGGGGATCAGAGCCATTCGATATATTGCCCGCTTTATCAACCGCAGTTGCGGTGATCGTTGCCTTTTCCCCCGCTTGAAATAATTCTTTTAATTCGCCATCGGCTTCAGTTTCAAGCGTCCATGTATTGCCCGCAGAAACGGAAACAGTCGCGGTAAGCGTTGTTGCGCCATCGGTCAGGGTAATGATGACTTGTTCTGCATCTGCAGCGGCAATCCCTGTAATTACGGGGTCTGAATCTGATTGATTTGTCCCCGCCACAGGGCTTGAAACGGATGGGCTTGTTGGCGGGGTAAGATCATAGGTAACATTGGTTGTTACAGGCGGTGATACCTGCCCATCTGCGGTTTGGGTCGCTGTGATGGCGATTGTTGATCCATCATCAAAATCTACTTTTGGGCTATTATCCCCATCACCAAATAAATCAATTTCCCAATTGCCATTTGCACCCACCGTAGCGGTAAAATTGGTTGTTTGCTTGCTGCCATCTGTTTCTGTTTCAACGATGGTTAAGTTAATGACCGCACCTGGTGTGCCAACCCCTTTAATTTCCGCATGATCTTCTTTGACAAAGAAGCTTGTGCCAATTTCATCGCCATTGGCAGGGGACTGAATCGTTAAATCCGCAGACGCATTTACCGTATAGGTGCTGGGCGCAGAAGGATCGCTGACATTGCCCGCAGCATCGGTTGCGGTCATTACCGCTGTAAACACATCCTTATCATTGGTTGCGGTAAAGGGGGTTGCGCTTAAATCAAGCGACCAAGCACCATCGCCATTGGCAGTGATGACATAAGTCTGTTTTGCCCCATCATCATCATTTAAGGTCAGCGTGACGGTTGAATTTGCTTCCGCTGCGCCTTCCAAAGTTGGGGTCAGCGTGCCAAGAATGGCGGCGCTTGATGGGCTGGTTAGCGTGGGCGCATCAGGCTTTGCCAAATCCATGCTGTAATTAAAAGTATTGCCATTGGACGCATTGCCATATTCATCAACCCCTTGAACCTCAACATCAAATTTGGTGTCTTTTTCATCAGGGGCATAAGTTCCGCCTTCAAACGGGGTTCCCGTGTCGGTGTCCAAAGTCCAATTGCCAGCTGCATTGGTAGTGGTTTCATAGGTGCTTTTGGATATGCCATCTTGATCAATCAGCGTGACCAGCACCGTTGTATTTGCTTGCCCTGTGCCCACAATTATCGGGGTGGGATCAGCCAAACTATTTTCCGCAGGGCTGGTAACATTGGGGACGCTTGGCGCATCAAGATCAACAGTATAGGTTGCGATGGCGGGATCTGATGTTCCCATGGTCGCGGTATAGGTTAATTTATCGCCATGTTGAATATCCGCGCCATCCCTTGCAAAATCAAAAGCGGATAGGTCGGTGATTGTATAGGACCACCCGCCTGATGGCGTGACCGTAATGGTTTCAACCTTGCTGCCGCCATCATCATCCGCAATCGTTAGCGAAATGACCTCGCCTGGTGTTCCCGTTCCTTTTACCACAAAGGGGTCTGATCCCCCAATTGTTGAATCGGATGCGGGATCGGTGATTTTAACCTCGCCCGAATTGGCATCCGTTGGATAGGTAAAGCTGCTGGTTTTTGGGGTGGATGTATGGTTAAGCGCATCGGTCGCTGTTGCTGTAAGGCTTAGGGTTTCGCCCTTTGCAATCGCAAATTCGCTGTCCGCTGGAATATCATATTCCCATTTGCCATCGCCATCCGCAGTGGCAGTAAAGATGCCTTTGTTATTATCCTTATCGGTAAGGGTAAGCAAAACCGTTGAATTTGCCTCTGCCTCGCCTTTAATGACAGGATCGGCACTTGCCACAAGCGCCCCATCCGCAGGATCGGTAAAGATCGGCGCATCGGGCGCGGTTGAATCAACATCCAGCTTCAGCGTAGGGGTGGGATTAAACTTGCCGCCGGCAGTTTTTTCAAGCGTAAAGGTTAAATCCGCATCATCTGCATAAATGGGTTTTGCGCCATCAGGCGCAACAGGGGTTGCGCTTGCAAGATCAAGTTTCCACGCGCCATTTATGTCCCCCGTCACCCTATAGGTAATGAGATCATTCGAACTGCCATCCGCGACAATCACATGCAAAGATGAATCTTTGGTTGCTGTCCCCTCAACAATCAGCCCATCACGCGCAGGATCAACCGCCGTCCCTTCCGCAGGGGCAGCAAAGCTGGGATCTTCTGAAGTGGGGTTGGTAAAGGTAAAATTGCTGCTGGCAACAGGCGATTCATTGCCCGCCTTATCAACAGCTTGCGCCGTCACCGTAATGGTTTCATTATCATCAATTGTAACCGCCCTGCCATCAATCGGTGCGGGCGCTGGGGTGCCGCTAAGGTCAAGCGTCCAAGTGCTGTTATCGCCCACGGTAACCTTATAGGTTGCTTTGCCAGGTTCATCATCATCCAGCACCACCAAAATCTCTGTTCCGCTTTCCCCTGCCCCAATGATCGCAGGCGTTGCGGTCGTGATTTTTGATCCATTTGATGGGGTGATGATTGCGGGGGCTTCTGGCGCGGTAACATCAATTTCAAACGCATCGCTGACCGTGTTTGATTTATTGCCCGCATCATCATGCGCGGTTGCGCTGACGCTAATTGCACCGCCATCTTTTAAAAATTCTGCATTTCCGCCATCAAGGGGAGTATCAAAATTATCAATCTGCCAATTTCCATCAAGTCCGACAATAACTTCAAAACTTGCTGAAAGCCCGCTTTCACTAATGGTAAGCGCGATTGTGCTGCCCGCTTCCCCTGTTCCCGATAATAGGGGGCTTGCATCATCAATGTGATCTGCAACATCATTTAAGCTGATGCTGGCTGGCGGGGTTGTATCAATGTCAAAGCTGATCTGATCGGCTTTGGTGGTGTTTCCGCCCGCCGTTACCGAAGCATCAACAGTAATTGTTTCGCCATTTTCTGGCTTAAATGTGCCGCTAGAATCCTTTGGCGCGGGCGCGGGATCTGCACCAAGATCAAGCGACCATTGACCATTCGTGCCTGTGGTTACTTCATAGGTTGCGGTGCCGTCGCCATCGCTAAGCGTTACCGATACAACCGACCCAGGATCAGCAGACCCCGAAATTTCAGGCGTGTCATCATTGGTTGGTTGATTTGCAACGGGTTTATCAACCGTGACTTCCCCTGGTTGATAGGTCACAATGTCAAATTTTACAGTTGCGCTATTTTGTGAAACCGTGCCAGCAGCATCTTGGGCATAAGCCGTGATGGTTGCGGTTTCTTGATTTTGGAACAGATCATCTATCCCTGCGGCTTCGGTGTCCAGCGTCCAAGTGCCGTTGGATGTGGTCGTAACGGTCGCGGTTGCGTTGCTTGTACCATCCGACAAGGTCACAAGAATGGTCGTTCCTGATTCCGCCGTTCCCGTAATGATCGGGGTGGTGTCATTAACATCCTGCCCCTCGCTAGGGCTGGTAATCGCGGGCATTTTAACGATTTTATCTTCAACCGTAAATTTGCTGCTTGCGGTGGAGGATGAGCCCTCAATAGAGGCATTTATCGTAATGGTTTCGCCATTATCAAATGAAATCGTATCGCCCGTTACCGTATAACTGTCTTTATCTTCTAAATCCAGCGTGAAATTACCATTGCCATCTGCGGTAACCGTGAAAGTGCCAACCTGACCATTGGCATCATCCAGCGTGATTAAAACGGTTGAATTCTTGCCCGCTGTCCCCGTTATATCAATTTCGGTATCATTGGTTTTTGATGCATCCGCAGGGCTGTCAATCGTGATTGTATCTTCGGGAATGATGACAATGTCAAATTCACGGCTGGTTGATGGCGATTGATTGCCCGCATCATCCACCGCCACCGCTTGAATGGTCAGCTGATCGCCATTGCCAATAAAGCTGGTTGCAGCGGGGTGATCATCAAGATTTAAATGCCATAGACCATCCGTACCGACCGCCGCAGTAAAGCTTGCCTTATTGCCATCTTGATCATTGATCGTGATCAAGACTTCGCTGCCAGCTTCCGCTTTCCCCTCGATCAAGGGGGTGGCATCATTCACATTTGCACCCTGACCTGGGGTGGTGATGCTGGGCGCAGCAGGCGGGCTTAAATCAATCGTTGCATCCACATGTCTGGGATCGGATACATTCCCCGCCTCGTCAGTTGCGGTAACATCAATGTCAATATCGGTGTCTTTTTCATCAAAACTGATCGTGCCATCAATCGGATCGCTTGTCACATCAAGTGAAAAATTACCCGCTGGATCGGCGGTGGTTTGATAGGTTGCGGTTTCTGTGCCATCCGAAATCGTGACCAGCACGGTGCTGTTTGGTTCCGCCGTTCCAACCACCCCGCCATCAGGAGAGAATTTTGGCGATGAATCGCTTTGATCTGGCGTGGTAAGGGTGGGCGCATCTGGATTATCCGTATCCACCTTGAAATTATAGCTGACATTTTGCGCAACAACCGTGCCATTGCCCTTATTATCCGCGCTTAATTTAATGGTTACCGAATCATCATTGTCAAAGCCGTTATACGCACCGCCCGTTGTTGTGGCATCCGCCTTAAGGTTAAGCGACCAGCTGCCATCCGCCCCCGCCACGACCTTAAAGGTTGCTTGATCATCCTTGCCGTCATCAACGGTAATAAAGACCGTTGCATTTGATTCTGCAACCCCTGTTAAAATTGGGGTCGCATTGTTAATTTGATCCTCATCCGCTGGATAGGTCAGTTCAGGCTTACCGCTAACAACAGGATCATAAATCACATTGATGGTGGTGCTTTTTTCCGAAACATTGCCTGCCTTGTCATAGGCCTGTGCGGACATGTTAAACGCATCGCCATCATCTAGGGTAAATTTACCCTCGTCAATGTCAATCGACCATGTGCCATTGGTAACCGCAGCGCGGTAAGTTTGAATCTGGCTAAATTGATCCTTTACCGTGACAATCACATAATCCGCATCAGCAGCAGCCGTTCCTGTAACGGCAGGAAATTCATCATTTGAAAAGGCATGATTATCGCTGGGCGCGGTAATAATAGGCGCATCAGGCGCGGTCAAATCGGTTTTAACCATGCGCGGATCGCTGTTTGTGCCTGCGCTGCTATCATCATCATTCAGCGGCACTGCGGTTAGGGTTAGGGTTTCCCCCTCATCAAAATCCTTAGTGCCAGCTTCTGTTCCCGACGATAAATCAACTTCCCATGCACCGCCATTTACTTCGGCAATATAAGTCCATTTATTGCCATCGCCATCATCAACGATCAATTCAACTTTTTCAGCATCTGCGGGCGCACGGCCCGTTACCGTATATTTATCGCTGATCGCAACTTCGGCGCTATCGCTGGTATTGACCCCGGGATCATCAATGATCGCCTTGCCGCCAGCAGGTTCTTTAATCGTCGCATTGACAATATCGCTGTTGCCAGAAATGTTGCCCGCAAGGTCTGTAACGGTTGCGGTAATGGTTAGCGCATCGCCAACCGCAAATTCTGTGCCGTCCAAAATATTTGCATCAACCGACCATTTTCCATTTTCATCGGTCGTGGCATCCAAGACAATTGATTTGCCGTCATCATCGCTTAGGGTGACCTTAACGAGGCTGTTTGGCTCGCCTGGTGTTCCTGTATTCCCCTCAATTTTAAAATCATCGGTTACCACGCCAGCATCGCTGGGGCTGTCAATCAGCGGTGCGTTTGGCGCAACCTTATCCACCGTAAAGGATTCAGTAGCGGGCGGGCTGGTGCGATCAACCGCATCCACCGCAGTCATTGTTACCGTGAAAGAACCATCGCTAAGATCAAAATCTTCTGGAACAACATCGCCATCTTCAAGATTGGGCAAAGGATCAACCGCATCAAAATCAAGCGTCCAGTTTCCTTTGGTATCAGACTCAACCTCGTAACTTATTGTGGTATTGCCATCACTAAGCGTCACCAGCACCGTAACATTTGCTTCTGCCGTTCCAACCAATTTGGTGGGGGTTTCGTTCGTCGCACCATCGGGATCAGTTAAATCGGGCGCGGTTGGCGGGGTTGTATCCACCACGAAAGTATGGGGATTATTATCCGCTGGGTCTGGATAGGGGATCAGATTTGCATCCGAAACATCATTGGGCTGATCGGTATAGCCGCTTCCATCATCTTTTGGCTTATAACCAACCGCAGTTGCAGTTGCGGTTACCGTATCATTTTCTTCAAGGCTAACCTTCCCCCCCTCAAGCGGCTGGGCCGTTGAAAGATCAAGCTCCCAATAGCCAAGCGGCGATGCGGTCACAACATAGATTGCGCTGGTGGCTTGATCGCCTGTATCATCATCGGTAAGCGTTACCCGAACTTCAACCCCAGCAACAGCGACCCCTTTTAAAACGGGCTTATCCGTACTAATGCCTTCATCTACAGGGTCTTTAAGTTCCGGCCCGCCTTCTGGCTCTAGGTCAAAATAGGTAAATTTGGTTCGCCCAATCCCCTTGGATTTATTGCCCGCAGCATCCACGGTTCTTGCGTAAACCGTGATATTTTCACCATCATCAATGCCAAAGGCGGGCGCATTGCCCGCTTCTTCTAGGTTTAAAGACCATTTGCCTTGCGTATCGACCGTTGTCGTATAGGTTTGCTTGCCCGTGCCATCGCTAATCGTGACCAGCACCATATTGCTATGGCCCTCAACACTAGGCTCTGCCGTGCCAGAGATAAGCGGATCATTCTTAATGATATAGGATAAAAATGGCGGATCATCGACCGTTGGCTGATCTGGGCGATCCTGATCAAGAATGAAATTCAGCACTTCAGAAGAATCTGAAGTTTTCCCATCATCATCAATCGCGGTTGCGGTAACGGTCGCGGTCTCTCCGCTTTCAAGTGACAGGTCACCCGAACCCTCCATTGGGTCTTGCGTGCCAATATCAACCTTCCATGATCCTTGATCATCCGCAATCACACGGTAAGTCGCGGTTAAGCCGCCATCCGACAATGTAACCAAAACCGTGTGACCTGCATTGGCAAGCCCCGTAATTTCAGGGGTAAGATCATTGATAAACTCACCCTTATCAGGCGATGTGATGTTTGGCACATTATTATTAACCGTTGTAACCTCAAACCCTGTTGATGTGGGATCAGAAACATTACCCGCCTCGTCAGTGGCGGTGGCTGTAATGGAAACATCGCCCGTTAAAGGGGATGTTTTTGTGCCAGAGGCGGGTTCCGCCGTTTCAAGGTCAAGCTCCCAATTGCCGTCTGTGTCTGCGGTGGTTTGATAGGTCGCGGCGGTATCCCCGCTGCCCACAACGACATTAACTGTGCTGCCCGCTTCCGCTGTTCCCTCAATGGCTGGCGTTCCATCAAGAACACCGCCGCCATCAGGCGGGCTGGTAATTCCGGGCGCATCCGGCGCTTCACTGTCAACCGTATATTTTACCTCTGTCGTGCCAGAAACATTGCCCGCACCATCGGTTGCAGTCGCAGAAATTGTAACTTCTTCGCCATTTTCAGGATCAACCGTTCCATCAACGGGCTGATCCGTATCCAAATCAACCGTCCATTGACCATCCTTGTCGGCGGTGGTTTGGTAAGTTGCCTCGGAATCGCCATCATCCACCGTTACAAGAACGGTGCTGTTTGCTTCCGCAGAGCCTGTAATTTCAGGGTCTGCACCCGCTGTGTCTTTGGATGGGCTGGTAATATCAGGCTTATAGGGGTCGGTGGTATCAATGCCAAAACTTACAGGATCGGAAACAAGCGTTTCATTTTTTTCATTTTGTGCGCTGGCGGTAATGGTTGCTGTTTCACCATCATCAAGCCCAACTTTGGGGCTTGTGCTATCTGCGCCAAGATCCAGCGACCAATCCCCCTCACCATCCGCTGTTACCGTGTAAACTTGCTGATCTGTTCCGCCGTCAGAAACCGTTACCGCAACCACCGCATCCGATGCAGCAGAACCCGTTATAACGGGCGTCGAATCATTGATTGCGCTGCCCGCATCGGGGCTGGTAATGACGGGCTTACCATCGCTTGGCGGCAAAATATCAAAATTTGCAGTCGCAGGCTTAGAAACATTGCCCGCATCATCGGTTGCGGTTGTCGTGATGGTTGCCGTTTCCCCAGGCTCAAAATCAACATCATCCGCCTTAACATCAACCGTCCAGTCGCCGTCTGTGCTGGCGGTTGTCGTATAGACATGGGTATTGATGCCATCGCTTACCGTTACCAGCACCGTTGATCCTGATTCTGCCGTTCCCGTTATTTCTGGGGTTTCATCCGCCGTCCCGCCGCCTGGTGCAGGCTTGGTGATTGCGGGGCTTTCGGGCGGGGTAACATCAAAGGTAATGCCGCCAACCGACGCCGTTTTTACGGGATCGGACGAATCGCTTGCCGTGACCGACATGGTTTCGCCCTCGTCAAAACTGATTGAACCCGATGCGGGCGCAGCATCATCCAGATCCAGCACCCACCCACCATAAACATCCGCCGTAACCGTATAGATCGCGCTTTCGCCACGATCATCCGAAAGCGTGACCGTAACAACCATATTAACATCGGCGGCCCCCGTTATAGTCGGGGTAAGATCATTCAACTTGTCATTCGCCACAGGTTGATTGATTGACATTCCAGGCTCGACATGGGCAATTACACTGCTGGTAGGCGCGCTTTCATTCCCCGCCTTATCCGTTGCCGTTGCCGTAACCGTTAGATTTTCACCCTTGGCAAGATTGGTTCCATCCCATTTTTCTTTATCAAGCGTCCAATAGCCATCCTGATCCGCATTTGCTGTCACGGTAAGGTTTAAATTACCGTTTGCGCCATCCGTTAAAACAAGCTCAATGACGCTATTCGGTTCGCCCTTACCCTCAATCGGAAAATCATTGGTGACAACTGCCGCGCCATCAATGGGCTTATCAATGGTCGTTGACTCAGGGGCTTTGGTATCCACCGTCCCCGATTTTGGAAAGCCCGTTGCGGGATCCGATTCATTGCCCGCCGCATCTTTTGCGGTAATGTTAAGGGTGACTTTCTCACCCTCATCAATCGTGATCTTGCCCGAAACAGGGGTTGCGGTATCTAAATCAATTTCCCAGTTGCCAAGCCCATCCTTTGGGTCATCCTCATCAGCGGAAACAACAACTTCGTAAATTGCTTTTTCACCATTATTATCGCTTACGGTCACCAGAACCGTGCTGCCCTCTTCGGCTTCGCCCGTAAGAATTGTATCATCCGCGCTGATATAACCATCAGCACCAACAGTATCATCATTCACCTTAGGCGCATCGGGCGCATTTAAATCAACCTTAAAGCTTTTGCTGGGCGTCGCCGCCGATTGCTCGCCATCTTCATTGGTAGCAGTCGCTTGAACCGAAACCGTTGACCCATCTTTAAGGGTGGTCTTATCAATGGGAAGCGACCAATTACCAGCAGCATCCGATGTTGTCGTTAGGGTTTGCGTTGTAACCTTGCCATCCTTGTCGGTGACGGTCAGGGTAACCTCAATTTCATTTTCTGCGCGCGCCGTCCCCTTTAAGGTCGGATCCTCCGCCCAAGCCTCATTCAAATAATCGCCCACTGGATAAGAAAGCGTTGGCATTAACGGTATCGGTGCTGATGGATCGGTCACCGCTTCTTCGGCTTCATCATCATCATCGCCAAAATCACCCGTACCGCCACCATCAAACAAAGTGCCAGCATCCTCGATCACATCATCATCAATATCAGAACTGCTAAGCGTATCCTCAACCGCGCGGCTGCCCAATATCAGCGTATCTTCAATTTCATCCTCTTCATTTTGACTGTTATAATTCAGCCAAAACTCCAGATCAAACTCCATCCATTCTTGGGTGGTGGGGTCAAAGAAACGCGCGCCCAGCCAATCCGTGTTTACATCCCAGACATAAGTGCGCTCGTCATTAACATAAAGATCGCCCGAAATAGGGCCAAGCAAATAGCGATCCCCCGATACGCCATCCAGCACATAAAGCATACCGCTTTCCGCAACCAGCACTTCATTCGCGCTGAGCGTGACATTTAATGCCGCTGCGGCTTCAACCAATCGAACAACATCAGCCCCATCAATTACCTGCTGGGTAATGTCCTCCGCAAAATCGCTGCCTTCGTTGAGAAGAGTAATACGCATTTAAAAAATATTATCCAAAAATGTCATTAAGTAAAAAATTATTGTTCAACAAATTACTTGCCGTAAAAATTATTGTTCAACACATTATTTAAGCCTGTTAAATTTGAAAAAATCGCACATATATCAAATTCCACATTGCATACTATAATCTAAATCAAAAAAGCGCAAGATTAAAAACGATCTAAACATAACAATTTAATTCATTGTTTTTAAACATAAAAAATAATAGTATTTAATAAAAAACAAATAATAAACCAATAAAAGCCATAATATATCACCTTGATCTGTGCGCAAGATCACAATCCAATCACCAAAAACGCCAATAAATCAAATAATCCACGGCATAATTTTATGCTGAGATGAGAAAAGCTTTGGGGCTTGAATGGGGGCAAGCCGCTTAACCAGTGTAATTTGCGCCCATCCTGAATTTATTGTTGTTTTACAATGAGTAAATCCATGATTGCAATAGTGATTTTTAACCTTCCTAACCTGATTTAAGGTTATTCCAGAAAGAATAAGCACCGATTTTGGGCGCATTCTTCGCGCAATAATGGGCGCAAGCTCAATCAAGGGATTGACCAAAATATTGGCAACCGCCAAATCAAAATATTGATTTGGTTTTATCTTGTAAATTGGCAGTCCTGCGCCAGTGAATGCTTTAATTTTACTCAATAATTTATTTTTTACTATATTATTTTTAGTGATGCTAACCGCATCAGCTTCTATATCAACCGCAATATTTGAATTGAGGGTGTTTTGCCATAATTTTTGTGCCGCAATCGCTAAAATGCCTGTGCCGCACCCAATATCAACCATTGATTCTGGGCTAAATTTTTGTTTTTTAAGGGTTTCCAGCTGCTGTAAACATAATTTTGTGGTCGGGTGGTTGCCCGTTCCAAACGCAGTTGTTGCGGTAATTGATAAATCAATCAGGCTTGGCTTTCTATCGCGCTCATCTGCCAAATGATGAATGTAAAATCGACCAAGCTTAATCGGCGGGAAGCTTTTACGATTCTCCCCTAACCAGTCTTTATTTTCAATAATATCAATAATTTGACTAAATTCAAATGCAGGATGCTCAACCTTAAATTTTGCATCAACAACCGCCATAAATGCGGGCGCATCACCTGCTTGCAAGATAATTTGAACAAGCCAATTTTGGGTTTTTGACGCATTATCGCCTGATTCAAGCAAGCTTATTGCCACGGATTGCGAATCAGCGACAATATCTGCATATGCTTCGGCAAGCCCGACAAAGGCTTCTGCGGCTTGAATTTTTTGAAAATTATAATTTATAAAGGTTATTTTCATTTTTTTAACTAATAAATTATGCTTAAAGCCTAAAAATATGTTGATTATATCTAATCTCTTCAAATTACTATAAATTGATTCTATATCATAAATAAAGCACTAATCACCCTTGATTGGCACTTTGTTAAGCTTTAAAAACCATCTCGCCCTTAATATTAAGAATCATAAACAATCATGCCTACTAAGCAACAATCATGCTTGCTAAGCAATGCCAGCTTATGCTAAGAACTTAAAAATATTAATCCCTTTATCATTTTTTGGAGAATGTAAGCTATGGCAAAATTATTAATGCCACGCGCAACGGCGGTATGGTTGATTGAAAACACGACCTTAACCTTTGATCAGATTTCTGGTTTTACAGCATTGCACGGTCTGGAAATTCAAGCCATTGCTGATGGCGAAGTTGGCGCGGGTATGAAAGGCGTTGACCCTGTTCAATCTGGGCAGCTAACCAAAGAAATGATTGAAAAATGCGAAAAGGACTCAACGCTTAAATTGTCCTTGCGGCGTTCTGATTTGCCAGAACCGATTTCCCGCCATAAGGGGCCGCGCTATACGCCCTTATCAAAGCGCGCCGATAAGCCTGATGCGATTGCTTGGGTGTTGCGTCATCATCCCGAATTATCGGATTTGCAAATTTGCCGTTTGATTGGCACGACCAAACCCACCATTCTGGCCGTGCGCGATAAAAGCCATTGGAACAGCCAAAATTTAAAACCAAGATCCCCTGCGGAACTTGGGCTTTGCACGCAAATTGAGTTGGCAACTGAAATTGAAAAAGCGATTAAAGCGGGACGCAAGCCCGTTGATGATCCGATGCGCGAACATGCAAAAACCGTTGCAGCCTTTGTCACCGAAGAGCCTGAATGGCCCAGATCTAAATAATGGGATCTAAATAGCAAAACAAACTTGGTTTTGGCGATTGGTCAATCAATTATTGTGCAATTCAAATTTATCCAGCACTTCTATCCGGCCATCGCTGACTTGAATGACAACGCCAACCCCAGATCCCACAGCAAGCCCTGTAAAAGCAAGGATGTTGGCATAATGGGTGACAAGCATCAAAGTTTCATCGGGCTTAACTTGTGATAATTCTTCAATGAAATTATTTTTATAAAGCGATTTTGTTGCCTCCGACTTTTCCCATAATGAATTTAGGGGCTGCATTGTATAGACTCTGTCGCTCCCCAATTTAAATAATTGCGCTGTATCCGAAGCGCGGCACCATTCGCTGCTATAGACACGGTCAATCTTAAGCTGGCGGTTTTTGATTAACTCGCCAATTGCGATGGCCTGCACCTGACCTGAAGCATTTAAATTGCGCTGGGTTGAACAATCACCCAGCTTAAAATCAACGGGATCGCCTGTGCCTGGGGCAAAAGCATGGCGCAGAATGACATGAGTATTTGGCATATTCAACAAATCATTCATCGATTGCGCGCTTGCCGTTTCACCATGCCCAATAATCATGGCGATCATAATGAGGATAATTCGGCTAAATTTCATGGATTTTATTCCTAGCATTTATCATATTGAATAATCATATATAAAGAATATATAGCCAAGCTGCAATTGAATTAACAAGACATTATCTATTGAATAGAATTTTGAAATCAAAGTCATTATGCCACAGCCATTACACAAGGTCATTATACAAGGTCATTATACAATGAATAAACCGCAAAAAACCGCCTCTGATCCTAAATTATGGAACAGCGATCTTTTTCCAAAGCTTGCAATCCCCAAAGATGAAGCCGCGCTGATTCTTGATTTTTGTCAGAATCCTGCTTTAAATCAAACCCAGCGGGCTGCCATCTTGGGTGAAGCGCGCACCATCGCAACAAAAGCGCGCGCGGCTGGGTCTTTGGTTTCTGCTGAAAAGATCATGGCGATTTATAAGCTTTCTACGGCTGAAGGGCGCATGATCATGGAAATGGCAGAAGCCTTGCTGCGCATTCCAGATACCACCACCCGCGATTATTTAATCTTTGATAAGCTGGCTTCGGGTCATTGGCTGAATTCAGGCGCAAAGGGATTTACCATAGGCATGGAGCGCGCGCTGGAGCTTGCAAGCGGCATTGTTCGCGCCAAACATCAAGATGGGCTTAAAGCCATAGTTTCAAAGCTAGGCGTTCCAGCGGTGCGCCACGCAATTGAAACCGCAATGCGGCAAATGGGCGGGCAGTTTGTGTTTTCCGAAACCATCGAGCAAGCCATCAAAAAAATCAAAAACGCGCCTGAATCAAAAGCATTATATTCTTTTGATATGCTGGGAGAGGCTGCGCGATCACAGCAAGATTGTGATCAGTATTTTTCTGCCTATATGCAAGCAATTTCAGCCGTTGGGGCTGCGTCACAACATGATGACGCAAATTTAAATTCTGGAATTTCCGTAAAGCTATCCGCGCTTTGCTGCCGATTTGAGGCGCGCTATTGGTCTGAAAGCAGCACCGCTTTAATTGATCAAGTTAAAAAATTAGCGATTAAAGCACGGCAATATAATATTCCCCTTACCCTTGATGCCGAAGAATTTGGAAAATTACAATTAAGCTTACATGTTTTGGCGCATTTGCTAAATGATCCAGCGTTAAAAGGCTGGTCAGGGCTTGGCATTGTGGTTCAAGCCTATTCCCGTTATGCGGGTTCGGTCATTGGCTGGCTAAGGCAGCAAGCGCAGCAACATAATATTCGTATTCCCGTTCGGCTGGTAAAGGGCGCTTATTGGGATACAGAAATTAAAATCGCGCAAGAAAAGGGGCTTGATGATTTTCCTGTTTATACGGCCAAAAACCATACGGATATTGCCTATCTTGCTTATGCAAAGCAGCTGATGCAGGATTCGCAATATTTCTTGCCGCAATTTGCCAGTCATAACGCTTACACGCTAACCGCCATCACCCATTTGGCAAATGGCATCAAGCCCCATTCTTTTGAGCTTCAAAAGCTGCACGGCATGGGCGATGCTGTCTATGGTGAAATTCAAAAGATCAGTGCTGCCCCGCTGCGCATCTATGCCCCTGTTGGCAGACACAAGGATTTGCTGGCTTATTTGGTGCGGCGCATTCTTGAAAATGGCGCAAGCTCTTCTTTTATGAATAATTTTGCCGATGATCGCGTTGATGTTAAGGATTTGGTGTTTGATCCCTATGATCGGCCGCGCAAAGAAGAACCGCCGCTTGCCTGTGGCAGCCAATTATTTGCGCCATCACGCAAAAACAGCCTTGGCTTTGATCAAGATAACGCCGAAACCATTGCCCATTTTGCGCATATCGTTCAGCCAGATATATTGCCGCCCAAGCCCATTGATGCCAGCCATGAGGATATAAGCGCCGCCTTTCAACATGCCGCACAATCAAAATGGGGGCAAACACCGCCATCAAAGCGCGCCGCGATCCTTGATAAAGTCGCAGATCTATTTGAACAGAATCAGGATCAAATTTACCCCATCCTTGTCCATGAAGCAGGAAAAACAATTGAAGATGCAGCGGGTGAATTGCGTGAAGCCGTTGATTTTTGCCGCTATTATGCGGCGCAAATAAAACAGCTTGATGCGCCGCCCCCAATGCGTGAGCCCCCAATGCATGAAATTGTGCCGCGCGGGGTTGTTGTTGCCATTTCACCTTGGAATTTCCCGCTGGCAATCTTTACAGGTCAGATTATTGCAGCCCTTGCTGCTGGAAATGCGGTCATTGCAAAGCCTGCCGAGCAAACTCCGCGCATTGCTGCGCTTGCGGTTGATTTAATGCATCAAGCAGGCATTCCAAAAGATACAATGCAGCTTTTATGCGGAAATGGCAGCAATATTGGGCAAGCATTAACCGCATCAGGAAAGGCAGATATGGTTGTCTTTACGGGATCAACCAGCACGGCAAAGCGGATTGAGGGCGCAATCGCAAATTCTATAAAGCCCCATGCGCCGCTAATTGCGGAAACGGGCGGGCTAAATGCAATGATTGTTGATGGGTCTGCGCTGCTGGAACGGGTGGTGGATGATGTGCTGGCATCCGCATTTCAATCTGCGGGGCAGCGTTGTTCTGCGCTGCGGGTGCTTTATATTCAAGCGGAGATCGCCGAAACATTGTTAAAAATGCTGTGCGAATCCGCAACCATGTTGAAAACAGGCAATCCTGCCAATATGGATACGGATGTTGGGCCGATCATTGATCAAGATGCAAAAAAGCGCATTGACCTGCATATTGAGCAAGCACGGCTGGAACATCGCTTAATTTGGCAGGGAAATGCCCCCAAAGAGGGAAATTTTTGCGCACCGACCATCATTAGAATTGATGGCATTGAAGCGCTTGAATCGGAAATTTTTGGCCCTGTATTGCATATTTGCACCTATCAAGCAGGAAGCGAAACCCATATTATTGATGCCATCAACCAATCGGCTTATGGCTTAACCTTTGGCATTCACAGCCGCATTGATGCCAATATAAAGCGGGTAAGCGAAAGGATTAATGCGGGCAATGTCTATGTTAATCGCAATCAAATTGGGGCGATTGTGGGTTCCCAGCCCTTTGGCGGGCATGAATTATCAGGAACAGGGCCAAAGGCGGGGGGCGCGCTTTATGTCCATGCCTTTATGACATCCCCATCTGCAAGCATTGAAGCATCAAACGCTGCAACCTTGTTGCCTGGCCCTTCTGGCGAGCAAAACTCCTATGAAACCCAGCCTAGGCAGCGTAAAATATTAATCTGTCATGCTGATCAAGCAATACGCACTAAGCTTGCAAACATTGCCAAAGCTTATGGCAATCTGGTTGAAGAAACCGATCATATTCCAAATCATGATGATTTTGATGCGGTGATGAGTCTTGATGATGGCAATATGAATATTCAGGAAATGCGCTGTAAGCTTCATAAAATTAGCAAGCGGATTATCCCCTTAATCATGGATGAGGGCGGGCATATATGGCTTAAACAAGAAAAGCATATTTGCCGCGATATGACCGCATCAGGCGGAAATATTGATTTGTTAATGCGATAATTTTATATTTTGCATTTAGGCGCTTGAGGCTTTTAATCGCTTGACACAGCCTAGGGTTTCATGCTTAAAGCCATAACTTAACCGTTTGGGAAAGCGGGCAAAAGGCTTCATTGTCAATGGCCTTATGTCACGCCTTTAACTAAGTTTAAAGGACTACCGAACATTCAATCAACGCTTTTAACATATTTAAGGAATTTCAATGTCAAAGCGCTTAAATGCAAAATATAAAATTGACCGCCGCTTGGGCGTAAATCTATGGGGACGCCCCAAAAGCCCTTATAATACCCGCGAATATGGCCCAGGTCAGCATGGTCAACGCCGCAAGAAACCAACGGATTTTGGCATTCAGCTGATGGCAAAACAGAAATTAAAAGGCTATTATGGCTCGATTGGTGAAAAGCAATTCAGACGCTATTATAAAGATGCCGTTAGAATGCAAGGCGATACGGGTGAAAATCTGGTTGGTCTGCTGGAACATCGCTTGGATGCAATCATTTACCGCGCAAAATTTGCGATCACGGTTCACTCATCGCGTCAATTTGTCAGTCATGGTCATGTTAGCGTCAATGGACAACGCGTTACCATCCCTTCTTATAAAGTTAAAATTGGCGATTTGATCGAGGTTCGTGGCAGAGCGCGCGAATTTGGTATGGTGCTTGAAGCCATCCAATCTGGCGAGCGCGAAGTTCCCGATTATGTTGAAGTTGATCATAAAAAATTAACTGCTAAAATCATCCGCACACCTTTATTGAATGAAATTCCATATCCAACGGCGATGGAGCCTAATTTGGTTATTGAATATTATTCACGCTAAAGCTTATCGGCAATAGAAAGTCTGTCAGCAATGGAAAATTCAATTCCTGCTGCCACGAATCAAAATACAAAAGAAGTGCGGGAAAATGGCAACATTTTCCTGCCTTTTTTTGTGAAGCTGGATGATGTAAACCCGCCTTTAATTCCTGTTATTACGGTGGATCACGCCAGTCAAAAAATCTTGATGATGGCATATATGAGCGAAACATCGCTGAACAAAACCCTTGAAATGCGCGAGGTCTATTATTGGTCGCGATCACGGCGCGAATTATGGCACAAGGGCGCAACCAGCGGGCAAATTCAAAAATTAATAAATATTGCGGTGGATTGCGATCAAGATTGCCTGTTGATTGAAGTATTGGTTGAAGGCGATGGCGGATGCTGCCATTTGGGCGAGCAAAGCTGTTTTCATCGCATGGTTGATCTTGATTCAAAGACAAAATTAATAAAAGATGATGGTAAATCCAATTAAAAAACCCCGCAGCCTAAAAGCAAAGCGCGCGCTTGCAGCCATTATTTTTGAGCGGTTTCAAACAGAAAACCCCCATCCCAAAGGCGAATTAAATTGGCATAACCCTTATCAGCTGCTGGTTGCAGTCACGCTGTCAGCGCAAGCCACCGATATTGGCGTCAACAAAGCCACCGATACATTATTTAAAATCGTCAATAGCCCCGCAAATATGGTCGCACTTGGCGAAGCTGGATTAATAGAGCATATTAAAACCATTGGGCTATTTCGCACCAAAGCTGCCAATGTGATGAAAATGGCACATTTGCTGATTGAACACCATCAAGGCATTGTGCCTGCGGATCGCGATGCCTTGGAAGCCTTGCCAGGCGTTGGCCGCAAAACTGCAAATGTGGTGTTAAATATTGCCTTTGGCGTGCCAACCATTGCGGTTGATACCCATCTATTTCGGCTTGCCCACCGGCTTGGGCTATCTGTCGCAAAAACTCCGCTTGGGGTTGAACAGGATCTGTTAAAAATCATCCCTGAAGCCTATATGATGCACGCCCATCATTGGCTTATTCTGCATGGGCGCTATATATGCAAAGCGCGAAAACCAGATTGTAAAAATTGCATATTGATTAATCATTGCCCATCTGCCATTCTTTAAATCCTCGTTATTTCTTAATCCTTCTTTTAAAAGTAAAATTCTTGAAAGCTGCTGACGACAATACCACCCCAATGATGGCGCAATATATTGCGATCAAACAAGAGCATCCCGAATGCTTATTATTTTATCGCATGGGGGATTTTTACGAATTATTTTTTGAAGATGCAATAACAGCTTCAAACGCGCTTAGCATTTCCCTTACCAAACGCGGCAAGCATCATGGCGAAGATATTCCGATGTGCGGGGTGCCTGTTCATGCCGCAGATTCCTATCTTGCGCGCCTGATTAAGCAGGGATTCAGGGTCGCGATTGGCGAACAAATAGAAGACCCAAAAGACGCAAAGAAACGGGGCTATAAATCAGTTGTAAAGCGCGCCATTGTCAGGGTCGTTACCCCTGGCACTTTAAGCGAAGATGCGTTTCTTGATCCAAAATCACATCAATTCTTGGCTTCATTGGCAATGCTGGGCGATCAATCCATGGCAATCGCATGGTGCGATATTACCAGCGGCGAATTTTTTACCGAAGCACAAACGCTGGAAACCCTATCAGAAGCCATCGCCAGAATAGCCCCCAATGAATTATTAATTGATGATCAAAATTATGCCAAAATGAAAGCAATCATTGAGCATTCAGGCATTTTTGCATCCGATGCCAGAGGGCTTGAAGCCATTTTAACCCCACTTGCAGCGCAAAAATTCAATGTAAATAGCGGAAAAGCAAAGCTTGAAACCTATTATAAAATTCAAAATCTTGTCGCATTTGGAAATTTTAGTAAGGCAGAGCTTTCAAGTGCGGGGGCATTGCTGGATTATTTGGAGCTGACCCAGCTTAATAATATGCCAAAATTACTGCCCTTACGCCAAATCATGGCGCAAGATCATATGCAAATTGATGGTGCAACCCGCCGCAATCTTGAACTTTCAAGCGATATGATGGGAAAACGCCAAGGCAGCTTGCTGGCTGCAATGGATCATTGCATCACCGCCGCAGGATCAAGATTATTAAATGATATGCTGGCAGCCCCCTTAATTGATCCAAAACAGATTAATCACCGCTTAGCATCCATAGAATGGCTGATTGCTGAATCGCAAATTCATAATTCCTTAAAGGTCATTTTAAAGAATATTCCCGATTTAGCCCGCCCCTTATCGCGATTGGCAATGAACAGAGGCAATCCGCGCGATCTTGGTCAAATTGGCGATGCCTTAACCCATTGCAGCCAAGTAAAAGGCTTATTGGCAAGCTGTTTAAACCGCCATGAGATTGGTCTTGCGCAATCGGTTCAAAATATCAATGATCACAGCGTGCTTGCTGATTTACTAAAGCGGGCTTTGATCAATGATTTACCATTTCATACAAAAGATGGCGGCTTTATTCAAACAGGCTTTGCCCCAGCATTGGATCAAGCAAGAAGCTTGCGCGATGAGGGACGGCGCCATCTTACAGGGCTTGAGGCGCGTTATCGCCGCGAGACAGGCATTGAAAATTTAAAAATAAAGCATAATAATTTACTTGGCTATCATATTGAAATTACCCCAAAACAAGCCGAAAAGCTTGAGGGCGACTTAAAGCATAAATTTATTCACCGCCAAACCATGGCAAATAATATTCGCTATGGCACAGATGAATTAAATGAATTGGCGCGTAATATTCTTGAGGCCGCAGATAGAACCCTTGCGATTGAGCTGGAGCAGTTTGAAAAGATGCGAGGCGCATGCCTTGCTGAATTTGATGCGATCATTGCAACAGCAAAACATATTGCACATATTGATGTCTATGCAGGGCTTGCAACGCTTGCCATCACTGAAAATTACTGTAAGCCCATCCTTTATGATGATGATCGTTTTTTCTTAAAAGGCGGCCGTCATCCCGTGGTTGAACAAAGCCTGATCAAGCAAACACAAAAACAGCAATTTGTTAAAAATGATTGTGATCTTGAAGCTGAACAACGCCTATGGCTATTAACAGGACCAAATATGGCAGGAAAATCAACCTTTTTGCGCCAAAATGCTTTAATTGCAATCATGGCACAAATGGGGTCTTATGTGCCAGCCGATCAAGCCGATATTGGCATTATTGATAAATTATTCAGCCGCGTTGGCGCATCAGATAATCTTGCAAAAGGGCAATCCACCTTTATGGTTGAAATGGTTGAAACTGCGACCATTTTAAATCAGGCAACGGCAAAATCCTTGGTTATTCTGGACGAGTTAGGGCGAGGAACCGCAACCTTTGACGGACTTTCCATTGCATGGGCAACGATTGAATATCTGCATGATCAGATAAAATGTCGCGGATTATTTGCAACCCATTATCACGAGCTTACCAATTTAAAATCAAAATTGCCAAGCCTTAGCCCGCATAGTGTTCGGGTGAAAGAATGGCGCGGCGATATTGTGTTTTTACATGAAGTTCAAAAAGGCACAGCAGGGCGGTCATACGGCATTTATGTCGGCGCATTGGCTGGGCTTCCAAAGGCGGTGATTAAACGCGCCAAAACTGTTTTAGAAGTCTTAGAAAAAGGCAGTCATTCACAAGATTTAGCCGAGCTTGCTGATGATTTACCCCTGTTTCATCATACCGAATCAAAAATAAATGAAGCTGAAAAGGATGAATCAGCGCAAGTAGATTTAAACCCGCTAACTGAAAAATTAAAGGAAATTAACCCCGATATGCTAACCCCAAAACAGGCTTTAGATATATTATATCATCTTAAAAAAATAGCAGAGGAATAGCATAAATATCCTGTTTTACGCATCCCTCTATGATTAATACACAGGCACTCACAATTTATGCACAGGGAATTTCAGGAATAAACAAATAAATAATGAAATTATACAGCTTGTGTAAAGAATGAAATTAAAACATTATCCACATTTAAATTTTAAGCAGATTATGTTAAACCGAAATATAACCGCGATGAAACATCAAAATTCACAATTTTCACAATCACTGAAAATATTGCCTTTGAAATATACGAATTACACATTGAGTCAAATTATACAGTTTACACATCCCCCTCCTCCCCCTCCTTCTTAATATATATTATAAGGTTATTAGGGATTCACAAGCTGTGAAACTGTGAAAGAAAGAAGATAAATGATGAAGAAATTATTAAAAATATTTGCGCAAGAATTAAAGGAAAATAAGCCTTATGAAACGCCGCCCATCTGGCTGATGCGACAAGCAGGGCGTTATTTGCCTGAATATATGAACACACGCAGCGAAGCAGGGTCTTTTTTAAATCTATGCTATAATCCTAAATTGGCAGAAAAAGTAACTTTACAGCCGATTGAACGCTTTGGGCTTGATGCTGCAATTATGTTTAGTGATATTTTGGTCATTCCCCATGCGCTGGGCCGTTCGGTAAGATTTGAAACAGGCGAAGGACCACGGCTTGACCCTTTGACAACGCAGGCAGAGATTTTAAAGCTAAGGGATGAAATGCCAAGGATGCTGCCAAGATTAGAGCCTGTTTTTGAACTTTTGCAGCGGCTTTCCGTTTCTTTGCCAAAAGAAACCACCTTAATTGGCTTTTCTGGATCGCCTTGGACATTGGCGTGCTATATGCTATGTGGGGGCAGTATTCCCAATTTTCCAAAAGCACGCTTAATGGCATATCAACATCCAGAAATGCTGAATCAATTAACGGATATTTTAGTCGAAGCCATATCACTTTATTTAATTAAACAGGTAAATTCTGGCGCAGAAATGCTGCAATTATTTGATAGCTGGTCAGGATTATTGGATCAAACTGGTTTTGAAAATTTTGTCATTAATCCCACCGCTAAAATCATTGAAAATATACGGCAAGCGGGGGTTACTGTTCCCATTATTGGCTTTCCAAGAGGGGCTGGCAGTCTTTATCAAGATTATGCAATTAAGACAAAAATAAATGGATTATCGCTGGATCCTGCTGTAAATTTAAATTACGCACAAACAATGTTGCAGCCTCATGCGGTTTTGCAAGGCAATTTAGAACCTTTACGGCTGCAAGCAAGCGATCTATTATGGAAAAAACAAGTGGTTAAGATTCTGTCAACCATCGGCAAACAGCGTTTTATTTTTAATCTTGGCCATGGTATTGATAAGGAAACAGACCCTGATCAGGTCAAAAACCTAATTGATTTCATTCGCGATTATAAGGAATAATATCTGTGTCACACGCACCCCACAAGGATCATAGACGGCATAAAAAGGGCGTGATTTTAATTAATCTTGGCACGCCATCAGCCCCAACCGCAAAAGCGGTTAAACGCTATTTAAAAGAATTTTTAACTGATCGCCGTGTGATTGAATTGCCGCTTTTTTTATGGAAAATCATTCTTTATGGCATTATTTTACCAATCAGATCAAAAAAATCGGCAGCGAATTATGCCAAAATTTGGGATAAAACCCATAATGATTCTCCACTGCGTTATTATTTAAAATCGCTGCAAGCTAAATTATCGGATCAGTTTAAGGATGAATTGATCATCAGCGCGGGAATGCGCTATGGCGAACCTTCATTACAGCAAGCCGTGGATGAATTATTAAAGCAGCAAGTTGGCGATATTACCCTGCTTCCGCTTTACCCGCAATATTGCGCAGCAACGACGGCAAGCGCGCAAGATAAATTCTTTGATATCCTGTTAAAAATGCGCTGGCAGCCAAATTTTAAAGTGATTGGCGCTTATTATGATCATCCTTTATATATTTCAACAATTTCAAATCACTTAAAATCACATCTTGATTCATTAAAACAGCCCCCCGATTTGATTATATGTTCTTTTCATGGCATGCCCAAACGCACGCTTGAATTGGGTGATCCTTATTATTGCCACGCCCATAAGACAGCGCGCTTGATCAAGGAATCCTTAAAGCTGGATGATGATCTTTTTAAATTGGGCTTTCAATCCAGATTTGGTCCTGCAAAATGGCTTGAACCTTCGATTGATCAATTATTAGCAGATGCAATTCAAAAGAAATTAAAGCATATTGTGATGATTGCACCAGGATTTTCATTTGATTGCGTTGAAACGCTGGAGGAAATTTCAATTGGTTACCGCGAAGATTTTATGGAAGCAGGCGGGGTGAAATTTGATTATATCCCTTGCCTAAATGATACAGAAGATGCGGTATCGCTCTATGCAGCCTTAATCAAAGAAACATCAAGGAATGCAGGGTAATGGACGGCGCGGCTTTATGGGAAAATATAAAAAAGCTTCCCATAGAATCAGATCATAATATTCTTGCGCCTAAGGTTTTAAATTCACTTAAAACCGCGAATTTACCAGAATCCATCATTGATTTTACAGCTGCCGTGGCGGAATGTTCCCCCTATTTGCATGGGTTAATGCAGCATCAAGCAGATTATGCTGCGATTTTCAAACAATCCCCCGAATCCTATTGCGACCTTATCTTAAAGACCATGGCGGATTATAAAGATATGGTTAGGCCATTTGCTTCCACTGAAAGCTTAATGGTTGAATTGCGGATGAATAAACAAAAATTAGCGCTTGGATTAGGGCTAGCAGATCTTGGTGGCTTATTGACGCTTGAACAAGTCACCCATTATCTTTCTAAATTTGCAGATCATGCGCTGGATCTTGCATTGATTTACAGTTTGCAATCCTGCTTACGGTTAAAGGATCGCACAAGCCCGTTTCCCCATCAAGACCAAACCATCAAGGCGCAATGCGGATTATTTCCCATTACCATTCTTGCAATGGGCAAGCTTGGCGCGGATGAATTAAATTATTCCAGCGATATTGATTTAATTTTATTATATGATCCACAAGGTTTTGAATTTTGTGATCCTGATCGCCTTCAGCAAGATTTGGTTCGCACATCGCATTTATTCACAAAAATCATCGAAGAAAAGCAAGCCAATGGCTATGTGTTTCGTGTGGATTTAAGGCTGCGCCCCGATCCCAATGTAACTCCGCCGATTATTTCGGTTGAAGCTGCGGAACAATATTATGAAACTCAAGGCCTTAATTGGGAACGCTCGGCAATGATTAAGGCGCGCCCTTGCGCTGGTAATATTGAGTTGGGCAATTTGTTTTTAACCCATATCAAGCCCTTTATCTGGCGAAAATATCTTGATTTTGCAGCCATAGAAGATATTCGCGCGATCAAACTTCAAATTGAGGCTTATCGCAAAGGCAAAGAAATTGATTTTTTTGGGCATAATATTAAAACAGGTCACGGCGGCATTCGTGAAATAGAATTTTATGCGCAAACCCAGCAATTAATCTGGGGCGGGAAACAATCTGAACTTAGAATTCGCCAAACGATCGCAAGCCTTCATCAATTATCAACCACCAAAATTATCAAAACCAATGATGATCAAGATTTAAAAATGGCTTATGTGTTTTTAAGAACGCTGGAGCATCGCTTACAAATGGTTGATGATCAACAGACACAAACCATGCCAAATGATCGCTCAGCCATGCTTAAAATCGCAAATATGATGGGTTTTGAATCAATTGATGCGTTTGAATTTGAATTTATGACAATATTGGGCAAGGTTGCGGCGATTTTTGATGATTATTTCTTTAAAGAGGATGAACAAGATCATGCTATCTCTGAAAGCTTGGATTTTAGCCATAAAGAAATTCCAATCGCAATAGAAAGCTTTTTGCGCGATTGCGGGTTTAAAGAACCAACCAGCATTTATAATATGCTTCATATTTGGGCGATTGGGCGTTATCGTGCGACAAAATTCCAACGCGCACGCGATATTTTAAAAAAAATTCTGCCCGAATTATTGGTGAATTTCAAATCAACGCTTGATCCAGATGCTGGATTTAGAAATTTTGATCGCTTTTTAGAAAAACTACCGTCAGGGGTTCAGCTTTTTTCACTGTTTAAATCAAACCCTAATTTAATGCGTCTATTGATTGATATTATTAGCAATGCCCCAAGATTGGGGCAGCTATTATCGGATGATGCGGAATTGATTGAAAATTTACTTGATCAGCAAATGGTAACCAACCATGAAACGATTGACATTTTACGCGATAAATTAACCGATCAACTTAACAATGCGACGATTCCAGATGATGATGAAAATATCTTTTACCTTATTCGAAAATTTGTCTCTGATCGTGAATTTCAAATTGGGGTTCAGTTCTTACAGCAGCTGATTAATATTGATGAATTATCGCTAAGGCTGTCTAATCTTGCTGAAGCCAGCGTTGGCATCTTAACCGAATTTATCATTGGGCAGTTTATTAAGCAGCATGGCACGATTGAAACTTCAAATTTTGCAATCATCGCGGTGGGAAAACTAGGGTCGCGTGAATTATTACCTGCAAGCGATTTGGATTTATTGCTGGTTTATGATGAAATCAATGATGATGAAGCCCAAATCGTAAAATCAAATGGGCAACGCCCCTTATATCTTCAAGTTTATTATCAGCGTTTGGCGCAAAGGATTGTAAATGGCATATCGCTTGAAATGCGCGGGGGAAAATTATTTGAAGTTGATCTTAGGCTGCGCCCATCAGGCACAACCGCGCTTGCCAATCAATTTCAAACGCTAATAGATTATTATATGCTGGAATCAGGAAAGCCAAAACCCGCAGCTGCTTGGAATTTTGAATATATGGCAATGACGCGGGCAAGGGTGATTTATGCAACCAATACAGATTTTAAACATTCGCTTTGTAAATGGCGTAATGGGTTGTTTCAACAAGAAAGAGACACTATTCAGCTGGCAATAGATGTTAAAGATATGCGAGA
>JBGCED010000039.1:0-5038 GCA_045106055.1 Alphaproteobacteria bacterium
CCATAAATTGACATTAAACCGCAGCGGGCGGTCATTAATGGTTGGGATTTTATAAGTAGATGGCGCGTGGGTACGCAATCTTCCTTGATCATCCCAGTGTAGCTCTTCCATCATCAACCAGCCCAGCCCTTGCATAAATCCCCCCTCAATTTGACCCAAATCAATCGCAGGGTTTAGGGATTTTCCAACATCATGCACAATATCAACGCCAAGCACGCGCGATTCACCCGTTAGGCAATCAATCGCAACCTCGCTAAGGGCAGCACCATAGGCAAAATAATAAAAGGGGCGACCTTTTCCTGTTGCTCGGTCAAAAGCAATTTCTGGGGTTTTATAAAACCCCGCGCAAGATAATTGCACCCGCGCCAAATAGGCTTCGGCAATCAAGGTTTTAAAAGGAATTTCATCATTGCCAATTCTAACCCGCCCAGGCAAAAAGATCACTTGCGATTCAGGGATTTTATATTTTTCAGCGGCAAATTCAATCAAGCGTGATTTAATGGTGCTGGCGGCATTAAAGGCTGCCATCCCATTCATATCAGAGCCTGATGAGGCTGCGGTTGCAGATGTATTGGGAATTTTTGCGGTGCTGGTCGCCGTGATTTTAACATGGCTTGAATCCACTTGAAATATTTCAGCAACCACTTGCGCAACCTTAACGAACAAGCCCTGCCCCATTTCAGTACCGCCATGATTGAGCATGATAGAGCCATCCTTGTAAAGATGCACCAGCGCCCCCGCCTGATTTAAAAAGCTGGTCGTAAAGGATATGCCAAATTTAACAGGGGTTAAAGCAAGTCCGCGCTTAATGATTCGGCTTTCAAGATTAAACGCTTTGATTTCTGCCCTGCGCTGCCAATAATCACCGCTATCCTCCAAAGATTGAATCATATCCTTTAGGATAAAATCTTTTACTGCCATGCCATAAGGGGTGTCATTGGGTGCTTGATCCAGGCCGGCATATAGGTTTCTTTTACGAACATTAAGCGGATCATCCCCCAATTTGCGGGCTATGGATTCGATCATCCATTCCCCCGCCAGCATCCCTTGCGGGCCACCAAACCCCCGAAAGGCGGTATTTGAAACCGTATTGGTTTTTAACCGCCTTGTGTGAATTTTACAATTTGGCATGTGATAGGCATTGTCAAAATGAAACATGGCGCGATCCACAATCGCATCCGATAAATCTTTTGAAATTCCGCATCTTGCCTTTAACTGCGCGGATGCCCCCAAAATGCGCCCCTGATCATCAAAGCCAACCTGCATCTTTGCCGTAAAATCATGGCGTTTGCCTGTCATAATCATATCATCATCGCGGTCAAGCCTGCATTTAACGGGCTTGCCTGTTTTAAGCGCGCCAAGCGCTGCCAAGGCAGCCCATTGCGTTGCCTGACTTTCTTTGCCGCCAAATCCGCCGCCCATGCGCCTGATTTCAACCACCACCGCATGGGCTGGAACACCAAGCACATTAGCAACATTATGCTGAACTTCGCTTGGATGCTGGGTGGAACAATAAATCAAAATATCGCGGTGACCTGCGGGATCATATTCTTGCGGGATCGCGTAAGATATTTGCCCTTCCAGATAGAACTGATCCTGTCCGCCAATGATCAGGCTGGATTCTGCGGTATGTTGTGCGCTTTTCAGCGCATGATCGCTATTGCCAGATTGAAATTCATAATCATCACTGATGATGCTATTTGCTTGATCTGCTTGTTCAATGTTCAAAATGGCTGGCGTTTCTTCAATCTCTATCTCAGCAAGCCGCGCTGCTTTTCGTGCAAGTTGGCGGCTGGTTGCGATCACGGCGGCGACCGGCTCTGCGTGAAAGCGCACACTGGATGATGCCAGCACAAAATCATCAAGCGAATGGGTCGGGCTGACATCATTTAAGCCCGGCACATCATCCGCAGTTAAGACCGCAACCACGCCAGTCGCCGCGCGCACCTTATCAAGATTTAACGCCTTAATGATTCCCCGCGCCTTGGGCGCACCGATTGGCACCAAATGCAGCGTGTTTGGCAATTCTGGAAGATCATCCACAAATTGCGCACTGCCCATGGCCTGACGCATCCCGCTATCATGCGCAAGGCTTGCCGTCACCCCGCCTTGAATGCCATCAGGATATTGCGCGCTTGGTTTTATGCTCATGCCCTATCCCCGTTTAAATAGGATGATATTTCAGTAAAATAAGACAAGGAATCAGGATGATCCAGCAAAGGTAAGCCCGCTTCGCTTTGTGTGTCTGCATAAAATCGTTTCAGTAAATTTGCCGCAATTTGGGTGCGATATTCTGCCGATGCGCGCATATCGCTTAAGGGTTTAAAATCCTTTGTAATTTCATGTGCTGCGTGTTCAATGGTTTTTAAGCTAAAGGGCTGACCCAGCATCGCTTGCTGCGCATGGATGGCATGGGCGGGAATGCCTGCCATTCCGCCATAACATAGATTTGCTTTGCGGATGATGTTATTTTGATCCTGCTCACTATAAAAACATCCCAGCACCGCTGTAATATCCTGATCAAAGCGTTTTGATATTTTATAACAGCGCAGCTGCCCCTTTAAATGGCGCGGAATGTGAATCTGGGTTAGAATTTCATTCGGGGCGCGGTCTTGCTTGCCATATTCAATGAAAAAATCCTTTAACGCTAATCGCCGCTTATGCTTTGCGGATTGCAAGGTTATTTCTGCGCCAAGCGCCATTAATGCGGGCGGCATATCGCCAATCGGCGAACCATTTGCAATATTGCCGCCAATCGTCCCGCGCCCCCTTACTTGCGCTGAACCAATACGGCGGATCAAATGCCCCAAGCTGTTATATTCTTGCTGCAAACAGGATAAGGCGCGATCATAAGCAATGCCTGCACCCATAGTGATCCAGTCTTGATCCATGGCAATATCAGTTAATTCCTTAACATCGCCAATATGAATCAACACGGGCAAATCCGCGCAGGATTTGCTTACCCACAGCCCAACATCGGTTGCCCCTGCATAAATTGTTGCGTTCTTATGGCGATCCATTGCGCCAAGCGCATCCGCCAAGCAATGGGGCTTGATGAAAATACCCGCAGGATTGCCGTCAAGCACCAGCATGGATTGATCCTGCGCCCATATCGTCAAACAATCATGGGCCGCAGACATTTGCTGCCACCAAAAATCACCATGCGGGGAGTCTAGGGCTTGCGCCGCTGCCGCCAAAATAGGACCATAGCCCGTACAGCGGCACAGATTCCCCGCTAGCGCATCCCCCAGCGATTGCTGATCAGGCTTTATGCCATTTAGATGCAATGTTGCAATAGAGGTCACAAAGCCAGGGGTGCAAAACCCGCATTGGGTGGCATGCAGCTGCGCCATCGCCGCTTGCACAGGGTGAAGCCCGTCTGCGGATAGATGTTCAACCGTTAAAATTTGCTTGCCATCCATCCCCGCAAGAAAAGCAATGCAGGCATTTACGGGGCTGTAAATCAATCGCCCATCAACAAGCTCGCCCACAATCACGGTGCATGCCCCGCAATCCCCTTCGGCGCAGCCTTCCTTGGTTCCCGTCAAGCCTTGATTCAGGCGTAAATATTCCAAAATGGTGAGATCATGCCGTTCAGGCACAATTTCAATCGCTTCAAACCCCAGCAGCAAGCGTATTTTATTGCGATGATTCATATACACCCCCTTTATTATTGGGCTAGAGCATTTTAGCAAAAGTGAGGTCTTCTATTTGCAATCATCTTAACGATGATATGCGCCTTCTATTTGCAATCATCTTAACGATGATGTGCGCCTCGCGTTTGAAAATGCGTGAAAAAATAAGATGCCATGATCGTATCCTTGGTGGTTATGGAAGTCAATAAAAGGATTACATTGTTGCTTTAACTGATTTAAATTTTCATGCAAAAACATGACAACTCGTATCAAATAAACAAAGCATGAACTTGACAAATAAGATTATGAATTTGGTTGATCTATAAGCCGGGTTCTGTCTTAAAAATATAAGCCCTTTTGAGGTTATATTCTCGAGGCGACCATTCATCTAGGCCTTATATCGCTACAAGGCTCAAGCAACCTACCCGAATGTGTGGCACTGCGAAAACTCAGCTCAAGGTTAGTGTTTAACGACTTTCCCGTCACATTCCTATTCGGTCTTGCTCCAAGTGGGGCTTGCCGTGCCAAGCATGTTACCATGCTTGCGGTGCGCTTTTACCGCACCCTTTCACCCTTACCCAGCACTTAAAAAATAAATTTTCCAAGTGAATATAATGGGCGGTTTGCTTTCTGTTGCGCTTTCCCTAGAACCATCAGGCTGGCTTCCCAGCCTTTCAAATCCCGCCAGATGTTATCTGGCACTTTGTTTTCGTGGAGCCCGGACTTTCCTCACCCGCAATCGTTTCCAATTATCAAGGGGCGCGGCCGCCCAATCAACCAAACTCATAGACCCAAATCTACAGCATTTTTGCAAAACTGGAAACCTGTTTTATCATAAAAGCACGCAAAAAAGCTGGTCGGAGTGGCGGGATTCGAACTCGCGGCCCCTGCCTCCCGAAGGCAGTGCTCTACCAGACTGAGCTACACCCCGATGGTGTTGGATATATTTCCGAATTGCTCCGGATTTTTTTAGCTTGCACGACGCGCGGAAAATTCCGCAAGTTCTGTGAGTGCATCGCAATAGACTAAAGGCGCAAGAGCTTCCAGCGCACTTATGGCCTTTTGTAATGCAACCTGCGTAGTGTAAGCGATTGCATCAAAGCTTTCAATAGCGTTGGCTACTGCTTTCGATGGTACTGCGGATCTCTGCCGCCTGCTCTTCAGGGGCAGGGTCGGCTTGCCTTCATCGAGATCGTCATCGATACGATGGTGTATGGGTTCCCCATTCTCCTTTATACTCTTTATCCTTGAAAACACAGGTTCATTGTCTGCGCCCTTCAGCCCAATCATGTATTATCGATACACTCATGGACTTCAGGACTTGACGGCTTCCCTGCCTTTTTAACGATTTCGAGTATCGCCCTGGCCGCTGCCATTAATAAATGAAAAAACACTTGTTAAAT
>JBGCED010000040.1:0-19942 GCA_045106055.1 Alphaproteobacteria bacterium
TTTACTGTTCGCCCCTAAAAACAATAAAAGGATTAATGCTGCATGAATACCAATGATATTCGCCGCGAATTTCTGGATTTTTTTGTAAAAAACGGGCATCGTGAGGTTGCATCCTCTGCGCTTGTGCCAAGCAATGATCCAAGCTTGATGTTTACCAATTCAGGGATGGTGCAGTTTAAGGATATTTTTACAGGTCAGGAAACCCGCAGCTATAAGCGCGCAACCACCGCGCAAAAATCAGTGCGTGCGGGGGGCAAGCATAATGATCTTGAAAATGTGGGCTATACGGCGCGCCATCATACTTTTTTTGAAATGCTGGGCAATTTCTCATTCGGAGATTATTTCAAAGAACAGGCGATTGAATATGCATGGTCATTGATTACCAAACATTATGGCTTGCCAGCCGAAAAATTACTGGTCACGGTTTATGGCGAGGATGAGGATGCTGCCACCCTATGGCGCAAAATTGCGGGGCTTGATGATCGCAAAATCATCCGCATTAACACATCCGATAATTTTTGGCAGATGGGGGATACGGGGCCTTGCGGGCCTTGTTCCGAAATTTTCTATGATCATGGCGCGGCAATTGCGGGCGGGCCGCCTGGTTCTGCGGATGAAGATGGCGATCGTTTCATTGAAATTTGGAATTTGGTGTTCATGCAATATGAGCAGTTTAAGGATGGCACGCGCACAGATTTACCAACGCCGTCCATTGATACGGGCATGGGGCTGGAACGGATCACCGCAATCTTGCAAAATGTGCATAGCAATTATGACATTGATGTGATGCGTTCCTTGATTGAAGCGTCAGCAGAATTAACCCACAAAGAGCCAGACGGGAAATATGCAGCATCCCATAAGGTGATTGCCGATCATTTGCGCTCCAGTGCTTTTTTAATTGCAGATGGGGTGCTGCCATCTAACGAGGGACGGGGCTATGTGCTGCGCCGCATCATGCGCCGCGCCATGCGCCATGCCCATATTTTGGGCGCAGAAACGCCGCTGCTTTATCGCTTGTTGCCGCGCCTAATTGACGAGATGGGCGGGCATTATCAAGAGCTTATCCGCGCCAAATCCTTGATGGAAGAAACCTTGAAGCTGGAAGAAACGCAGTTTAAGCAAACGCTGGCGCGCGGGCTTAAAATGCTAAAGGATGCAACCAATAAATTGGGGGAGGGGGAAACCCTGCCTGGCAATATTGCCTTTATGCTTTATGATACTTGCGGTTTTCCTGTTGATTTAACCGCAGATATTATGCGCCAACAAGGGCGAAAATTGGATATGGCAGGATTCGATGCTGCAATGCAAGCACAGCGGGAAAAGGCGCGCGCTTCATGGTCAGGTTCTGGCGATCAAGCAACCGATCAATTATGGTATGGCTTGAAAGATCAGCATGGCGCATCGGAATTTTTGGGCTATGGCACAAATGAAGCCATGGGCAAATTGCAAAGCATCATTGTTGATGGTGCGGTGGTTGATCGGATAAGCAAAAGGGATGATATGGCAATTTTGCTTGCCAATCAATCGCCGTTTTATGGTGAATCTGGCGGACAATCAGGGGATCAAGGGGTTATTTCAAATGGGCGCGGCGGTAAATTTATCGTCAAGGATACCCAGAAAAAACTGGATGGCTTGATCTTGCATCTTGGCAATTGCGTTGAAGGCGAATTCACCCCAAATGATGATTTAACCTTGCAGGTGGATCATGTCAGGCGCGCGAAGCTTGCGGCAAATCATTCGGTAACCCATCTTGCGCATAAGGCATTGCGCCAAATATTAGGCGATCATGTCACACAAAAAGGATCATTGGTTGCAGCCGATCAGATGCGGTTTGATTTTTCCCATAGCAAGCCAATCGCAGATTCTGAAATCACCCAAATTGAGGGGCTGGTCAATGATCAAATTCGCGGAAATCATGCGGTAACCACCAGATTAATGGATCAGCAAGCCGCGATTGAAGCGGGCGCACTTGCTTTATTTGGTGAAAAATATGGCGATGAGGTGCGCGTGGTTAGCATGGGCAGCGAAAATAAAGAAGGTCAGCTTTATTCAACGGAACTTTGCGGGGGAACACATGTCAAGCATACGGGGGATATTGGGCTATTCAAAATTATTGCAGAGCAAGGCGTTGCCTCTGGTGTGCGGCGCATTGAATGTTTAACGGGCGGTGCTGCCTTGGATTATTTAAATCATCGCGATCAGCTGGTCACACGCCTTGCCGCAGGTTTAAAAGTCACCCCCGATGCGCTTCAAACGCGGGTGGACGCGCTTTATCAGGATAAAAAAACACTTGAACGGGAAATGTCGGACTTAAAACGCAAATTGGCGGCGATGCCAGATCAAGCATCAAGCCATGATCCGTCAAAAGGGCAGGCAGCGCAAGATATTAACGGCATTCAATTTATTGGCAAATTAACCCAAGGGCTGTCGCCAAAAGATTTAAAACCATTGGTGGATCAACTGAAAACACAAATTAAATCAGGCATTGTTGCGGTTGCAGCGGTGAATGATGGCAAAGCATCGCTGGTGGTTGGGGTGACCGATGATTTAACCGATCGCTTTGATGCGGTTGCGTTGGTGCGCCAAGGTGCAGCGGTGATTGG
This sequence comes from Alphaproteobacteria bacterium, assembly GCA_045106055.1. Classification (GTDB taxonomy): domain Bacteria; phylum Pseudomonadota; class Alphaproteobacteria; order CBDDJK01; family CBDDJK01; genus JBGCED01. Next base: position 2,604 of record JBGCED010000040.1, read on the forward strand.
CGGCAAGGGTGGCGGCGGGCGCGCGGATATTGCGCAAGCGGGCGGCCCAGATGCGGATCAGGCGCAGCAAAGCTTGAAGGCAATAGAGCAAGCGGTGCTTTCCATGGCTAAATCTGCTTAAATCAAATGCACATCAAGCCCTGCTATGTCTGATTTTGAAACCGCCAAACAGCGCATTGCTGAATTGGATGCGATGCTTGCTTATCATAATCAGCGCTATCATGGCGCGGATGATCCCGAAATTAGCGATGCGGAATATGATCATTTGCGCCGTGAATATGATCATATGCTGGCTGCCTATCCTCAATTACACGGTAATTTAAGCCAGATTGACGCCGTTGGGGCTGCCCCCCAAAAAGGCTTTGGTAAAATCAAGCATGAAGTGCCGATGCTATCACTAGGCAATATTTTTGACCGCCAAGGCTTGGATGATTTTATCGCGCGGGTGCGTAAATTTTTAAATCTTCCCTTGGATCAGAAGCTTGAATTTCTAGCAGAACCGAAAATTGATGGGCTTTCGGTTAGTTTGCATTATGAAAAGGGGCGGTTTGTAAAGGCTGCAACGCGTGGTGATGGCAGTGTTGGTGAAGATATTACCCATAATATCATGGCGATTGATGCTGTGCCTAAGGATTTAACCGCTTATTTTGAATCATTTGAGCGGTTGGAATTGCGCGGTGAAATCTATATGCGGCGTGATGATTTTATTGCGCTAAATGAACGCCAAGCCGCCAAGGATTTAAAAATATTCGCCAACCCCAGAAATGCCGCCGCAGGCAGCTTGCGCCAACTTGATCCCAGCATTACCCAATCCCGCAAATTACAGTTTTTTTGCTTTGGCTGGGGGGGCGCTTCAAATGGTTTGGGCGATATGCTATCGGAAGCGCGTGGCAAGCTTGCCGCAGCTGGTGTTCCCATCACGCTGCCAGATGCGGTATGCAAGGACGCAGATGCGATCATGGCGTATTTTGAACAGCTTGGCAATTCACGGGCGGGGCTGCCTTTTGAAATTGATGGCGCGGTTTATAAGGTGAATGCGCTTGATCTTCAAGATCGGCTGGGCTTTGTTGGACGCGCGCCGCGCTTTGCAATCGCCCATAAATTCCCTGCCCAGCGCGCGGTCACCCGTTTAAATGCGATTACCATTCAAGTGGGGCGAACAGGCGCGCTTACCCCCGTTGCAGAATTAACGCCAATTTCAGTTGGTGGGGTGATGGTTGCGCGCGCCACTTTGCATAATCAGGATGAAATTAAACGCAAAGATATTCGCGTTGGCGATCTGGTGGAATTGCAGCGCGCGGGCGATGTAATCCCGCAAATCACGCAAGTTATTGATCCAGATCGCGATGACCGCCCCGCCGCTTTTGAATTTCCAAATCATTGCCTATGCCCGCTTGCAACGCCGATCATTCGCAATGAAAATGAAGCGGTTAGCCGCTGCACAGGGGGGCAGCAATGCCCGTTTCAGCAAATTGAACGCTTAAAGCATTTTGTATCCAAGGATGCATTTGATATTGAGGGGCTGGGAGAGCGCAGCCTAACCCAATTTATTGATCTTGGCTGGATCACCACGCCGCTTGATATTTTTCATTTACAAGCCGCAGATCAAGCCAGCCTAACCAAATTGAAAAACCTGTCTGGATGGGGCAGATTATCGGCAAATAATTTGTTTGAAGCGATTGAAAAACGCCGCAATATCAGCCTTGAACGCTTTATTTATGCGCTGGGCATTCCCTTAATTGGCGTGATTACCGCCAAAGAGCTTGCGAAATTTTATGGCAGCGACCGCGCTTTTATGGCAGCGATGCAGGCATTGCGCGATGAAGCGGATGCGGGCATTGCCTTTCAAGCCTTGAATGATATTGATGGCATTGGTGCATTAATGGCAAAATCCATCCAGGATTTTATGCAGGATGATGCAAGATGGCAGGAAATAACGGGCTTAATTGATGCCTTGAATGAAATTGCACCGCCTGAGCAAATTTCTGCCCACAGCCTTGTTGCGGGCAAAATCATTGTCTTTACAGGCAGCTTGCAGCATTTATCAAGATCAGAAGCAAAGGCAGGCGCACAGCGGCTGGGCGCAAAAGTATCGGGTTCCGTATCTTCCAAAACCGATATTGTGGTTGCAGGTGAAGCCGCAGGATCAAAATTAAAAAAGGCAGAAAGCCTGGGCATTAAAATCTTAACCGAAGATGAATGGCTTAAGCTAATCGCGTGAATTGTTTGGAAAAAGCCATATCATCATTAAGATGATTGCAAATTAAAAAGCCCTTTTGCGAACAAAAGGGCTTTTTAAGAATATTCATGTAAAATTGGGTGTTAGCCCGCAGGTGCAACATGCACAAAAACGCGTTCGCGTGTATGTGAAAATTCAACCTTGCCATCAATCAGCGCAAAAATCGTGTGATCACGCCCAAGCCCAACATTATTGCCTGGATACCATTTTGTGCCGCGTTGACGCACAAGAATATTGCCTGCGCGCACCGCTTGACCACCAAATCGTTTTACGCCAAGTCTGCGCCCTGCGGTATCGCGGCCATTCCTTGAACTACCCCCTGCTTTTTTATGTGCCATAATATAACTCCTATGTATTTATGATATATATATATTATTCGCCGCTTGCTGGCGTTTGATCATCTGCTTTTTTTGCCTTTGGCGCAGCCTTTTTCTTTGCAGGCTTTGCGCTGCCAAGACGAATATCTTTCACCATCACTTGGGTAAGATGCTGGCGGTGATTATTGGTGCGGCGGTAATTTTGGCGGCGTTTTTTCTTGAAAACTTTAATTTTACGGCTGCGCAGCTGCTTTACAATTTCAAGCTCAATTTGCGCATCATCCACCATTGGTTTACCGATGCTTAAAGTCTCGCCATCATGGATCGCAAGCACTTCGGTGATGGTCAGATTTTCACCAGCCTCAACCTCTAATTTTTCTAGTTTCAGCTTATCGCCAACACTCACGCGGTATTGTTTGCCGCCTGATTTAAAAATGGCATAGCGCTTATCGTCTGTTACTTCATCACTCATTTTAAAAATATCCCATCTACTAGATATATTAATCGCGCTTGTTGGTACTGCTTATGTGCAGATTTTATCATTCAAAAAAGCGTATTTTTTGATCATTTGACCGAAAGCTGCGATATAGGTTACACAGTTATAATGCGCTTTTATGGGGTTTAAGCCCTTGCGTCAAGCCAAAAATTAAACAGGCTTGATTAATTCATCCCATAAAGCATCAATGGTGTTTTTGGTTTTTTGATCCATATCCAGCTTTTGCCCCCATTCGCGGGTGGTCTCGCCATCTATTTTATCGGTTGCATCAATTCCAACCTTGCTGCCAAGCCCGCTTACAGGGGATGCAAAATCCAGATAATCAATTGGCGTATGTTCAATGACCATCATATCGCGCGCAGGGTCAACCCGTGTTGAAACCGCCCAAATCACATCTTTCCAATCGCGGCAATTAATATCGCCATCCACCACAATAATCCATTTTGTATAAAGAAATTGCCGTAAAAATGACCAAATGCCCATCATAATGCGCCGTGCTTGCCCCGCATATTTTTTGTTGATCGATACGACCGCAACCCGATAGCTGCACCCTTCGGGTGGCAACCAAAAATCAATAATTTCAGGAAATTGCTGCTGTAAAATAGGGATGAATAATTCGTTTAAAGCTTCGCCCAAAATGGCGGGTTCATCGGGCGGGCGCCCCGTATAGGTGCTAAGGTAAATCGGGTTTTTGCGCATGGTAATCGCAGAAAGCTTGAAAATTGGAAATGGCTCAACCGAATTATAATAGCCCGTATGATCGCCATAAGGTCCTTCATCACCAAATTCATCCAACATCACATGACCTTCAAGGATGATTTCGGCATTTGCGGGAACTTGAATGGGAATGGTTTTGCAATCCACCAGCGTGATCGCCTTGCCGCGCAGCAGGCTTGAAAATTTATATTCGGATAAATTATCGGGAACGGGGGTAACCGCCGCCAAGATCGTTGCAGGGTCGCTGCCAAGCACAATTGCTGCGGGCAGGGGATCGCGCTTTACCTGCTTCCAGCTTTGATGATGCTGCGCGCCGCCGCGATGTTTCAGCCAGCGCATTAGGGTGCGGTCTTTGCCGATCACCTGCATGCGGTAAATGCCCAAATTAAAATCATCCACAGGGTCTTGTTTCGGGTTTGGGCCTTTGGTGACAACCAGCGGCCAAGTAATCAGGGGCGCAGGTTCATTTGGCCAGCATCCTTGAATCGGCAATTTATAAAGATCAATCTGATCCCCCGTTAAGACAATTTCTTGGCACGGCGCGCTGCGGGTGGTTTTAGGCTTCATTGCCAATAATTGTTTGACCAGCGGCAGCATTTCAAAGGCTTGCTTGATGCCAGATGGCGGGGTTGGGTTTCGTAAATATGCCAATATTCGCCCAAATTCACGCAATTCAGCGGGCTGTTTGCCCATGCCCCACGCAACGCGCTCAACCGTGCCAAATAAATTCACCAGCATGGGAATGGGATAAATGCTGCCATCTGCGGCTTGTGGCTGTTCAATGATGGCGGCTGCCATGCCTTTTTCAAGCAAGCGGCGATGAACTTCGGTTACTTCAAGCGCGATTTTTAACGGGTGCTTGATGCGCAATAAATTGCCGTTGGATTCCAGAAAATCCAGAAAATCCCGCAAATCGTCAAAATTTTGTTTCATCGGGCGTGCCATTATTTGGGAATTGCCATAACCAAGGTCCAATAATGGGTATAGCGCGCATTGCCATCATCAAAGGGCATGTAATAATAGCCAATGCCCATTTGGGTGATGTTGGGTTCAAGCATCGCCTCGCGGTGTCCCTTTTTGGATGCAATCCACGCATCAACCGCTTCTTTATCGCTGACTGCACCGCCTTGTAAATTTTCAAGCACCCTTTGCCATTGATAGCCTGAACGGCTTACCCTTGTATCGACGCGATCCCCCTCGGGGGCTTCATGCGCCACAAAGTCTTTTACTGCCATGCGCCTTGAAAAATCTTGGGATACTTGATTAAGTCTGGGGTTAAGCGCCAAGGGCTGCAAACCATATTGCGCGCGAAATTGATTTACATAATATTGAACGCCGCTTTGCCAGCCCGCCGCAGTCGGCTTAGACGGTTTTCCAACCAAAGCCGCCCATAAGACCCCTTGATTATTCTGATCTTGGATCACCCCTTCAGCGGCATAGATGCCAATATCAACCATATCAGGATTAAGAAAAATTTTGCGGGATTTGGCATTGGTAAGCCAATTATTAACATGGGTTTCAGGGGCGCTGTTTGTGCCAACAATTGCCAGCTGCGAGCTTGTGACAGGATAGCGCAGATCGCGTAATAATTTATTTAATTCAAGCGGGCGTGTGCCATTATTGGATTTGACGGCAAGCGCATTAACTGCCATTTTTCCAGCTGCTTGTGATAAGGTTGGGGTAAGGGTTAAAGGCTTTATGCCTTGCTGGGTGCGCTCTTGATTAATGCGGGTTAGTGCCAGCGTTACATAATCTTGATTGGCGGCGGCATCATGGCTTGCGCTAAAAAGCAGAATAAGCCACATGATCGCCAGCAGCATAAGTTGCGGGGCTTTAAAGAAAGAATCAGGCAGCTTTTGTGTTAAAATCATTGCGCTTTACGCTTATGTCATTCTGATGGTTGGTGATTTTTTCGCCTGATCTTGATCCGCTGCAAATAGCGCAGCGTGAAGCTGCTTTGCCATGTCAAGATAAGGCTTTGCATGCGCAGATTCAGGGGCGGAAAGCACAATCGCATGCCCTTGATCGGCAGCAAGGCGAATGTCAATTTCAAGTGGAATCTCGCCCAAAAATGGCACGCCCAGCCGCCCCGCCTCTTTCCTTGCGCCGCCATGCCCAAAAATATGGCTTTCATGCGCGCAATTTGGACAGATAAACACCGCCATATTTTCAATTAAGCCAAGCACAGGCACATCGGTTTTGCGGAACATATTAAGCCCTTTGCGTGCATCAAGCAGCGCAATATCTTGCGGGGTGGATACAATCACCGCACCCGATAATGGGACTTGCTGGGTTAAGGTTAATTGTGCATCGCCCGTGCCAGGGGGCATATCCACAACCAGCAAATCCAATTCACCCCAAATCACATCTTTTAACATTTGGCTTAATGCGCCCATCACCATCGGGCCGCGCCAAATTACAGGCTCTTCTTCGTCAATCACAAAGCCGATTGACATGGTTTTAATGCCATGAACTTCAACCGGCATCATGGTTTTATTATCTGCGGTGCGTGGGGCTTCGCGCTTACCCAGCATTTTGGGCAATGAAGGCCCGTAAATATCCGCATCCAGCAATCCAACCGACAAGCCAATTTTGGATAAGGCATAGGCTAAATTCACCGCCGTCGTCGATTTTCCAACCCCGCCCTTGCCGCTTGCAACCGCAATAATATGCTTTACCGCGCCAATGCCTGCGCCATTATCGCCAGCTTGTGTTGCTGCTTGTGTTGCGGCATGCTGATGCTGATGGGGGGCTGCTTGCTGGCTGGGCGCGCCTGCTTTTTTTTCTGCGGTTAATAGCACCGTGACATTATTAACCCCCGCTTGGCTGCCAATTAAATCCTCCATCTGTTTTACCAGAGAATCAAATTTTGGCGCATTGCTGCCATTTTCAATATCAATGCTAAGCTGAACCATTTTATGTTTAATGGTGATGCCGCTAAGGCGTTGATCTGGGTTTAAGCTTGCCCCCGACAAGGGATCATTTAAGGTTGAAAGCAGCTGTTTAATCTTTGCTTCGGTGATTGCCATCTTGTTTAAATTCCCTGATTGATGTTCTTTAAGGATAGATAAGATATAAATGAAAATATTAAAGAGATTATGGTTGTTTTAAAATCATTTCAAGTGCATTTAAAAATTCTTGCTTGGTTTCTTCGCTAACCAAAGGCCCTGTATATTTATAACGAATAATGCCGCCCCCATCAATGATATAGGTTTCTGGAACGCCATAAAGCCCCCATTCAATCGCAGCGCGCCCTTGCGGGTCTTGCGCGATGAGATCATAGGGATTGCCAAGCGCATCAATGAAGCTTACTGCATCTGCTGCTTTATCCTTGTAGGCAATGCCGATCATGGATAGATCATCGCGCGCAGCCAAGGATAATAAAAACGGATGTTCCGCCTTGCACGGCACACACCAAGAGGCAAAGAAATTAACGATCTTAACAGGCTTTAAGCCATGATCTTGGGTTGATAATGCTGATTCTGCTAATCCCGCTGAATATTTTAAATCAAGCGCAGCAAGCGCAAGCATTGGCGCTGGGCGATCAATCAACACAGAGGGAATGAGCGCAGGGTCGCGCCCAAATTTTAACTGCGCAAAGAAATAACCCGCAAGCACCAAAAATAAAATTAAGGGAATAAAAGCAAGATATTTAAACCGCATCAGGCTGCTTCTTTTGATCATGGGATAGAGCAGATGATGGTGTGCTTTTCGTTGCGGTTGGAACGCCCAGCCGCAATCTGCGATCCACAAGCGACAGCCCCGCACCGATCACCATCAATAATGAACCCAGCCACATATAAGGCACCAACGGCTTTATATATAGGCGCAAAACATAGCCATCATTTGCAGCATTTTCATCAACTTCGCCCAATACAGCATAGACATCGCCGCGCCAGCTGCTTTCAATCGCGGCCTCGGTCGTTTCCATATCCCCGCCAACATAACGCCTGCGCTCTGGATAAAGATAATGGGCATCATTGCCGTTATGCGCGATTAAGATTTTACCCTCAATCGCATTGTAATTTTGCATTTGCTTTTGGGTAACCGCTTCCAGCATAAAGCTGTAATTGCCAAGCGATACAGTATCGCCCAATTTTACGCGTGTGATCAATTCTTGGGTTAGCACCGATGCGCCCAGCGCGCCCGCAACAATCAGCCCAAGCCCAAAATGGGCAAGGCTCATCCCCCATACGCTGCCAGGTAAGCGCCATAGGCGGCGGGTTAGGGCGTGCTGGATGCTGATTTTATGATGGGGGCGGGCTTGCCGCCAAAGGCTGGTAAGGGTGCTGGTGCAAACCCAGCCCGCAATCCCCAGCCCCGTTAGCGCATAAAGCCATTCACGATCATAAATAAAGGCCCCAATCAGGGCGATGGCAAGGCTGAATGCCATTGCAACGCTTAGCAAGCGCAAAGCTTGCGCCAAGTCGGCGCGTTTCCAGCTAAGCAAACCGCCAACGCCAACGCTTAATAATAAGGGCAGCATTAAAGGCCCAAAGGTCGCATTGAAATAAGGCGGGCCGATTGATAATTTATCCCCGCCAATCACATCAAGAAATAAGGGGTAAAGCGTTCCAAGCAACACGGTTGCAAGCGCACAGGTTAATAGGATATTATTCAGCATCAACGCGCCTTCGCGGCTGATCGGTTGAAACAGGCTTTCGCCTTTTAAAGTGGGGGCGCGCAGTGCAAATAGGGTAAGCCCGCCCGCAATCGCAACCACCAAGATCATTAAAATGAAAACGCCGCGATCTGGATCGGTCGCAAAGGCATGAACCGAGGTTAATACGCCTGAACGCACCAAAAATGTTCCAATCAGGCTTAGGCTAAAGGCGATGATTGCCAGCAGCAAAGTCCAGCTTTTCATGGTGGCGCGCTTTTCCATCACAATCGCGGTATGAAGCAGCGCGGTTGCTGCCAGCCACGGCATTAAGCTTGCATTTTCAACAGGGTCCCAGAACCAAAAGCCGCCCCAACCAAGCTCATAATACGCCCACCAGCTGCCAAGCGCGATTCCTGCGGTTAAAAACCCCCATGAAATTAGCGCCCAAGGGCGCATCCAGCGGGCAAAGGCAGCATCAACCCGCCCTTCCAGCAGGCCAGCAATCGCAAAGGAATAAAGCAAGGATAAGCCAACATAGCCCAAATAAAGCAGGGGAGGGTGAAAGGCAAGCCCAGGGTCTTGAAGCAAGGGATTAAGCGATTGCCCCTCTAGCGGGGGGGGGACAATCCGTTCAAATGGGTTTGAAGTGAAAATCAGAAATAATAAAAAGGCAACCGCAATCATCGCTTGCACCGAGATTACTTTTGCTTTCAGGCTATCTGGCAAATCCTTGCCAAATAAACCAACCAAAGTGCCAAAAAAGGCAAGCACCAAACACCATAATAGCATTGATCCTTCATGGTTGCCCCAGCTTGCTGAAACCTTATAAAGCATGGGTTGCAGGGAATGGGAATGTTTGGCAACCAATGCGATTGAAAAATCAGAAAGGATAAATCCCTTTACAAGCAATGCGCTTGCAACGCTAAGCGCGGCAAATTGCAGCGCCGCAAACGGGAAGCCCAGCTGCATCCATTGATTGTTCCTAAGGTAAGATCCAGCGATTGGCACAATGGCTTGCAAAACCGCAAAGCCAAGCCCAAGCGATAGGGCAAAATGACCAATTTCAGCAAGGGATAATCCAAAATTCATCCTATTTTTTCGCCCCTTCTTTTTGTGCGCCTTGCCCCTCTTGTGCGCCCTTCCCCTCTTGCTCGCCCTGCCATGTGCCAGCGCGCTTCATGGCTTCAACCGCTTCTGCGGGCATATAGGTTTCATCATGCTTTGCAAGCACTTCTTGGGCGATGAATTGCCCGTTTGAATTTAAGCTGCCAAGCGCAACAACGCCTTGCCCTTCGCGAAATAGATCAGGCAGCAAGCCTTGAAATTGAACCGCAACCGTGTGAACGCCATCTTCTATGGCAAATTCAATCACACCATTTTGATCGGCGCGTTTCACGCTATCCATCGCCACCAGCCCGCCCAGCCTGAAATTGCGATCGGTTTCAACCTTGCCCGCCATAATATCGCTTGGCCCATGAAAGAAAACGATGGATTCTTGGAAGGCAAGCAGGATTAGCCCAACCGCTAGGGTCAATAATAAACCGCCCGCAGCAAGCAGCTTAATGCGCATTTTGCGGCGCAAGATCGCGGGGGATATGCCTGTTTTTTTTAATTTGCTCATAAGGATTTAATCTTTTTCCAGCTGTTTCAAGGCATTGATGCTGCGCTTGCGCGCAATCCAGCAATAAGCGCAAAGCCCGATTAATAAGGCAAAGCCCGCCGCATAGGATCCAAATACAAAGCCAGCATAACTCATCATGCCCCCCAATTGCGCAAGGCGATTTGTTTTAATTTCACTTGATTTGTAAGGGTGCGAACCCGCCAAATTACCAGCACCATAAATAATAGGCTAAAAGCAAGCATCATCCATAATAAAGGAATAAGCATCGCAGAATCAAGGGTTGGTCCGCCGATTCTAAGCAAGCTAGCTGGCTGATGCAGGCTGTTCCACCAATCAACTGAAAATTTAATGATGGGTAAATTTACCGTTCCAACCAGCGCCAAAATCGCCGCAGGCTTTGCGCCGCGCCCAATTTCTTCAAAGCCATTTGCAAGCGCCATATAGCCAATATAAAGAAAAAATAAAATTAACATCGAGGTCAGCCGCGCATCCCACACCCAATAAGTGCCCCACATTGGTTTGCCCCATAATGCCCCCGTCACCAAGCAGATTAAGGTAAAAACCGCCCCAGGCAAAGCAGCAGCGCGCGCCAGCATATCCCCAAGCGGATGCGCCCAGATTAAATAGCTAAGGCTGCCAAATGCCATGACCGCATAAGCAAGCAGCCCAAGATAGGCAGCTGGCACATGCAAATACATGATCCTTACCGTGTCGCCTTGCTGGTAATCTGGCGGGGATTGAATAAGCCCATAATAAAGCCCCACCCCTAAGCTGATGGCGGTTGCAATCAATAAATAAGGCATCAACCATTCCCCCACCTTTAAAAAACGCGTGGGATTGGCAAGCCACTGCCAATTTTTGATTTGCCAGTTTTTGGTTCTGTTTTTAGCGGCGGGCTGATGCTGGGGTGCTTGCACGATTATTCCATAAATTAACAAATATTGAAATAAACAGATATTGCCTGTTTTTCAGTGAAATAAACATATAGTTAAAATATAGCTTAATCTCAAGCATATTCTTGCTTGATCATTCCAAAGTTACAGGTTAAAAGAAGCAAAATGTCATCCATGGTGATGGCGCGTTATTTGATGTATGGGCTGTTTAAAACATTAAAGCATAAATTAGCGAGCGTGGCGGAACGGTATACGCAGCAGACTTAAAATCTGCCCCCCGTATGGGGTTGAGGGTTCGAATCCCTCCGCTCGCACCATAAATTTAAGCGATTAATGATGGATAGGCTGCCCAATATGGCTTAACCCAATTTATATGATGATCATAGGAATAGATAAATATTATGGAAATTACCGACATCCAAACCGAAGGCCTAAGCCGTGAATATAAATTAACATGGTCAGCAGACGAGATTGATGGGCTTGTAACCAGCATTATCAGCACCAAATATCGCGATGTGAATATGCCAGGCTTTCGCCCTGGGAAAGCACCGATAAAATTATTAAAACAACGCTTTGGCGATGCGGTATTGCGCGAAGCGCTGGATCAATTATTTGATGAAGGCACAAAGCATTTGATCGAATCAAAGGGGCTTGAAAATAATGTTGGCTTTAATTCCAGCAATGATTCTTATGAAAAGGGCAAGGATTTGGCGGTGAATATTCTGGTTGATCTCAGCCCAGAATTTGAACCGATGGATTTTTCAAAAATCAGCCTAACGGAATTAAAACCTGTTCCAGATGATGCAAGGCTTGATGAAGCGCTTGGCGATATTGCCAAACAAAACCGCGAACAAGAAGCGGTGAAACGGGCTGCGAAAAAAGGGGATATGGTTGATATTGACTTTGAAGGCTATTTGAATAATGAAGCCTTTCCAGGCGGTAAGGCAGAACATAGCAAGCTGGAAATTGGCGCAGGGCAGTTTATCCCAGGCTTTGAAGAAAATTTTATTGGTAAAAAAGCAGGGGATTCTGTCGATTTTGATGTTGATTTTCCAAGCGATTATCAAGCCGAAAATTTGGCTGGCAAGACCGCCCATTTTAAATGTAAAGTCCATGAAGTGCTGGTTTTAAAAGACCGCGCCATTGATGATGAACTTGCAAAAACGCTGGGCATGGAAGATTTGAATCAGCTGAAATCAAGGCTGAAAGAAGATTATACACAGCGGCTTTCTGCACAAACCAGCGAAATGATGCAAATTAAATTAATGGATGCCTTAAATGATGCGCATGATTTTGAATTGCCATCGCGCATGGTTGATCGTGAATTTGATAATATTTGGCCGCGCGTCAAGCACGCCATGGAACATGATCATCTTGACCCTGATGATCAAGGAAAAGATGAAGCGACGCTGAATGCAGATTATCGTAAAATCGCACAGCGCAGGGTAAGGCTTGGGCTGTTGCTTGCGGATGTTGCAAAACGCGGATCGATAGCTGTTGCAGATGATGAAATTCAGCAACATATGATCAAGCGGATTACATCCATGCCGCAAGAAACGCAGGGGCAATATATTCAAATGCTTTCCAATGAACAGCAGCGCAATCAAATGATGGAATCATTTAAAGCAGAATTGCTGGAAGAAAAAACCATCGGCTTTATCAAAGAGCAAGCAACGATTACAGTTGAGGAAATTCCTGAAACAGAGATTGAAGCAAGGCTTGCAGCAGAATCAGGGGAAGCTGTAATGGTGGAAGATTCAAAAAAGGCGAAACCTAAAAAAGCAGCAGCCAAAAAGCCAGCCGCAAAAAAGGAAAGCGCAAAGAAAGCGACCCCTGAAGCGTAAATAGCGAAGCATAAATGGTGCGGCATAAATAGCGAAGAATAAATCATGCCAGAGCATGGCTTTTTTAAGCCCGAACAAGCGATTTCTATAAAGCAGGTTGCGCGCCTTGCCGAAGGGCAGCTGTCACAAACCGCCGATCCGAATCAACGCATCGAGGACGCAGCCCCGCTTCATCGCGCCAATCAAAGCATGGTCAGCTTCGTTGATAATCCAAAATATGTAAAGGCGCTTGGCACAACCAAGGCGGGCGCGGTGATTTGCAGTCCCGCAATCGCAAGCCATGTGCCAAATCATATTTCAACCATCTTATGCGAAAAACCATATCGCAGCTTTGCGCTGGTCATGGGCTATTTTTATCCTTCCCCCGCATCAACGGGAAATATCCATCCATCCGCATCCATTCATGCTTCAGCCCGCATTGGCAGCAATGTTGAAATTGGCGCATTTGCGGTGATTGATGCTGATGCTGTGATTGCAGAAAATTGCATGATTAAGCCCCATGCCTATATTGGCAAAAATGTTAAAATCGGCAAAGCTAGCAGCATTGGCGCGGGGGCAAGCATTGAATATGCAAGCATTGGCAATGATTGCCAAATTCATGCAGGGGTGCGCATCGGCACGCGCGGCTTTGGTTTTGCAATGGATGCTGGCGGCAATGTTGAAATGCCGCAGGTTGGCGCGGTTATGATTGGGAATCATGTTGAAATTGGCGGGAATAGCACGATTGATCGCGGCATGTATGATGATACGGTGATCGGGGATCATTGCCGTTTGGATAATTTGGTACAAATTGCCCATAATGTGATATTGGGCAAGGGCTGTGTGCTGGCGGCACAAACGGGCATATCAGGATCAACCGTGCTTGGCGATCATGTGGTAACGGGCGGGCAAACAGGCATTGCGGGTCATTTAAAGCTTGGAAGCAATATTATGTGCGCGGGCAAGACGGGGGTTACAAAAAACCTTAATTCCAATCAAATTGTTGCAGGCTTTCCTGCAAAACCGATTAAGGATTGGCACCGCCAGCAAGCCTGTTTAAACATGCTGGCAACCAAAAAACCATCTAAAACATAAGGATGGGCGGCAAATGGGCAATTACAGCCTATTCAAAACAGCCAAGGAATGGCAAGAAACCATCCAGTTTGCCATGCCCAGCATGGTGCTATTATTGGTCATTCTGCTTGCGCCGCTGCCATGGCCGCTGGGCGATTTTTACCCGATTGCGCCCAAAATACCCTTTATCATTATTTTCTATACAAGGCTGCTGCATCCTGCCTTGCTGCCAAGCGCATTGCTGTTTATGTTTGGACTGATCGCGGATTTATTAAATGGCACACCATTTGGGCTTTATGCGGGGCTGTTTGTGTTATGCAGCTTTATCACCCATCAAACTCGCCATTTGGTGGTTGATGCTGGTTTTTTTGCATGGTGGGGATTATTATTGCCGATTCTATGCGGGACGATTGTGATGGAATATATGGTGCTTTATATTATGACGGGCGTATTTTTTACGCTTGATTCTGGCTTTAGCATCATTACAAGCTGGATATGTTTCCCGTTAATCGCTATTTTATTATCAAAATTAACGCCAAATGTTACCTAAAGCGAATGAATATTTATGAAATCGATTGAACGCAAACGCCAAAGCTTGATGAGCCGGCGCACCGCCTTGCTAATTGGCGGGCAGGGGCTGTTGGTGGGCGCGCTTGGCGCAAGATTATATCATTTGCAAATTCAAGAAAATGCGCGCTATAGCGATTTATCTGCTGATAATAGCTTGAATTATCGCTTGCTTACCCCCAATCGCGGGCTGGTGGTGGACCGTTTTGATCGCATCATTGTGAATAATCAAAAAAGATTTTCCTTGCAGCTTGTCCCCGAAGAAACAAAGGGGCAGCAGGTTGGCGATGTGCTTGCGCTTTTGGCAAGCATTGTGCCGCTAGAACCAGAAGCGATTGACTTATTGATGGAACGCCATCGCGCGCAAGCAAAATTTATTCCGCTGATTGTGCGCGAGAATTTAAGCTGGGAAGAGGTTGCTAAAATCAATTTAACGCTTTACCGCTTGCCTGGCGTGCGCATTCAAGAAGGGAATTTACGCCATTATCCTTATGGCGCACAGCTTGGCGCGGTCACAGGCTATGTTGGACGCGTTAGCCCAAAAGAGCAGCTGCGTGATCCCAATAATCGGCTTTATTCCATGCCTGATTTTCGTTTGGGCAAACAAGGGATAGAGTTATTTTATGAAAATAACCTGCAAGGCGAATCGGGTTTTACTCAGCAAATGGTTAATGCCCATGGGCGCGTCATTCGCATTGCCAATACAAAACCCAGCCAAACAGGCTCAAAATTACAGCTAACGATTGATGCTGATTTACAAAATCTTGCTTATCAGGAACTTAATCAGCTGGAATCGGGCGCGGCGATTGTGCTTGATATTCAAAATGGTGCGGTTCGATGCTTGAATAGCTGCCCTTATTTTGATCCTAATTTATTTGTGGATGGCATCAGCCAAAAAGCATGGACGGGCTATTTGGATGACCCTTTAAACCCGCTTACAAACAAGGCAATTTCAGGGCTTTACGCCCCAGGATCAACCTTTAAAATCGTCACGCTGATGGCGGCGTTAAAGGCAAATATTCCCGTTCATAAACGCATAAGCTGCTATGGTCATATTGAACTTGGCAATCATCGCTTTCATTGCTGGAAAAAGCAAGGGCATGGTGCGATGGACGCAATGGAGGCAATGCGCGAATCCTGCGATATTTGGTTCTATCAGATTGCGCGGGAAATTGGCATGGATGCAATCGCCGATATGGCGCAGCAGCTTGGGCTTGGGCAAAAGACAGGGATTGATCTTCATGGCGAAAAAGCGGGGCTGGTGCCGCGCCCCAGCTGGAAACGCAAAGCCCATGGCAGCGCTTGGTATGGCGGCGAGACTCTGATCAATGCCATTGGGCAAGGATTCGTGCTGGCAACGCCGCTTCAACTTGCGGTAATGATGGCAAGATTTGCCAAAGGGGGGCTGCCGCTTACCCCAAGACTTTATATGGATGAATATAAGACCCCGCCATCAAACCAGCTTTTTGGCATTGATCAAGCAGAAGCGACGCCGTCTTTATTGTCAAAAGTGGATGTTGCAGCGGTGATGTTGTCGCTTTATGATGCTGTCAATCACCCGCGCGGCACAGCTTATCGTGCGCTTAATGCAGGAAATGATAAAGCAAAAACCGTAATTGCGGGCAAAACAGGCACAAGTCAGGTGCGCCGAATTTCAATGGCAGAACGCGAAACAGGCATTTTAAAGGGCGAGGATGTTGATCGTAAATTAAGAGATCACGGGCTGTTTGTCGGGCTTGCCCCTGCCAATAATCCGCGCTATGCCGCCGCCGTGGTGGTTGAGCATGGGGGCAGCGGATCATCAAGCGCTGCGCCGATTGCTGGAAAATTATTAAGGGCAGCGGTTGCTGCCGATCTTGATAAAGCCTAGCCTTAAAGAAGGGTTGATCATGCTTCCTGATTTTTCAACGCCCCTGTTTCACGATGGCATTTATAAACGCTGTTTGCGGTTAAATTGGCTGTTTATCCTGATGATTATGTTATGGGCAGCCATTGGCATTGCCTTATTATATTCAGCAGCGGGCGGTGATTTTAACCCTTGGGCGATGCGCCAGCTGATTTATCTTGGGATTGGTTTTTGCATTATGATCGGGCTTGCGCTTACCAACCCGCAATTTTGGATGAATTATGCCTATGTGATTTATGGCGGGGCATTATTATTGCTGGTTGCGGTTGAGCTGGTGGGCGCAACAGGCATGGGCGCGCAACGCTGGCTGGATTTGAAATTTTTCAGGCTGCAACCTTCTGAATTGATGAAAGCCGCGATGGTGCTTGCTTTGGCGCGTTATTTTCATGGGCTGGATATTGAGGATACAGGCAAGATAAAATCACTGATCATCCCCTTTTTATTGCTATCGCTGCCTGTACTGCTGGTATTGCGCCAGCCCGATCTTGGTACCGCAATTTTAATTGTGATTGGCGGGTTGATGGTTATGTTTTTGGCAGGGATCAGGCTGTGGAAATTTGTGGTGATGGGGGCAAGCGCGGTTGCTGCCGTTCCGCTTGCATGGAATTTTATTCTGCATGATTATCAAAAGCGCAGGATTTTAATCTTTCTGGAACCTGAACGCGACCCGCTGGGCGCGGGCTATCATATTACCCAGTCAAAAATCGCACTTGGTTCTGGCGGTATGTTTGGGCGGGGCTATATGAATGGGCCGCAAAGTCAAAATAGCTTCTTGCCCGAAAAACATACGGATTTTATCTTTACAATGCTGGGCGAGGAAATGGGGCTGCGCGGCACATTTGGGCTGCTGATTCTATTTTGTGGGCTGCTGGCGGTGGGGGCGGTGTTATCGCTGCGAGCAAGCAGCCAATTTAACCGTTTGGTTGGGTTTGGAATGATCAATAATTTTGCATTATATGTGATTATTAATATTGCGATGGTAACGGGGCTTGCGCCCGTTGTTGGTGTGCCGCTTCCCTTAATTTCTTATGGCGGATCAGCAACCATCAGCGTGATGGCGGGATTTGGTCTTGTTTTAATGGT
>JBGCED010000041.1:0-3918 GCA_045106055.1 Alphaproteobacteria bacterium
ATCGTGAAGATGAGCGCAAATATAAAAACGCATCATCGTGAAGATGAGCGCAAATATAAAAACGCTAATGCGGCGAGCCTAACGGCGTGTGAGTGGTTATTATAAGCGCGACTGCGCGCCGCCGCTAATGCGGCGAGCCTAACGGCGTGTGAGTGGCTTATCATAAGCGCGACTGCGCGCCGCCGCTAATGCGGCGAGCCTAACGGCGTGTGAGTGTCTTATTAAGCGCGCCTGCGCGACGCCGCTGGTGCGGCCGGCCTACCGGCGTGTGACTGGCAAAGAGCGCATACCGCCAACGCATGGCTTGCTTGCCCCCGTGGTGTGGGGAAGCGATAGGGGAAGCTGATAAAGGCTTCTGGCGGCTAAAAAAGCAAAGGCTTCGGCTTCCAGCAAATCGCCATCAACGCCCATCTGGTCAATTAATATTGGGGCTTGCCCAAGGTGAAATTTTAATCTTTCCACAAGAAATTTATTATATCGCCCGCCGCCACATAAATATAGGCGATAGGGCTTGCCCTTGCTTAAATCAGTGATGGCATTTGCTGTGGCTTTCACCGAAAATTCGGTTAATAATGCCGCGCCATCTTCCAGGCTAAGCCCTGTTAATGATTGATCCAATATAGGGGTAAAGCTTTGGCGGTCCAAAGATTTTGGGAGGGCTTGCGCGAAAAAAGGATGGGCAAGCAGGGCGTTAAGCCGCTTTTGATCCAGCGTGCCTTTGCTTGCAAATTCGCCATCTTGATCATAAGCGCCTTTGCCATGTTTTGAAATCCAATCATTAAGTGGGGCGTTGCCCATCGCGCAATCGCCCGCATAAAGCTGATCTTGATCCATATAGGTTAAATTGCATATTCCGCCAATATTTAACAGAATATTCGCCCCATTATCTTTATGTTGTTGCCATGATTGGCTAAGCGCTTGATGATATAGTGGGGCAAGCGGCGCGCCTTGACCGCCATGAATAATATCTTGCTGGCGAAAATCACCAATAACAGGCAGGGCGCAGGCCTGTGCCAGCATTTCCCCGCTTCCAATTTGCCAAGTAAAGCCGTTTTGAGGATCATGGGTGATGGTTTGCCCATGAAAGCCGATAATGTCTGGGTTAATGCCCGTTTGCTTGATTAATGCTTGAACTGCCTGCGCATGAAATTGCGTTAGGGTGACTTCAAGCTGGGTTAGCTGCTTCGTAGGGGTGCGCGCGCCCATGATGCCCTTTAATGCATTGGAAAACTGATGTTCATAGGGGAATGTCATGCCGCCAAAATGTTCAAAAATGCGAACGCCGTCGGTTTTAATCAAGGCGGCATCAATCCCATCAAGCGAAGTGCCGCTCATCAGTCCAAGCGCAATGATCGGGGGGCGGTGTGTTGAAATCGTTAAAATCCTTTTTGCATGATAAGCTTAATCGGCAGCGTTAAGATAAACAGGCTGGCGCATGATGCCACAATCGTTGGCCCTGTTGGGGTATTTAAGAAAAAGGATGCAATCATGCCCGCACATACCGCCATAACGCCAAATATCACCGATAATAATGCCATTTGTTCTGGGGATCTGGCAAATTGCCGCGCGGTGGCTGCGGGGATGATTAACATAGAGGTAATTAATAAAATTCCCACAATATGAAGCGATAGGGCAACGACCAAAGTCATTAACAGCATCAGCAAAATTTGCATATAAAACGGATTGGTAAATTCTGCGGATGCCAGATCTTCATGCAGCGTGATCAGGATTAACTTATCCCAAAACCGCCATAATAGCAGCAACACAAACAGCCCACAGCCATAGATCCAAATCAGTGCAGTGCTGCCAACCGACAGAATATCGCCAAATAAATAGCCGTGAAGGTTAATCCGCTCGCCTTGCAGGCTTAGGCTGATCATGCCAAAGGATAAAGCCGCATGCGCCAAAATGCCCAGCAGCGTATCGGTTGCAAATAATTTTCTGCGTTGCAGCCATAAAAGCAATAAGGCAAAGCTTGCCCCAACCATCAAGGTTGCCGCATTTAGATTAATCCCCGTTGCAATCCCAAGCGCAATCCCAAGCAAGGCGCTATGCGCCAGTGAATCGCCAAAATATGCCATTCTGCGCCATACGACAAAACAGCCAAGCACACCTGTAATCAGCGCAACCCCAATCCCTGCCAGCAATGCTTTGATGATAAAGGGTTCAAACAAAAAGAAATCATCCATGTTTAAACGCTTTCTTTATGATGGTTGTGATCATCATGGCTGTGATTATGATGGTTGTGATCATCATGGTTATGATCATCATGGTTATGATCATGGTGATGATGGTAAACCGCCATCATATCCGCCATCTCCTTACCAAATAGGGCGATAAATTCAGGGTCTTTGGCAACAATATTGGGCGCGCCGCTGCAACAAATATGATGATAAAGACACACAACTTGCTTGCTGGAAGCCATCACCATATGCAAATCATGGGACACCATGATGATGGTCATCGCGCTTTGTTGATAGAGTGATTCCAGTAGTTTATAAAATTGCAACTGCCCGTTAAGATCAAGATTTTGCGCAGGCTCGTCCAAAATCAATAAATCGGGTTTTCTTAATAAAGCACGCGCCAGCAGCACCCTTTGTAATTCCCCGCCAGAGAGATCATAAAGCATTTGGTTTGTTAAATGGTCAATATGGGTTTTTTCAAAAATCGCCGCCATATCCTGTATATTACCGCGTTGATTTAAGCTTAAAAACCGCCTTACTGTAATGGGCATGGTTTGATCTTGGATGAAGCGTTGCGGCATATAGCCAATTTCAAGCCCCGCTTGGCGGTTGATCAAGCCACGGGTTGGCGCAAGCAAGCCCAGCAATAATTTTAACAGCATCGATTTTCCCGCACCATTTGGACCAATGATGGTCATAAAATCATGGGGCTTTATCGCCAGCGATACTTGCTTTAAAATTGATTTTTTACCTAAAATTAAATCAATATTCTGGGCTTCTATCAGATTATGCATTGGAAGCAATTATCTTTCAGTTATGTTTAAAATTGGCTTTTATATTATAATTTTTAGGGTATAAGATGCGTGGATAAATAACATTCATTATAAAATGATCAATAGGAATATATAGAATATGTTAAAAGTTAAAATGTTAAAATTCAGATATTTTATCTGTTCTTTGTTGGCAATGTGCTTCTTTTCACCCTTTATATATGCGAATGAACAGCAATCATCACTATTGGTAACGATCAAGCCTTTATATCTATTGGTAAAACCGATCATTGGCAACCATATTCAGGTGGATTTGCTGCTTGATGGCAAGCAATCGCCGCATGATTTGCAATTAACCCCCAATATGGCGCGCAAACTTAATCAAGCAAGCCATATTGTGATGATTGATCCCTATTTTGAATTATTTTTAAGCAAACATACAGAAATAAGCGAAGGTAAAAAAATATGGATGGCATCGGATGCGCCAGACCTAGGCTTTTTGGCGCTTCGCGGCACACATGATCACGGACATGACGAACATGCGCATGAGCAGCATGATGAACACGCCCATGAGGAGCATGATGAACATGGGCATGAGCAGCATGATGAACACGCCCATGAGGAGCATGATGAACATGCACATGAGGATGAAGCCCATGAGGAGCATGCACATGAGGAGCATGATGAACATGATGATCAAGCACGCAATCTTGATTACCATCTTTGGCTGGATATGAATAATGCGGTTAAAATGGCGCGCTGGCTGAATTCAAAACTGGGTGAAGCCTATCCCGAATATGCGAATGAATTTAATCAAAATACCGCAAAATTAATTGCTGAAATCCAAAGTGCCCAGCAAGTCGCAGCATCAAGGCTTGCGCCGATTAAAGATAAGCCATTTTTGGTGTTCCATGATGGGTTTCAATATTTTGAACAAGAAAATGGGCTGAATATGCAAGGGGTTG
>JBGCED010000042.1:0-14695 GCA_045106055.1 Alphaproteobacteria bacterium
GCATTGGTGGAGCTTGCGCGGCGTTTGGATAATGCCAAAAAAGACCAAGATGGTTCAAAAATAAAAGAAATTGTGCGCTTAAATTGGCGGGTTTGGACGATCATTCAATCCGCAATGCTTGACCCGCAAACCGAAGTTCCAATCAATGTGCGTTCTAATTTGGTTAATCTTTCTAATTTTATTGATAAGCGATCGGTCGATATTCTGGGTGCGCCCGATCCCCTGAAATTAGAGGTTTTGATTAATATTAACCGCCAAATTGGCGCGGGACTGCTTGGAAATCCCGCCGATGATCCCGAAGAATCAGAACGGCTGCGCGATCAGCATCATCAACAGCTTGATCAAGGAAAAGCAGCATTAGATCATATGCTAACCCCCGCCCAGCTGGATCAAGCCGCAGCCACAAAAACGCAACCACCAGCCACGCAACCACCAGCCACGCAAGCAGCAGGGCGTTCTGGCGCACCGCCAGCACCAGCCACGCCAGCACCAGCCACGCCGCAAGCCGTGCCGCCAACCGCGCAAGCTGATTCTTCCTATTCCAGTCAGGCAAGCCCCAGCCAAGCACGCCCATCTGCTGCGCTGCCAACCAGCCCAACCAACCCAACGGGGATTGACAGCGCGCTTGCAGACAAGCTGGAACAAGAAAAACGCGACAAACGCGCAGAAACATTGCGCCGTGTGCTTGCAAATCGCAGTTTACAAAAGAAAAGTTAATCCTCGATCAGCCAAAAATCGCCAACAGGCAGGGATCTAAATAAATCCTGTGAAATTTCTGCTGCTTCAAGCGCGCTAAAAAGTGCCATATCCGCCTCAACAGGCCCATCATCCCCCAGCGGAAATACGCCATGATGTATCGCATGGGCATATTTGCCATTCAATATTTGATAAGCCTGGACCGCTTCAGCAGGGTTCATGTGGGAATATTCCATAAACCAGCGCGGCTGAAACGCGCCTGTTGGAATGGCAGAAAAGCGCATCTCGCCAAATTTTGCTCGCAAAGTTTCAAATTGACTGCCATCGCCAAACCCAAGATCCCCCGCAAAATAAACTGGTCCATCGGGCGATTCAATCACAAAGCCGCTCCATAAGGCTTTATTGCGATCCCTTAATCCGCGCGCCGACCAATGTTGTTTTGGCACCAAATGCAGCATTAAATCATTGCTAAGCGGGGTTTGATCCCACCAATCATAGGCTTCAACCTCAATATCAGAATCATAGGCTTTGATGATGGTATCATTGCCAAGCGGGACAATGATCCTTGGTTGAAATTGCCGCCATAATCTTTGCAAGCTTTTAACATCCAAATGATCATAATGATTATGGCTGACAAAAACGACATCAATTGGCGGCAAATCATCAAATGCAATCCCTGGTGCTTTGATGCGTTTTGGCCCGATAAAGCTGAAGGGGCTTGCGCGCTGCGACCAAACGGGATCGGTTAAAATATTAATCCCGCGCGTTTGAATAAGCAGGCTTGCATGCCCGACATTGCTGATGCGAAGCGCGCTGCCATTAACTTTCAGCGGCGGAATATCAGTTTTAGCCAGCGGCACGCTTTCAGGCCAAGCAATCGGATCGCGCGTAAAACGCCATTCCAAAAAGCTTAGAAACCCGCGCGATTCTGGTTCTGGCGCATTTGGGTTAAAAAATCTTGTGCCATCAAAATGATCGCTAATCGGGCCTTCATAATAATTCCCTGCACAGCCCATAACGCCCATTGCAGCAAAGCCAATAAAGGCAAGCGGCATTATTTTTTTAAGGTTTAAAAGCTTCATTATGATGTTCCTTAAATCTTTATATTTTAACGAATCATATCTGTTTATGATCACATTATATAGTATCGCACATAAACCTGCCCTTGCATTTTGGTTAAAAATCCTTAAGAAATTAGAATATATTAAAAAAATATGCCAATAAGGGACGCAGATGATCTATCAACCATATTCAAAAAGACGCATTTTTTCTGGAATACAGCCAACAGGCGGGCTTACCCTTGGAAATTACCTTGGCGCGATCCGAAATTGGGTTAAATTACAAAATGATTTTGAATGTCTGTTTTGCCTTGTAGATCAACACGCCTTAACGATTGATAAAAAAAAGGATGCTGCCAGCATTGCCGATCAATGTTACGATATGGCAGCTGCCTTGCTTGCATGCGGCATTGATCCTGACAAGCATATTTTATTTGTGCAATCCCATAACAGCCATCATGTTGAGCTTGGATGGTATTTTACCTGCATTGCAAGGATGGGCTGGCTTAACCGCATGACCCAATATAAGGACAAGGCAGGCAAGAATAAAGAACAAGCATCAACGGGTCTTTTTACCTATCCAAACTTAATGGCAGCCGATATTTTGGCGTATCGTGCGACCCATGTGCCAGTTGGCGATGATCAAAAGCAGCATCTTGAGCTTGCGCGCGATATTGCGAATAAATTCAATAATGATTGGGATGTCCCCGATTTTTTCCCTGTGACCGAACCTTTGATCTTTGACGAGGGGGCGCGGATCATGTCGCTGCGCGATGGCACAAAGAAAATGTCAAAATCCGATCCTTCGGATATGTCGCGGTTAAATTTAAGCGATGATGCCGATCTGATCGCCCAGAAAATACGCAAAGCAAAGACGGATTCGCTGCCCCTGCCTGATTCTATGGACGCGCTTGAAAATAGGGCTGAAGCAAAAAACCTACTGACCATCTATGGCTGTTTGGCGGGATTAAGTTTTCAGCAAACTTTGGATCACTTTCAAGGTCAAAGCTTTTCATATTTAAAGCAACAGCTGGTCGATTGCGCGATTGCAAATCTTGCGCCGCTTACAAAGCGTTATAATGAATTTTTAGATGATAAGGGCGCGCTTGACATGATTTTAAAGCAAGGCGCATCGCGCGCCCGCGCATTAAGCACCCCTGTCTTGCATGATGTAAGGCAGATTATGGGGCTGATGCCGCATATGGATTAGCAAATTATGGCAGATCAAAATGAAGATGTTAATGAACAAATGGAAGCAGCGGATGATGCGCCCGTAAATGCCGTTATATCCTTTATGCCCAGTAATTTTCGTGCCGAAAAAACGGCATCATTTCACCGCGCCCAGCTTGAAAATCATTTTTCAAACGCGTTTCTAAAAGCCACAGCCAACCATCATGCAAGCCATCATGCAAGCGATATGATCACGGGCTATGGCCCCGATGTTTTTGGCTTTCGCACCAATTTTGAAAAGCAGCTAAAGGCGCATAATTCTAAGCTTAACATTGATTGGATTCCTGCCAGCCAAACGGCAAGGCTGCGCGATAAGGGGGTTATTCACCTGCCCGATGCGAATTTGGGCAAGATGGCAAGGCTGCGGCTGCGCTCTAGCCCGCTTGATTTTTCCATTACAGGCGTTACCTCCGCCCTATCTTCGCATGATGCCATGCAGCATATTACCGATTTAATCAGCGCACCGATCATGCCATGGGATGCGTTAATCTGCACCTCTGATGCAGCAGGGCAAGCGGTGAAGAATATGCTTACTGCACAGCATGATTATTTAAAATGGCGGTTTGGCATGCCCAATCTAGCGCTAATCATGCCCCAGCTGCCCATCATTCCCCCAGCGATTAATTGCGATGAATTTCATTTTAGCGATCAGCAAAAACAAAAAGCGCGAAATGCGCTTGCCTTGGAAAAGGATGAAATCACCCTATTGATGATCGAACAGCAATATTTATATCAAAAAGCGCATCCCCATATGCTATATCTTGCACTAGAGGATGTTTCCAAAGAAACAGGGCGCAAAATCACCTTAATTCAAGCGGGAAAATTCAATCAGCCCGCTGCGCAGAAAGCGTTTCAAGCAGCGGCAAAAAGCTATGCGCCATCCATTCGCAGCCTGTTTATTGACATCAAAAAGCCCGAATCAAAAAATCAGTTGCTGGCAGCCGCCAATATTTTCATTAGCTTGCATGATAATATTACGGAAACCATTGACCTTGCCCCGCTTGAAGCCATGGCGGCGGGCTTGCCAATTTTGGTAAGCGATTGGGGGGGATATCGCGCAATTTGTCCGCAAGCACAAGCAGGATACCGCGTTGCAACCTATGCCCCGCCTGCAAATTCAGGCCATGCGCTTGCAAATTCCTATGAAATCGGGTTTGACAGCCATGATCGCTATGGAAAATGCGCAAGCTTGCTAACCGCAGCAGATATAGATGATTTAAAAGGATTCTTAAAAATGCTGGTTGAGGACGAGGCAAAGCGCACCATTCTTGGCAAAAACGCACAAGCCCATGTGCAGAAAAATTTTGATTGGGCGCATATTTATCCGCAATATCAATCCCTATGGTCACAGCTTAACAAAATGCGCGCGCTTGCCGCAAAAGATGCCGCCATGGTTGCCATCATGGAAAAAGCACCAAATGCAATGGCGGATAGACAAGACCCCTTTATGATTTTTGATCAATATCCCACCATTCAATTTCAACCTACCACCTTGTGCATTTGGCGTGAAAAAATTGATAAAAACCCAAAATTGCTTAAAGCTGCCTATGGTAAAATTTTAAACTCTCCTTTATTTAATGCGGGCAAGCGCATTTTGCCAACAATCAATGATACGGTTCAAATTGCGGCTTGCTTTGATAAAGATGAAACAATCCCGCTTTCCATTCAAGCCCTATCGGAACAAACAGAAATTCCACTTGATCGCTGTTTACAATATATTGGCTTTTATTTAAAACTTGGCTGGGTGAAAATCCAAGAAGAAGAGGCAGATCAAGCAGCAGATCATGACCCCACAGAAAGAGAAAATGATGAATCCTAACCCCATGATGAATCATAGACCCAGCATCACCCTTATGCTGGCACAGCCGCGCGGCTTTTGCGCTGGGGTGGTGCGCGCGATTGAAATTGTGGAACAAGCATTGTTAAAATATGGCGCGCCCGTCTTTGTGCGCCATGAAATTGTGCATAATCGAACCGTTGTGGAAACGCTGGAGCAAAAAGGCGCAATCTTTATTGATCGGCTGGATGAAATCTTGCCCAAAGATGCGGATCGCCCTGTTATTTTCTCGGCGCATGGTGTGCCAAAAACCGTTCCAGAATATGCAAAAAACCATCATTTATTTGCGCTTGATGCAACTTGCCCGCTTGTATCCAAGGTGCATCGTGCCGTTGAAAAACATTATAATGCGGGCCGTCATATCTTGCTGATTGGGCATCAAGGGCATCCTGAAGTCATCGGCACGATGGGGCAGATCCCTGCATCCCATATTGATTTGATTGAAACCTTAGAAGATGTTGCAGACTTTACCCCCACACAGGATCAGCTTGAAAATGGGCTTGCCTATGCCACCCAAACCACACTTTCTGTTGCAGATACGGCAAATATTATTCA
The DNA here is from genome assembly GCA_045106055.1 of Alphaproteobacteria bacterium. Classification (GTDB taxonomy): domain Bacteria; phylum Pseudomonadota; class Alphaproteobacteria; order CBDDJK01; family CBDDJK01; genus JBGCED01. Next base: position 5,377 of record JBGCED010000042.1, read on the forward strand.
AGCATTAAAGCATAAATTCCCTGATATTCACGCACCAAAGCAAGAAGATATTTGTTACGCCACCACCAATCGCCAGCAAGCCATGATTAAGCTTGCTGCACAAGCGGATGTGATTATGGTGATTGGCGCGCCCAACTCATCAAATTCAAAACGGCTGGTTGATGTTGCAAAGCAAGCAGGCTGTGATCGCGCTTTTTTAATTCAACAGGCTGCTGAAATTGATTGGGGCTGGCTTGCGCCACATGATGCGCCCCTGACTGTTGGACTTAGCGCTGGGGCATCTGCGCCTGAATCATTGGTTGCTGAGGTCATTGCCGAATTTCAAGCACGCTTTGCCCTAGACATACATACGATTGACGGTCCGATTGAAACCACCCATTTCAAGTTACCGCGCATTTTGATGGATGCCTAGCCATGGCGGTTTACACTTTTTTAGATGAAACCCAGATTGAGGATTTTCTAAGCCAATATGATATTGGCACTTTGATCAGCGCCAAAGGCATTGCCGAGGGGGTGGAAAACAGCAATTATCTGATCACAACCCAGCATCAAGATGCGCAAAGCAATTATATCCTAACCCTGTTTGAAAAGCGGGTGAACCCTGATGATCTGCCTTTTTTCTTGGGATTAATGCAGCATTTGGCGCAAAAAAACATCCCCTGCCCGCAACCGATTTTGGATCAAAATAATGTCATGCTAAAAACATTGGCAGGGCGCAAGGCGGTGATTGTTAGCTTCCTAAATGGGCTGTGTAAACGCCAGCCAAAAAAGCAGCATTGCGCGCAATTAGGGGAACATTTAGCGCAAATGCACCTTAGCTGCGCTGATTTCAAGCTGCGGCTTGATAATAAGCAAAATCCAGAAACATGGCGCAAGCTTACCGATTTATGCAGCCCCAAAGCCGATAATGTTAAAGCGGGGCTTTCATCCGTCATTACCAATGAAATGGATCATTTAATGCGCGCATGGCCGCATGATAAAGCGCAGCATCCCACTCTTTCGCACGGCATCTGTCATGCTGATCTTTTTCCAGATAATGTCTTTTTCATTGGCGATCAGCTTTCAGGATTCATTGATTTTTATTTTGCATGCAATGATTATCATGCCTATGATTTGGCGATTTGCTTGAATAGCTGGTGCTTTGAAAAGGATTACAGCTTTAACCTAACCCTTGCCCGCGCATTGCTTGACGGATACCAGAAAATTCGCCCCTTAACCCAAGATGAAAAAGCGTTTTTCCCGCTTTTTGCACGCGGTGCTGCCTTTCGTTTTTTAATGACGCGGCTATATGATTGGATCAACCACCCGCCAAATGCGCTGGTAACCCCGCATGATCCGCTTATTTTCTATCATTATTTAAATTTTCACATTCATGCAAAATCGCCCGCAGATTACGGATTATAAATAAAATCATGTCCAAAGATCATATTGAAATTTTCACCGATGGTGCGTGCAGCGGCAATCCTGGCAAGGGCGGCTGGGGTGCGCTTTTACGCTGGCGGGATCACGAAAAAGAGCTTTCAGGCTTTGATCCCCAAACCACCAATAACCGCATGGAATTAATGGCTGCGATCAAAGCACTTTCCAGCCTAAAACGCCCAATGCAGGTCACGCTTTATACAGACAGCAAATATGTGCAGCAGGGCATTATGACATGGATGCAGGGCTGGAAAAGAAATGGCTGGAAAACGGCAGCAAAGAAGCCTGTTAAAAATGATGATTTATGGCAGCAGCTTGATCACTTAAACCAGCAGCATCAAGTTGAATGGCAATGGGTAAAGGGCCATGCTGGTCATGTTGAAAATGAACGCGCCGATCAGCTTGCGCGCGATGCGATTACACTTCATGCTGGATCACACTAGCATAAGCCGATTGCAGCTTTTTGGCATTAGCTGCAATTCAGCGCCCGTTGCCATTTGTGAAAGCTATTACAGCGATCATTTGGAATTGGAAAAATGGCTTAGCGCCTTAAAAGCGTTTTTAAAGAATGCGCCAGAAACAGGCGGCGAGACGGGCGGCTTTATTATCTCCACTTGTGATCGTACCGAAATTTACATTTATGGCAATGCTGCGATTGATGGCAAGCTTTTCTTTAAAACCCATCCCAGTCACCGCGCCGAAGATCAAAAGCTTTTCTATCATAAGCAAGGAAGCGATGCCATAGAACATTGGCTGAAAATTGCCAGCGGACTTGATAGCCGCATGATTGGGGAATCGCAAATCACGGGCCAGATGAAGGAACAAATTGCCAGGGCACAGCAAATCGAACTATGGTCAAAGCCGCTGGAACATATCCATCAATTTATCCTGCATCATAGCGCAAAAATTCGCACCCAAACGGGCATTGGCGAAGGCGTTGTTTCATTGACCAATGCTGCGCTTGCGCTTACCCGTGATATGTTTGGCGATATTCGGGGGCTTTCAGGGCTGATCATCGGGCTTAGCGAAACCGCAGAAAGCATCGCAAACAGATGCGAGCAAGCGGGGGCTTTGAAATTTCACCTGACCGCCAAATCGCGGCGTGCAAAGCGGATTGCAGGGTTGCGGGATCGCCATTATATTGAATTTGACCCGCTTGCAGGGATGCTTTCATCTTATGATATAATTGTATCTGCGCATGGCACAGGGGAAATTTTAATTTCAAAGCCCCAGATCGAGCACGCCCTTAAAAAGCGCGCACAGCGCCCGATCTTGTTGCTGGATGGGGGCGAACCCCATGATTTTGATCCTGCAATCAAACAGCTAAGCGAAGCCTATTATTTTAATTTGGAACAGTTAAAAACAAGCACCAATCACGCGCGCAGCATTCGCGAAGATGCTGCAAAAAACGCCCATTTAATGGTTACAGCTGCGCTTCAAGAAATTGATGATCATGCTGCAAATGCTGATTTAGTATTCTATATTAATGGGCTTAAAGACAAATTTGAACAAGCGCGCCAAGAGGTTTTAAAGATAAACCCAAGCGATGATGCCGCGATTGCCACCCAATTATTGGTGAATAAGCTTTTACATTTGCCGATAAAAGCGTTAAAGCAGACAGCAACACAAACAGATCGCCAAGCATTAACACAAATCATCACGGATTTGTATCAGCTGGATGATATCAAAAACAAAGATTAAGGTCATTATGTTATGGATCATGTCGCTTGGCAAGCAAAGCTAGAAGCCATATTGGCGCACCGCAATCAACTGGGCCAGCAGCTTTCAGCAAGCGATCTGGATGCCAATCAATATCAATCCATCGGCAAAGAATATGCCGAAACCAATGAAATCGCGCAAATTGCGGATGATTGGCTGCAATCCAACAAGGCGTTAATTGGCGCAAGGCAAATGCTGGATGATCCAGAAATTGATCTTGAATTGCGCGAACTTGCCGAAGTGGAAATTGCCGAATTAAGTGAAAAATTGGAAACCCTAACCCAAGAAATTAAAATCATTCTGCTGCCAAGCGATGAAGCCGATAAGCGCGGCGTGATTTTGGAAATTCGCGCAGGAACGGGCGGCGATGAGGCTGCATTATTTGGGGCTGATTTATTAAGAATGTATCAACGCTTTGCAAGCTTGCAGGGCTGGCGCACTGAAATGCTGGAACTTAGCGAAAATGATATTGGCGGCTGCCAGCTTGCGATCATGTCCATTCAAGGGCAAGGCGTTTATGGGCAGCTGAAATTTGAATCGGGCGTTCACCGTGTGCAGCGCGTTCCCGTCACGGAAAGCGGCGGGCGCATTCATACATCCGCAGCCACCATTGCCATTTTACCCGAAGCCGAAGAGGTTGATATAGCGGTCAATGAAACCGATCTTAGAATTGATACTTTTCGCTCGCAAGGCGCGGGCGGGCAGCATGTCAACACAACCGATTCTGCGGTGCGCATTACCCATATCCCGTCTGGGGTTGTGGTTTCTTGCCAAGATGAAAAATCACAGCATAAGAATAAAGCAAAAGCGATGAAAGTCTTGCGGGCGCGGCTTTATGATCAAGCGCGGCTGGATTTAAACAGCGAGCGCGCAGAATCAAGGCGCAATATGGTCGGCAGCGGCGATCGTTCTGAGCGCATTCGCACCTATAATTTTCCACAAGGGCGCGTCACCGATCACCGAATTAACTTGACGCTTTACAAGCTTGATCGCATTATGCTTGGCGAAGGTTTGGACGAGATTGTAAACGCCCTTATCATTGAAGATCAAGCCCAGCGGCTTGCACATGAAGACTTGTCTTAAAACGAAAATATGAAGATTTATCTTAAATGAATATATAAAGATGCTGAACAATTCCACAATTTTAATTACAGGCGGCACAGGTTCTTTTGGAAAAAGCTTTGTGCCAATGACCTTAGCAAAATATAACCCTAAAAAGTTGATCGTCTTTTCACGCGACGAGATGAAACAATGGGAAATGGCAAAAGATTATGAAAATGACAAGCGATTGCGCTTTTTCGTTGGGGATATTCGCGACAAGGATCGCTTGATCCGTGCGCTTGATGGGGTGGATTATGTTATTCATGCTGCCGCAACAAAGATTGTGCCAACCGCAGAATATAACCCGTTTGAATGTATCAAAACCAATATTATGGGTGCCATGAATTTGATTGATGCTTGCCTTGATCGCGGCATCAAACGGGTTGTTGCACTTTCAACCGACAAAGCCAGCAGCCCGATTAATCTATATGGCGCAACAAAATTAGCATCTGATAAGGTATTTATCGCTGGGAATTCTTATGCGGGCGGGCTTAGCACCAGATTTTCAGTGGTGCGTTATGGCAATGTGATGGGATCGCGCGGATCAATCATCCCCTATTTTCTATCCTTAAAAGATCAAGGCATCTTGCCCGTTACCGATCCGCGCATGACACGCTTTATGATTTCGCTTGAACAAGGGGTTGAATTGGTTTGGCTGGCATTTGAAAAAATGATTGGCGGAGAAATTTTTGTTAAGAAAATCCCTTCCATTAAAATTACAGACCTTGCCGCACTGATTGCACCCGAAGCCCAGCAAAAAATCATTGGCATTCGCCCTGGTGAAAAGCTGCATGAACAGATGATTGGGGTGGAAGATTCCTTTAATGCCTATGAATATGATGATTATTACAAAATATTGCCTGCGATTCATGATTGGGATGAAGATAAAAACTACATTCCAGATGGCAAAAAAGTGCCAGAAGGCTTTTGCTATACCAGCGAAAATAATCCGCATTGGTTAGGCGGTGATGAATTTCAAGCTTGGCTTGATGCAAATGCACATAAGATGATAAATAATAAACACAAGATCGGGCTTTAAAATTAAGGATCTAATCATGGATGCACAACAATTAGAGCCAACCCCAACCCTGTTAATCTGCCCCAATATTCAGCTGAAGCACAATGATGGCGCCCATTTATCCCCGCGTGCGATTGAACCCAAATTAGAAGAAGCAACGCGGCTGGTTAAAGCCTTGAATCTTGATCTTATTGGGGTTGATGTTCCCCTGGTTCAAGAAATAAAACCCGCAAGCTTTATTGGCGGCGGTCATCAAACCCGCATTGCCGATATGGTTGAAGCCCATGAAGCAAAGTTAATTGTCGTTGATACCGCCCTCAGCCCAATCCAGCAACGCAATTTAGAGCGCAGCCTTAACGCCAAAGTCATTGACCGCACAGGCTTAATTCTTGAAATTTTTGGCAAGCGCGCGCGCACCCATGAAGGCAGATTGCAAGTTGAGCTTGCAGCCCTTACCTTTCAGCGCTCGCGGCTGGTTAAAAGCTGGACTCATCTTGAGCGCCAGCGCGGCGGATTTGGCTTTACAGGCGGGCCTGGTGAAAGCCAGATTGAAATTGATCGCCGCTTGATTGATCAGCGCATTACCTTGTTAAAATCAAAGCTGGATCAGGTAAAGCGCACCCGCAGCTTGCACCGCAAGGCGCGCGCCAAAGTGCCATATCCGATCGTGGCGTTGGTGGGATATACCAATGCGGGAAAATCCACCTTATTTAACAAGATGACGGGGGCGGCGGTGATGTCAAAAGACATGCTATTTGCAACGCTTGATCCCACCATGCGCGCGCTTAGCCTTCCTTCAAAAGATAAAATCATCCTGTCGGATACGGTTGGATTCATCACCGATTTGCCGCATGAATTGGTTGCTGCATTTCAAGCCACGCTTGAAGAAGTGCAAGCCGCCGATGTGATTTTACATATCAGGGATGCCGCATCCAGCGCATGCAATGATGAAGCAAAAGATGTTGAATCTGTGCTTGAAACCTTGGAAATATCCCCTGACATTCCGATTATTGATATCTTCAATAAAATTGATCTATTGCCAGAACATAAAATACAGCAGCTGGCGCAAAAACATGTTGCCATTAGCGCGCTTGAAGGCGATGGGCTTGAAGATTTAACCGCCGCCATCGAAGAGGCGATCTATCGCCATTTAAAATTATTTCATTACCGATTGGGCGGGCAAGATCAAGCCATGATCTATGGTGCTTCTTATGCTTTCTTGCATGAATATGGTCATAATGTTCAATTAATTGATCAAGATGAACAGGATGGATCGCAGATTTTTCAAGTTGAATGGCGGCCCGCAGACCATGAGCATTTTACCCGAAAATTTGGCATTCCGCCGCTTAACGCCGATAAGCATGAACTCAACGCCTTAAAATGATCTTTCGCGCTTCCATAAATTCAGGCTTCATCGCGTTCATATTGATCCTTTGCGCCGTTTCATCGCTTCATGCACAAAATAACATATTGCCCACCAGCAATATGCAAATTCAATTAAGCTTTGCGCCCTTGGTCAAGCAAGTATCGCCTGCGGTCGTCAATATTTACACAAAGCGGGTTGTAGAACGCAATGTCAGGCGGTTTAATGATCAATTTCTGGAACAATTTTTCGGACGCAATTTCAGCTTTGGCAGAAGACAGCGCCAGATTGAAAGCTCGCTTGGTTCTGGGGTGATTATTGACGCGGTGGCGGGCTTGATCATTACCAATAATCATGTCATCAAAGATGCCAGCGAAATTCGCATTGGGCTGCAAGATCGCCGCGAATTTGATGCAACCCTGCTTGCCAGTGATGAAAAGCTAGACCTTGCAATTCTTGTTTTAAAGGATGCGATCCCCGATCTACCGCAAGCAAGGCTGGGCAATCCTGATCAATTATCGGTTGGGGATTTGGTGCTGGCGATTGGCAATCCATTTGGGGTTGGGCAAACCGTAACCTCTGGCATTATATCGGGCTTGGCACGATCAGGCGGCGGCATTTCCGACATGCAAAGCTTCATTCAAACGGATGCGGCGATCAATCCTGGCAACTCAGGCGGGGCATTGATTGCGATGAATGGTGATGTGATCGGGATTAATACCGCGATTTTCACCCGTTCTGGCGGATCACAAGGCATTGGCTTTGCGATTCCTGCCAATCTGGTATCGGTGATGGTTGCTGCTGCAAAAGAAGGGCGAGCCATCACGCGCCCTTGGCTTGGCATTAACGCAAGAAATGTAGATATAGAGCTTGCAGATGCGCTTGCCCTGCCCCGTCCCGCAGGTGTTTTTATTGATGCGGTGCGCGCGGATGAATCTGCGTTTAAAGCGGGCATAAGGGCTGGTGATATTATCATTGCTGCGGATGATAATATGATTGAAACCCTAGAAGAGTTAAATTACCGCGCCTTACTGGCAGGCATTGGCAGTCAACTTAAAATTGGGCTTTTAAGAAATGGCACCCCTCAAAATCGCACCCTTACCCTTGAGGTAGCACCCAAAATTCCGCCCGCTGCAACCTATAATGCGGCGGGCCGTCACCCTTTGCAAGGCGCATCGCTTTCCAACCTATCGCCTTATCTTGCCCAGCAGCTGGATATGGATCAGCAGCTGGCGGGGGTTGTGATTGCAAGCTTTGCACCAAATTCGCAAGCGGCGCGCATCGGCTTTAAAATTCGCGATATCATTGCCGCCATTAATAATCAGCCGATTAAAGATACGGCGCAATTAAAATCTGCGCTTGACCGCGCAGCCCCAAATGGGCGTTGGCAAATTGACATTATCCGCGATGGTCGCACGCGCCGCTATGAATTTCGTTAAAGAAAATCATATCCCTCATTAAGTAAAACGAAAAAAGAACAATAACCTTGACAAATGCCATTTTGTTCTTTATAAAATCATTTATAATTCTTTCCTAAATCGCGTTTCATGCTGATATGGCACGCGCTTTCACACCGCATCCTATAGGGAGATTCTATAAATGGTTTTTGGTTCATTTTCTAATTTTAATTCCCCCCAATCTTCTGATAAAACAGAGGATAAACGCCTTACCGCCTTCTTTGACATTGATCATGAGGTTTCACAAAACAATGCAATCAACCCAGAAAACACCTTAAAGGTGAAAAACGCATTGATTAAAACCAAAGATTACACGCCAGCCCATGGTGAAATCAGTGAATATCCTGATTATGCCATGTTTGAGGGGCTTAAAAAATTTCAACGCCGCAAGGGCTTGGTGGTGGATGGTCGGATGCGCCCCAAAGGCCCAACCGCAATGACCATCAATGCCGAGCTGGCAAAGCAGGTTGGCGCCACAAAAACACCCGATTTAAAAAGCGCTGCCAAGCAAAAACAGGCGCTTAAAGCATTAGGGCTATATCCAGATGACAAGAAAATTGATGATCATGGCGATGATCCTGACTTTGCCTTTGCACAAGGGTCATTTCAACGCCAATATAACACAAACCAAACGGGCATATTTTCACTTGAAGATGTTAAAAAGCTTGAGGAGATTATCGCCCCCCTGTTTCAAATTCCGCAAGCGGGCACCCCTGATATTGCTGCCCCGTCTGATCCCAATCGCACCCCCGACCCCCATCGCCCCTATCCCCATCGCCCCTACCCCCATCGCACCCCTGACTATCCCCATCGCAGCCCTGATCGTGTTGCTTCGCCCGGTTCCAATCCAACAGGATTCTGGCAAACGGTAATGTCCGACATGATTGACCTAAATTCGCAGCAAAACCCGAAACATAGCATGAACGACCTACAACATAGACGGAATGCCACCGCCGCCCAACCCGCCACCAATCCATCTGCCACCAATCCACCTGCCACCAATCCATCTGTTCCTAATCTACCCAACCCCGCGCCGCGCAACAACAACCCATATCGTTTGCCAGGCACAATACCCGCTGGAAAATCCGATGTAGATTGGAGTAAAATTAAAGACCCAAGACAGCTTGCTGCCATAAGAAGAACCCTTGAGCATGAAGGCGGCTATAGCAACAATGGAAAAGATCGGGGCGGCGAAACCAATTATGGAGTCTCGCAGAAATTTTTAAACCTGCTTCATGCGAA
>JBGCED010000043.1:0-5735 GCA_045106055.1 Alphaproteobacteria bacterium
CAATAAGGCCTTATGCAGATTGGGATCAAAATATTTGCATAAAATTTGATATTCATTTTGATGTAAATCTTGATCAAAATATAGGCTATCGCAATTTGTCACGATAAAATATTCAGGAAAACTCGCCCCCATTTTAGCCATCATATTTAAAATCGCACCGCCAGTATCCAGCAATTCAGGTTCATAAAATAGGGAAATGTCAAAATATTGCGCCAAATGATCAAATAATATCTTATGCTGATAATGGCCATTGATCAATAATTTTGAAATTCCAGCAGCCTTTAAACGCTGAATTTGCCAATCAATAAGCGGCTTTCCAGCAAGCTTAACCATGGGCTTTGGCTGATCTTTGGTTAAGGGCAGCAACCTTTTTCCAAATCCCGCAGCCAAAATAATTGCGGTATTAATCTTGATCATTGATAAATTCTTTTAACAATGGTTGAAACGCATCAGGGCAAGCATGAATGCTTAATATACGCCCATCTTGATTGCGCTCATCAGCTGTTAAGGACAGCCATAATAGGGTTTTAAATTCATGCTTTATGGCTGGCATGATCAATTCAGGCCATTCAATTAAGGCTGCTTGATGTTCAAGATCATCAAATAGCCCAATATCATAGGCTTCTTCTGCGTGGCTTAAACGATAGCAATCGGCATGAATAAGCGTTAAATCTTTGCACTCATAATGCTGCATTAGGGTAAAGGTTGGGCTTGGAACGGCAAGTTGATCATCATTTAAATGATTGCGGATTAAGGCGCGGGCTAGGGTTGATTTTCCTGCTGCAAGCGCCCCCGATAAGGCAATACATGCCCCCGCTTTGATCCAATTTGACAAAAACACACCCAGCCTTAGGGTTGCGGCTTCATCTTTTAAAAGATGGCTGTATAGAATGGGGGTCATTAATCGCGATGCAGCAAATTGCGCCCTGTCATTTCGGCGGGGGCATCAATCCCAATTACATGAAGCAGGCTGGGCGCTAAATCCGCCAAATTGCCATTATCCATATGGGTATATGGCGTTGTTCCAACCGCCAGCAAAGGCACTTTTTCGATTGTGTGCGCGGTATGGGGCGCACCTGTATTGGGGTCTTTCATCATTTCAGCATTGCCATGATCTGCGGTGATTAAAATCGTGCCTTGTTGCTTTAATACCAATGGCACAATCCGCGATAGGACATTATCAATGGCTTCAATGGCTTTCTTGGCAGCGTCATAATCGCCTGTATGCCCCACCATGTCAGGATTTGCATAATTGACAATGATCACATCAAATTTTTGCTGATTAAGCGATTCTTCAATAAATTCAGTGACTTCATTTGCCGACATTTCAGGCTTTAAATCATAGGTCGCAACCGCTGGTGATGCAATTAAATGCCGTGTTTCATTATCAAAAACCTGTTCAATGCCGCCATTAAAAAAATAAGTGACATGGGCATATTTTTCAGTCTCCGCAATGCGTAACTGGCGCATTCCTTGATTTGAAAGCACTTCACCCAGCGTATTTTTAGGGAAAAAGGGCGGAAATAGAACCTTTATATAGGGTTTTAATTTCACATCATATTCGCACATAACAATATTTGCGCTTAATGCAGGCGCGGGCCGTCGCTTGCATCCATCAAAGTCAGGATTAAATAAAAGATTTGAAATTTGGCGCACCCGATCGGCGCGATAATTCGCAATTAAGATCGCATCACCTGCCTTAATGCCTTGATAATCGCCAATCACAGTGGGCGCGATAAATTCATCATCAAGCTTTGAATCATAAGCGTGATCAACCGCGCTTTGCCAATCGCTGGCATGATGGTCAGACTCACCAAAAATCATTGCATCGGATGCTTTTTTAACGCGGTCCCAATTTTCATTGCGGTCCATTGCATAATAACGCCCGCCAAGTGTTGCAATCACGGCATCGGAGCATGATTCCGCTAGGGTTTGAAGATATTGCTTTGCGCTTCTGGGGGCGGTATCGCGCCCATCCGTCCAAATATGAATATAGGTTTTGATATGATGCGCTTGAAATAATTTTACCAGCCCAATAATATGGGCGACATGGGAATGAACGCCGCCATCAGACACCAAGCCCATCAAATGAATGGCTTTGCCATCTTTGGCTAAGCAATCAATTGCCTCGCGAATAATCGGGTTTTCTTGAATCTCGCCATCACCAAAGGCTTTGCTAATGCGCGGCAAATCTTGCAGCAAAATGCGCCCCGCGCCGATGGTCATATGCCCCACTTCGGAATTGCCCATTTGCCCATCAGGCAAGCCAACATGATGTTCGGAAGCATCCAGCAACCCCATTGGGTTATTTTTGCATAAATCATCCCAAAAAGGTGTTTTTGCGCCCTTAATGGCATTATCGGCTGCTTCATTGCGCACACCAAACCCATCAAGAATACATAAGATCGCGGGTGGATGCTGTTTTATTGTCACATTCATGCCTTTATTCGGTGTTATATTAACTGTTATTGCGGAGGAAATTATTACGGTAAAAGGCGCTAAATAAATTAGCAGCAGCAGATTCAAGCTTTGCGCTTTCAAGCGTTTTTAGGCTATTTTGATTAATGACAATATTCAGCAAATCAATATATTCAAGCCCTTTTTCTGAATAGGAATCAAGCCCCATCAACACAGATTGAAATGCTTGGTCACCTGTAATATGATCATGCTGTGATTCGTAAAAATTCAAACGGGCAATCCGAAAATCCTCATAGGCTGGATGGGTGTTTAAATTATGCATATAGGCGGCAATCGCATCATAAGGCGTTTCAAATTTTCGAATGGAATGGGTTTGATCGTCACTGCGCGCTTCTGGCACAATGCCCGCATTATCATTGCCCCAAATCCATTGCCCAAATAGGGCATTGCCTTGCTGTGCAAATCTTGACCCGCCCCAGCCAGACTCAATCGCTGCTTGTGCTAAGGCCAAGGATACAGGCACAGCCCCAACCCGCATCTTTAACGCTTCCCAATCGCCAAGCGCGACCTTATAGCGGGTAAATTGCGTTTCTGCCCATGTTTGCTCATAAAAGCTAAGACCCTTATTCCAGCTTGTCCCGCTTGCTTGCGCGCTTAATTGTGACAGGGCATCCAGTTTTTGATGATGATACATTAAATTTTCATTGGCAATTAAGACCATCGGCAGCATGGATTTAATGAATAGGGCTTTTTTGGCATTTACATCTGGAATGTCATTAAAGCCAGCTGGCACATCTTGCAGGGAAATTCTGGGAACATCAATCTTGCCTGATTTTACCGCAGGCAATGAATAATCCATCGCTTTAAAATCTTCTGCCAGCAGCGCAACATTTTCCGCTTCAACCAGTAAAATATTACCGCCATCGGCAAATCCGCTTTGTAAATTGGAATCAATATTCACATAGCGTTTGGGGTTTTTATAAAGCGACATTTCATAATTAACGGGCGATTCAAGCCGCTGATAAGAAACATAGCCTAAAGATAATTTATCCGTGAAAAAGGCACGCATCGCTTCGGGACGAATAATATCAGAGAAAGAGAACAGCACCATCGGCACGATGCCAAGCACCGCAAATTGCATAATATTCGCGCGATTTTTATGTTTATGTGCTTTGTTTTTATTAAAAAACTTCATCATGATTTTAAATTTAAATATCGCCTTAAACCTTGCTATCACCCACATCATTAAGATTTTATACCACAGATTCGCGATATTTGTTAAGCAATAAATCGCTTTATTGCATGATTGTAATTTATTTGGGATCATATAATATAGATCGCGCAATAGTTCAAGATTATTGTGCAGCGCAGCAAAACCAGAATCAAAGGACACACCAACGCCCAAAGCGGGGGCTTGCCATGTAAAGATTGACACATGTAAAGATTGACATGTGATGAAAGGTTAAACCGTAATGATGAAAAAACCATGTGTGCCAGATGAATTACCGATTAAAGGGCTTGATTGGGAAAAACTAGCGGGCTTTACTTCTAGGGCTATGCAAGAACTGGGAAGATATGATGGAACATTAAACAGCATTATTAACCCCGCTGTGTTGCTATCCCCGATCACATTAAGAGAAGCCGAGTTATCATCAAGAATTGAAGGCACACAAGCCACGCTGGTGGAGGTTATGAAACATGAAGCGGGTGATAAAACGCGTGATAATGAAAAGGAAAAAGACATTAAAGAAATCCTGAATTATCGTAATGCACTGCTTCTTGCAGAACAACATTTAGCAGAGCGAAATTTGACCTTACAGCTGGTACGAGAACTTCATGCGCAATTAATGGATAGTGTTCGCGGTACGGATAAAGAACCTGGGAAATTTAGACAAGAACAGAATTTTATCGGCAAAAAAGGCGCAACCATGGATCAGGCGCGTTTTATTCCCCCTGAACCGATTACCATGCAATATGCGCTTGAGAAATTACAAGAATTTATAGATAGCGATTATCCTGACCCCCTTATCCAGCTTGCAATTATTCATGCTCAGTTTGAAATAATACACCCTTTTAAAGATGGTAACGGACGATTAGGGCGAATGCTTATACCGCTATTTTTATATCAAAAGAAAGTTTTGCAACGGCCAATGTTTTATTTAAGTGAATATCTTGAAGAAACGGATGAGGAATATCGTGACGGGCTTTTGGCAATTACAGAGCGTGGTAATTGGCAGGGCTGGATAGAGTTTTTCTTGGAAGCCATAAAGGTGCAAGCGCAACGCAATAATGAAAAAGCAAAAAGCGTATGTGATTTGCATGAAAAGATGAAGCTAAAATTTATGGAGAGTACAAAATCACAGTTTTCGCAATCAGCATTAGACGCATTTTTTAAAAAGCCAATCATCAGCTCAACGGTTTTTCGTGAGATTTCAGGCATTAACCAGCGCGGAACAGCTGGGACGATATTAAACGCTTTGGTTTCAAGCAATCTTATTACAATATTGCGAGAAGGTGCGGGGCAATCGCCAACAGTATATGCGATGCCTGATTTACTAAACATAACTGAGGGGCGCGCCGTGATTAAAAAATGATAGGCATTTTGTGTATCGCCAAATAATCACAACAAAATTAGTGTATCGCAATATTCGTTTCACTGCACACTAATTTTGTTGTGGTCATTATAATGCGCATAAAAACCATCTTATTGCAGCATGTGCTTTGGAGCGCACCAAAATCATGGAACGCGAAGATGGTCTTGACTCAGCTGATGTTAAAAATCAGCTTTGCATCATGGTGATCATCGCGCAAGCAAACATGAAAAATGATTCTTATGATCATGTTGAAGAAATTAAGCAATATCTGATTGATAAATGCCAGATATATGCACTGCTAACCTCTCAATTAACAGATAAAATACCCAACCCGTTTCAAGCGATGCGGGTTTTACGCTGTATTGTCGAGCGTTTAAAGGCGCAAGGCATGACAACAAAGGCGACCATCTTGAAAATCCAGATCGTCAATATAAGGAAAAGGTTTTTAAATATTTAACAAGCCATTCCAATAAGATAATTGGCGAATTTAAACTTATTTCTGACCAAACAGAGATGTCTTTTGATTTGATCTATGCGCGTGACTGGGAAGAAAAGCTTGCGATAAATGGCTTTTAAAGCATCACGCCTTAATGATTTAACAGTTCAATCAGATCATCAAGCTGTTCAAAATCGTTAAATTCAATCACGACCTGCCCCGATGCGCTGCCAGGTGCCAGTAAAATTTTGGTATTCATGCTAAGCAAATTGGTTAAATCGCGCGCA
>JBGCED010000044.1:0-3273 GCA_045106055.1 Alphaproteobacteria bacterium
TTACCAAAGCCCAGCGTTAAGGATTTAATCAATGCGGATATTGATCAAATTGTAAGGGCAGCAGAAGCAGGGGAAATCATGCCTGTTGATCCTGAAACCGCCGAATATATGGGCGCGATTGAAGAAGAAGCCCTTGGCGCAGAAGATGCCGAAGAAAGCCGCTTTGATCACTTAAACGAGCCTTTTAAAGATTAGCATCTTTAAAAGGTTTTCGCCGTATTAACGGCGGCGCGCATTGTTTGTCTTTGCGCTCATTATAAGATGATGCGCAGTCGCGCTTGCCCTCCATAATCAAAGATTAGGGAGGCTATATATCAATAAGGAATGATGACAATTATGGCAGTGAATAAGAAAGAAAATTATCGCCAGCAAGTCGCAGATGAATTAATCGCCGCGCTTGAAAAAGGAACAGCCCCTTGGCAGCGGCCATGGAATCCAGGTGAAACGAAAAACCCGCCTTATAACCCAACGACCGATAAAGCCTATAACGGCATTAATAATATGGTGCTTGAACTGATCGCAACCGACAAGGGCTATGAAGACCCGCGATGGCTTACCTATAAGCAAGCCTCAGAAATGGGGGCGCAGGTGCGCAAGGGCGAAAAATCAACCATGATTGAATATTGGAAATGGAGCAATACGGAAAAACAATATGACGAAGCGGGAAAGCCTGTATTGGATGAAGACGGAAAACAAAAAACCATCACAACAAAATTAGATCGCCCGCGCGTATTTTATGCCAATATCTTTAATGCGAGCCAAATTGAGGGCTTGCCCAATTATGAACCTGCGCCCCCCAAATTCAAGCCGATTGAAAAAGCCGAGGCGGTCATTGCGTCAATGGATGTTGAGGTTCGCCATGTTGGCAGCACCGCATTTTATAACCCCTTAGGCAATGTAATTAGAATGCCGCCAAAGGAAAGCTTTAAGGATGCCTATGGCTATTATGCGACCACCTTGCATGAATTGGGACACTCAACGGGGCATAAGGACATATTGGCGCGCGATTTATCGGGCGGGTTTGGGTCACAAAGCTATGCAAAAGAAGAATTACGCGCCGAGATTGCAAGCTATATGATCGCCCGTGAAATTGGGATCGGTCATAATCCAGACAATCATGCAAGCTATGTTGGCTCTTGGATTAAAGAATTGAAGAACGATAAAAATGAAATTTTTAGGGCAGTGCGTGATGCAGAAATCATCAAAAATTACATCCTTGAACCCGAAGCCCGCCCGCAGCTGATCGAACGCGCACAAGCCGCCAAAGCTGCACGGGAAACCATAAAGCAGGAGGAAAAGCAAGTGACCGATAGCAAAACAGAAACCAAACCCGAGGCAACGCGCAATATTGAGGCAAAGCGCAATTATCTTTTTGTGCCATTTTCTGAAAAAGACCAAGCAAAAGCTTTGGGCGCAAGATGGGATAAGCAAGCGAAATCTTGGTATGCCCCGAATAATGTTGATGCAGCCGCTTTAAAACAATGGGCGAAGCCGCGCACGGATAATCAAAGCCTTAAAATTGATCCTGTATCCAGCTTTGCAAATGCTTTAAAGGATCAAGGCTTAACCCTTAAAGGCGCGCCAATTATGGACGGCCAGAACCACCGCGCCATGGTTGAGGGCGATAAAAAAGGGCAGCAATCAGGGGCTTACCGCGCATATCTTGACGGTGTGCCAAACGGGATGATTTATAATTATAAACAATCGGATGAACCCGTCAAATGGGTTGCCTCTGCGCATGACAAGGATAATCATATTGACCGCGCAGCTTTAAATAAGCAGCATGAAGCGGTTAAGGCACAGCGCAAAATAGAGACACAGGCAGCAAAAGCAGCGGCGACAAAAGCAGCCTATGGCATCTTTACCAACGCAGAAAATGCGCAGCCCGATCACCCTTATTTACAAAATAAACAGGTTAATGCCCATGGCTTAAAACAGACCAAGGATGGCAAGCTGATTGTGCCATTGACCGATAAAACGGGCAAGCTTAAAAATGTGCAGCTGATCGATCAAGCGGGGGATAAACGCTTTTTAAAAGGCGGTGAAAAGGTGGGCAATTTCCACATGATCGGCGCGGTTAAAAAGGATCAACCGCTGCTGATTGCAGAAGGCTATGCAACGGCGGCGACTTTGCATGAAACCACAGGCAGACCCGTTGCGGTTGCCTTTGATGCGGGCAATTTAAAGCCCGTTGGTGAAGCAATGCGCGATTTGCACCCTAAATCAGAGATTATCTTTGCGGCCGATCAAGATATTAAGCGCGAGCGCGACAATCAAAAGAATGTTGGGATGATTAAGGCAACAGAAGCAGTCCAAGCAATTAAGGGCGCGCGCATGATCTATCCCAGTTTTACCGAACAGGATATTGATCAAAAGCGCACCGATTTTAACGATTACGCCAATCATTACGGCAAAGAGCAGCTTAAAAATCAAGTGGAAGCCGTTTTGAAAACCCCCTTAAATTGGTCAAAACAAGCAGCTGCTGAAGCCACCACAAAAGTCACGGCAGAAGTTGCCACAAAAGCCCCCACCAAAACCAAATCTAAAGCAAACACCAAAGATGATGAAATGGTGCTGTGATGCTTAAAGATAAGATCAAGGTTGAAGCCTATTTTACAGAAGATGAGCGGGATTGGCTTAATGAACAATCAGCCAAGCTTCATATATCGCGCGCCGAGATGGTGCGCCGTATGGCGTTAGGGTCGCCCTTGCCCGCTTTTGGCAAGCAAGAAGCGGTGCTTGATTTGCTTAAAATCAACGCAAACCTTGCGCGGCTTGGCAATTTGCTAAAATTGGCACTTGATAATGCGGAATCTGATAATTTATCAATAAACCTTTTGAAAATTGATCAAACCATAGTAGACTTAGCAAACACCCAATCAACCTTAAAACAAAAAATAAAGGAGCTTTAAAATGGCGATTGTTAGTTACTTGAGCGATGAAGAATATAACCTCTTGGATGATCAAGGCAAATTGCTGGCCGAGATCACAGAAGCAAAAATAAACGGGGATTATGAAAAGGCTGCCTTGTTAAGGCAAGATTTGATTATTCCAGCTGAAGCCTTGATGGCATTAAAACGATCATCAGGCGCAGAGGCGATCATTAGCCGTAATTTAAGAACGGAAACAGCGGAGGCTAAATATGGCAAAAATTGGCTTAATCAATAGGCTTGAAGATAACCTATCTGATTAGCGCACATCTTATTTTCAAAATGCAAAATCGCCGACAAAGATAGTTTACAAACAGAATCAACAAGAGCTTCATGCAACCCT
>JBGCED010000045.1:0-10358 GCA_045106055.1 Alphaproteobacteria bacterium
GGCCAAGCAGCGCATGAGCCGCTTGCGGGATTAAGCCTTGATAGCGAATTTTGTAATTTTTTACCAAATTTTGATCCAGCAAGATGTCGCAATGATGATTCCGATTTGCAAGATCATCAATGACCATCATATGTTGGGTAAAAGGCTTGATGGCGCGCTGCCATTGATGGTCAATGCCATAATGATCAACCACCACCCAATCACTTTCCATCAAACGAATATGATTGATACAGCAAGCAGCATCTTCGGCTTGGCTTGCGCCCAGCCATAAGCCATAATCATCTGTGCCGTCATGGTAATCATTGGTATTTTTAGGGGGCGGTAGCGCAATTACACCATGCCCTTTTTCAGCAATTAAACCCATCAAATGCCCCTTATGCTGGCGGCATAAAAATAAAGTTTCATGCTTATTACGCTTGAAGATATCTGCAAGGCTAAGGCAGCGCATGACATGTCCTGAACCAATATCATTTGAAGCATCGGCTCTAAATATGATTTTAAGCAGCTTCTTCATAATGTCTTGATCCAGATTTATGCTTTCTCCAGCAAAAACCATGTCAGATCATCTTGCGGAAAATTAGGGTCTTTGCGATAGACAAATCCATAATCACCATGATTGCCCATTTTTATCTTGTTGCTGTTTCTTGAACAAGGCTTAGATATAGATGCTTACCCTTATATCCGCAACCATATATTGACATGGCGGGATGAATGTTTTACCAGTTGTTTCTAACAGGTTAATATTAAATATTCATAAGGATAAAAGCTGTGGCATATGATGTGAAATATGAAAATATTTTGGTTTCAACCGAGCAATCTGTGGGGGTGATTACACTTAATCGCCCAAAGGCGTTAAACGCGCTTTGCGCTGCATTGATGGATGAGCTGACGGAAGCCTTGAAAGCCTTTGAACAGGATGCTGCAATCGGGGCGATTATAATCATCGGTTCTGAAAAAGCATTTGCTGCGGGCGCAGACATTAAGGAAATGGCAGCAAAGGATTTTCAACAAGTTTACAGCGAAGATTTTATCACAACCAGCTGGGAACATCTTACAAAATGCCGCAAGCCCGTGATTGCTGCGGTTTCTGGCTATGCACTTGGCGGCGGGTGCGAACTTGCGATGATGTGCGATTTTATCATTGCAAGCGAGGATGCTAAATTTGGGCAGCCTGAAATCACCATCGGCACAATTCCAGGCGCAGGCGGAACGCAGCGGCTTACCCGCCTGATTGGAAAATCAAAAGCCATGGATATGGTGCTAACAGGGCGCATGATGGACGCAAAAGAAGCAGAACAAGCTGGCATGGTCGCAAGGATTGTTCCTGCGGATCAATTAAAAGAGGCTACGCTTAAAATTGCGGGCAAAATCGCATCCCTGTCGCAGCCTGTGGTGATGATGGCGAAGGAATCGGTCAATAAAGCGTATGAACATAGTTTAAAAGAAGGGCTGATGTTTGAACGCAGAATGTTCCATGCAACCTTTGCACTTGAAGATCAAAAAGAAGGCATGGCGGCCTTTGTTGAAAAGCGCAAGCCAGAATGGAAAAATCATTAATTTCAAAAAAACACAGAAATACAAGATGATGAGCAGCAATTCACAAAATTTGATTGAAAGCATCGCCAAGGATTCCAGAATCGCGATGCGCCACCTTGCAAAGGCTGGCGGTAAGGCACGCGCCAAAGCCTTAACCCATATTGCGGATTTATTGGAAAATAACAGCGCTGCAATCTTGGAAGCCAACGCGCAAGATATGGCAGCGGGGATTGAAAAACGCTTAAGCAAATCCGCGCTTGATCGCTTGGCGCTTGACCCAGCGCGCGTGACCGCAATGGCAGCTGGCGTGCGGATGATCGCGAAAATGGATGATCCTGTGGGCAAAATCTTATCAAAATGGCAACGCCCGAATGGACTGGATATAGAGCGGGTTGCAACCCCGCTTGGCGTGATCGGCGTGATTTTTGAAAGCAGACCAAATGTAACCGTTGATGCTGCTGCGCTTTGCTTGAAATCAGGCAATGCCGTCATTTTACGCGGCGGTTCAGATTCGATTAACAGTGCGATTGCAATTGGTGATCTTATCCAAGAAGGGCTGAAACAAGCGGGGCTTGACCCAAATTCTGTGCAGATCATTAAGGATACGGATCGCGCGCTGGTGGGTGCGATGCTTGAAGCTTATGGTTTGATTGATGTGATTGTGCCGCGCGGCGGGAAAAGCCTTACCCAGCGGGTAATTACCCAAGCAAAAGTGCCTGTGTTGGCGCATCTTGACGGGATTGTGCATCTTTATGTGCATGAAAAAGCGGATATTGATAAAGCATTGGACATTGTTGTAAATGCAAAAATGCGCCGTACTGGCATTTGCGGGGCAGCCGAATGCTTGCTGGTTGATCGCGCGATTGCCAATAAATTTTTACCCTTAATTGCCGATCAATTAACAAAGCTTGGCTGTGAACTTCGCGGCGATAAAGCAAGCTTGGCGATTGTGCCAAGCTTAAATGCCGCAACCGACGCGGATTATGGCAATGAATTTCTGGATGCGATCTTGGCAATCAAAATTGTGGATGGCGTCGATGCCGCAATCACATTTATTGATCAGCATGGTTCGGATCACACGGATGCGATTATAACCGAAGATCAAGCCGCAGCCGATTATTTCTTTGAAAATATTGATTCGGCGATTGTGGTGCATAATGCATCAACTCAATTTGCAGATGGCGGTGAATTTGGCATGGGCGCAGAGATTGGCATTGCAACGGGCAGACTTCATGCAAGGGGCCCAATTGGCATCAATCAATTATGCTGCTTTCAATATCGCGTGCGCGGTGATGGTCAATGCAGGCCATCATAACGGATGTTGCAGGATAAAAAAGCGCACTGCTATCCCTATAAAAACCTGTTAAAGCCAAAAATTGGATTATTGGGCGGATCATTCAACCCCGCGCATCTTGGGCATATTGCGGTGTCAAAAGCCGCAATCCAAATATTGGGACTGGATGAGGTTTGGTGGCTAGTGTCCCCGCAAAATCCCTTAAAGCCGCGCCGCGACATGGCGGATTTTGAAACGCGCATGGCGGATGCAAGGCGCATTACCAAGCCTTATCCTTTTATTAAAGTCAGTGATTTTGAATTGCGGATTGGGCATTGTCATACACAAAAAACGCTATGCTCGTTAAAGCAGCATTCTCCAAAAACAGTAAAATTCATCTTTTTAATTGGCAGCGATAATTTGTGCCAGCTCTCAAAATGGCATCGCTTTGAAGATATTTTATCCTTAATGCCGATTGCGATCATGCCGCGTGATCCGGATGATTATCGGGCGCGGCTGGGGAAAATTCAAAATCAGCTTGCAAAAAAATCATTTTATGGCAAAATTTTAAAACAGCTTATTAATCAAAAACCGCCCGCGCTGGGATTTATGCAAATTCGAAAAAATAAATTACGGGCAAGCTTTATACGAAAAAACCTGTATAATGCTAAAAATTCATTAAAGATATAAGGAGCTTTTGATGTCACTCATTTCACATTGGATTAATAATTCAGCCATAGAATCATCATCTGGAAACCAGCAAGCTGTGTTTAATCCAGCAACGGGAAAGGCTGAAAATCAGGTTGCACTGGCATCGCAGGCAGAGGTTAATGCGGCGGTTGCCGCCGCCAAAGCAGCTTTTC
Source organism: Alphaproteobacteria bacterium (assembly GCA_045106055.1). Lineage (GTDB taxonomy): Bacteria > Pseudomonadota > Alphaproteobacteria > CBDDJK01 > CBDDJK01 > JBGCED01. The sequence goes on from JBGCED010000045.1 coordinate 3,673, forward strand.
CAGCATGGTCGCAATTTCCTGTTTTAAAACGCGCGCGCATTTTGGATCGGTTTAAAATGCTGATCTGGGATCATGCAGATCGCTTGGCGGAAATTATTTCAAACGAGCATGGCAAAACCCATGAAGATGCGCTGGGCGAGGTTACGCGCGGGCTTGAAGTCGTGGAATTTGCGGTTGGGATGCCGCATTTGCTAAAATCAGATTTTTCCGATCAAGTCGGAACGGGCGTTGATAGCTATAATATACGCCAAGCCTTGGGCGTGGTTGCGGGCATTACCCCGTTTAATTTTCCCGTCATGGTGCCAATGTGGATGTTCCCGATGGCACTGGCAACGGGGAATTGCTTTGTGTTAAAACCATCAGAACGCGATCCATCCGCATCGCTTTATCTTGCTGATTTATTAAAGCAAGCGGGGCTGCCAGATGGGGTATTTAATGTGGTGCAGGGCGATAAATTGGCGGTGGATACGCTGCTGCACCACCCAGACATTAAGGCAATAAGCTTTGTGGGATCAACCCCAATTGCCAAATATATCTATGAAACAGGCACACAAAATGGCAAGCGGGTGCAAGCTTTGGGCGGGGCAAAAAATCACATGATCATTATGCCTGATGCCGATATGGATATGGCGGTAAATGCGCTGATGGGCGCTGCTTATGGTTCTGCAGGAGAGCGCTGTATGGCAATATCGGTTGCTGTTCCTGTTGGGAAGAAAACCGCTGATGAATTGGTAAAGCGCTTAACCCCCAAAATTGAAGCCTTAAAAATTGGTCCTGCGAAAGAGGCTGATTCGCAAATGGGCCCCTTGATCACCAAAGCGCATTTGGATAAGGTCGCAGCCTATATTGATCAAGGCGAACAGCAAGGCGCAAAATTGGTGGTGGATGGACGAAATTTCAAGCAAAGCATGCAAGGCTATGAGGATGGATTTTATATTGGCGGCACGCTGCTTGATCATGTGACCGAGGATATGAGCGTCTGGAAAGAAGAGATTTTTGGCCCCGTATTAAGCGTGGTGCGCAAGCCTGATTATAAGGCTGCGGTTGATTTAATCCATCAGCATCATTATGCAAATGGCACGGCTGTTTTCACCCGTGACGGCGATATAGCGCGTAATTTTATCCGCGATATAGAGGTTGGTATGGTGGGCGTTAATGTGCCAATTCCTGTGCCGATGGCGTTTCACAGCTTTGGCGGCTGGAAATCATCCATTTTTGGTGATCATGCCATGCATGGCATGGAGGGGATTCGCTTTTTCACCAAGCTTAAAACCGCAACGGTGCGCTGGCCGTCTGGTTTACGCGAAGATCCGCAATTTACCATGCCCACCCTAGGGTAAAATTTTAACCATAGAGGCTTTTAATGTTCAGCAAATCTTGATATTGCTTTAATCACTATATTTAAAAGAAAGATTAACATCATGCATCCTGAATTAAGCCATCTATCGATTGATCATGTGAAAAATGTTGCATATCAGGGCGTTCCAGGGGCTTATTCACATCTTACTTGCAGCACTTTATTCCCTGATGCGGCTGCGATTTCATGCCAAAATTTTGATGAAGCTTTTAAGATGGTGGCATCCAGAAACGCCGATTTTGCGGCAATTCCGATTGAAAATTCGCTTGGGGGGCGGGTAAGCGATGTTCATCATTTGCTACCAGAATCAGGGCTTTATATTGTGGGGGAATATTTTTTGCCGATCAATCATTGCCTGTGGGGGATTAAAGGATCGCGGTTTGAGGATATCAAAGAAGTTAGAAGCCATGAACAGGCATTATCCCAATGCAGGGTGAATTTAAACGGGCTTGGGGTGAATGCTGTGCCAACATCGGATACGGCAGGGGCAGCGCGCGATCTTGCATCCAGTAAGCTTAGCCATGTTGGGGTGTTATCATCCGCCATTGCGGGCGAAATTTACGGACTTGAATTATTGCGCGCAAGAATGGAAGATCGCTTGGATAATGTGACGCGCTTTATTATCCTATCGCATCGCCCGCAAGAGCCTGTTTATGATGTAAGCCATGAATTTTTAACCAGCCTTTATCTGGATACAAGATCAGTGCCAGCCGCGCTTTATAAATGTCTTGGCAGCTTTGCAACCCGCCAAATTAATATTATTCGGCTTGAAAGCTATGTCTCGCTTAGCGATCAAAGCCGCTCTAGCTTTTATATTGAAATTGAAGGGCATCCTGCGCAATCAATGATTGCGCAAGCTTTGGAAGAATTACAATATTTCTCAAATCGGGTAAAGCCGCTTGGAACTTATCCAACAAGCCCTTATCGTCATCATTTATCGGGCGGGCATTTTCAAAATACTGCCACTCAAGATGGAAAAACGGGATGAGTGTTTATTTATCGCATTTGGTGGATGAAATCAGTGCCATTAATGATAAGGTTTTATATGGCACAGTGTCAGGCATTCAAGGGATGCTGGTTGAAATTAATGGCATGCAGGGATTTTTATCGATTGGCGATCGCTTGGATTTGCTGGGCAGAAGGCAAAGCGTAACTTGCGAGGTAATTGGCTTTCGCGGCGGTCATGCGCTTGCCATGCCCTATAATGATTTATCGGGAATTGGGCTTGGCAATCGGGTGCGGTTTTCAGCATCAAACCCCGTGATTCACCCCCATGAAAGCTGGCTTGGCAGGGTTGTAAATGGTTTTGGAAAACCAATTGATGGCAAAGGCAATTTACAGCAAGGCGATATGGGGGTCTTGATTCGAAATAAGCCGCCCCCTGCCCATTCTAGGCAGCGGGTTGGCGAAAAAATTGATTTGGGCGTTCGGGTGCTAAACAGCTTCACCACCTGTTGCAGGGGGCAGCGTTTGGGGATATTTGCAGGCTCAGGCGTTGGAAAATCGGTGTTGATGGGGATGCTGGCAAAACATAGCGAAGCGGAAATCATCGTGATTGGGCTAATTGGAGAGCGCGGGCGCGAGGTTCAAGAATTTATTCAAGGCGATCTGGGTGAAGAGGGGCTTAAACGCTCGGTCGTGGTGATTGCAACGGGCGATGAAAGCTCGCTGATGCGCCGCGATGCGGCCTTTGTTACCTTATCCATTGCCGAATATTTTCGTGATTTGGGAAAAGATGTGCTGGTCTTGATGGATTCTGTCACTCGTTTTGCAATGGCACTTCGTGAAATTGGCTTGTCTGTTGGCGAACCGCCCGCCACCAAAGGCTATACGCCTTCTGTATTTTCCCAGCTGCCGCGCTTGTTGGAAAGGGCTGGTCCTTGCGCAGGGCAGGGAACGATTACAGGCTTATTTACAGTGCTGGTGGATGGCGATGATCATAATGAACCAATTGCAGATGCGGTGCGCGGAATATTGGACGGGCATATTGTGCTTGACCGTTCAATCGCGGATCGCAACCGCTTCCCTGCGGTCAATGTGTTACGCTCGGTATCGCGCACAATGCCAGCATGCAATGATCCAGAAGATCAAAAATTGATTGTTCGCGCCAAGCAATTAATGGCGGCTTATGATGATATGGCGGAGCTTATACGGCTGGGGGCATATCGGACTGGATCGGATCAAAATGTTGATGATGCCATTAAATATCATGATGATTTGGAAAGCTTTATTGCCCAATCCAAGGATGAAAAAGCAAATATGGGTCAAGATTTCACGCGCCTGTCAAAATTATTTTCAGAAAAAGCGGAAAGTCCCGCGCCTGGGCCTGATCAGCAAGCCCCCAATCCACAAAATCCAAACCCACAAAATTTAAATCAGCCAAATCAGGTTCGAAAACCGCCAACCAAGCTTAATTCCATTAAAAAGCCACAAAATTAAGTAAGCGCCGATGAAACAGGTTTTGAATTATCGGCGGGATTTGCTATAGTTTGATTTACACATCAAGCAGGGGAAGGAATTTTAATGACCAATATATCAAATTCAACCAATTCATCGCATGATTATAAATTTGTGATCATTGGTGCGGGCCCTGCGGGGGTTGTGGCTGCGGAAACCTTGTCAGATCATGGGGCGGGGGGCAGCATATTATTAATTGGCGGCGAGAACGAGCCGCCTTATTCACGCATGGCAATCCCTTATTTGCTGGTTGAAAATATTGATGAGGCAGGAACATATTTACGCAAAGAAGATCATTATTACGAATCAAAAGGCATTGATATTATCCATTCGCGGGTGATGAAAACCGATGCGGCGGCAAAAACATTAACCTTGGATAATGGCAATGTTATTGCTTATGAAAAATTATGCGTTGCCACAGGATCGCACCCGATTAAACCGCCAATTCAAGGGCTTGATTTGCCCAATATCCATCATTGCTGGACCTTGGAAGATTCAAGAAATATCGCACAACGCGCAACCAAAGGCGCAAAAGTTGTGTTGATGGGGGCGGGCTTCATTGGGTGTATCATTCTTGAAGCCTTAGCCGAGCGGGATGTGCATTTAACCGTGGTTGAAATGGGGGATCGTATGGTGCCAAGAATGCTTGATTCAACTTGCGGCAATTTAATCAAGACATGGTGCGCGCAAAAGGGCGTTGATGTTGAAACCTCAACCAAAATTAATCAGGTAAAACAGGGAAAAAATGGGCTGGAAATTGATCTTGATAATGGATCAACCTTAGAGGCTGATTTGTTGGTGGTTGCCGCAGGGGTAAAGCCCAACGCCGATTGCGTCGCGGATACAGGCATTAAGATTGCACAAGGCATTCATGTTGATGATTATATGGAAAGCTCCGTTCCAGATATTTATGCGATTGGCGATGTTGCCGAAGTGCGCGATTTTTCAATTGATCAATGGAGCGTTCACGCGATTCAGCCCGTGGCGGTGGATCACGCACGAATTGCCGCGTTAAATATGCTGGGGAAACGCACTAAATATCAAGGATCGCTGGGGTTAAATGTGCTGGATACGCTGGGACTTATTTCAGCAAGCTTTGGCAAATGGGACGGGGTTGAGGGCGGTCAGCAAGCCATTCGCCTTGATGCCGATCAATTTCGCTATACAAGGTTGGAATTTCAAGATGATGTTTTAATTGGCGCGCAAACGCTGGGGCGCACCGATCATATTGGGGTTATTCGCGGGCTTATTCAAAACCGCATCCCGCTTGGGGAATGGAAAGATAAATTAATCGAAGATCCAAACCTGATTATGAATGCCTATGTTGATATTACCCATGTCTAATCAGATGTTTAATCAGATGTTTAATTGGAAAATTAAATGCGGGCTTTAAGCATTAAGGCATTTTTCTTTGCTGCAATGATGGCTGTTTATGGGGCGGGGAATCTTTATGCGCTTGATGGGCTTGCCCCTTTAAAATATGCCTATGAAGCAATGAATGATGATGACTTTAAACAGGGGGAATCACTATATCTTGATCATTGTGCCAGCTGCCATGGCATAAAGCTTCAGGGCGAACCAAATTGGCAAACCCCAAATCCAGATGGCACAATGCCCGCCCCGCCGCATGATGTAAGCGGGCATAGCTGGCATCATCCCGATGATGTTTTATTTGCCTATACCAAGCTTGGCGGCAAGGGCTATATGAAAAAATTGGGAGCGCATGACCCGCAATCAAATATGCCGTCCTATGATGGTATTTTATCGGATCATCAAATATGGCGGATCATTCATTATATAAAATCCACATGGCCTGATGATATTCGCGAAATGCAATCTGAATTTTGATGTATGATGGAAACCCCTAAATTACGATTGATCTTTATGGGCAGCAGTGATTTTGCTGTGCCTGCGCTGCGCGCCTTGCTGTCACAAGATCAGCAATTTGATGTGTCATGCGTGTTTTCGCAGCCTGCAAGGGCAAGCGGCAGGGGGCAGAAATTAACGCAAACACCCGTTGCAGAATGCGCGCTTGAACATGATCTTCCGCTGCTTACCCCCACAAGCCTTAAATCCGATCAGCAGCAACAATTTATCAAAGATCAAGCGCCCGATTTTTTAATTGTGGTTGCTTATGGTTTATTATTGCCGCAATCAATCATTGATTGCGCGAAATTTGGCGCGATTAACATTCATGGTTCATTATTGCCCCGTTGGCGCGGGGCTGCGCCGATACAGCGCGCGATTGAAGCAGGGGATAAGGATACAGGCGTTACCCTGATTCAAATGGATAAAGGGCTTGATACGGGGGAAATGCTTCAAAAAGCAGTAATTCCGATTCAAAATACGGATACCAGCTTGACGCTTGGGGTGAAACTAGCCGAGCTTGGCAGTGAATTGCTGCCCCAATGCTTGATGGATCATGTCGCGGGGAAAATCACCCCGATCGCCCAAGCGCATGATCAAGCAAGCTACGCCCATAAATTACACAAATCAGAGGCTTTGATTGATTTTAAGGAAACAGCAAATCAGTATGATCAGCGGTTTCGCGCCTTTACCCCTTGGCCTTTATTGTCTTTTGATTATCAGCAAGAACGCATTAAAATCAAAGCCTTATCGCTTGCGCCTTATGCATCTTATGAAGCGCAAATGAAGGCAGGGCAGGTGATTAGCCTTGATCCCTTAACCATAAAATGCAGCAAGGGCGCGCTTATTTTAGATATGCTGCAACGCCCATCAAAATCCCCGCAAACTGGCGCAAGCCTTGCCCAAGCATTAGGACTAAAGCAAGGCGATATCGTGCCGAACAATTAATTATCTATTGCTGTTAAAGCCAATAAGGCGATAAAGCCCGCAAAAGCGAAAGGCGGCG